>CAYUAA010000206.1:0-1512 GCA_964442585.1 uncultured Elusimicrobium sp. | reverse complement strand
GATTTAAAGAAATCAAACACTTTGCGTTCCGTAAGCGTAGCCAAAATGTGGGCTTTGCGTTCGTTAAAGAAAGCTTTGATTTTCTTTTCGTCTTCTTTGTTCTGGGCGTTGGAGGCAAGGCTCTTGTCCAGTTCCGCCTGCCAGTCGGCTTCCGTCGCTTCCAGGTTTTCTTTCTTGGCTACGGCGTGTACGATATAGCCGATGCGCAAGTCTTTTTCCACGCTGGGGCGGATGCGTTCTTCGAAGCTTTTGCGTTGTTCTTCGGTCAGCTGTTCGGGTTTAAGCTGCGTCATGCTGCGCACGAAATTGTTCAACGAAGATTCGGTATATTCTTCCACCAAGCTCTGCGGAAGTTCAAAATTGTTCATTTTGACGAGGTGATTTTCAATTTGGGCGATTTCGTCGCGGTTGGAGGCCTGTTTGGCTTCGGCGTCCAGGCTTTCTTTTACTTTGGCTTTCAAAGCGTCCAGGGTGTCAAAACCCATATCTTTGGCAAAGTTGTCGTCCAACGCGGGGACGATTTTGTTTTTAATATCGTCCACCGTCACGTGGAAGGAAAGAGTATCGTCGCCTTCTTTAATTTCCACGTCTTTCACGTCACCTTTTTTAAGACCTTTAATGGCTTCGGCCAGGCCGGGCATGGTTTGCGGGGCGGCCATTTCCACCAGTTCGCTGTCGGCGCTTAATTTGTAATCTTCCGTACCGTTGCGTTTGCCGGTGTAGTGGATGACGGCAAAGCAGTTGTCGTCAATCGTCGCGCCGTCGGCCGCGCTTTCCAGACGGGCGTTGGCGTCCAGCACGCGGTTAATGTTTTCCATTACATCCGCGTCCGTGGCGGTTTCGGGTTTTTTGGTGATTTCGATGCCTTTGTAGTCGCGCACGTCAAATTCCGGGGCAACGTCCACGGCGATTTCAAAAGAAAACGCTTTTCCGTCTTCAAAATGGGCAAAATCAGCTTTAGTGAGCACAGGCACGGCGACCGGATCGAGCTTGGCTTCGGTCACGGCGGCGTTGATGGCGGCTTTTACCGTCAAATCCAACGCGCGTTCTTTAATGTGCCCGCCGAAGTTTTGTTTTACTAAATCAAGCGGCACTTTACCGGCGCGGAAACCCTGCATCTGCGCGCGGGACTGCACCTGAATGGCGGCGTTTTGGAAACATTTGGTTACCAGTTCGGGGGCGGCTTCAACGGCTAACGTTACGCGGCAGCCTTCTTTGCCGATTTGTTTGGTTTTTACTTCCCCGGCCTGGGCGGTTTTAAAAATGGACATGCTCAACACTCCTCTTTTCTTTTTTCGGCTGTGCCGAAATTCTGGACGGAGAGGGACTTGAACCCTCACGGATTGCTCCATACGCTCCTAAGGCGTACGCGTCTACCGGTTCCGCCATCCGTCCTTTTTCGTATTTCTTAATTTATAGAAAAACTAAAGTGGGCCATGTGAGGCTCGAACTCACGACCTTACGCTTAAGAGGCGTCTGCTCTACCAACTGAGCTAATGGCCCAAAACAGGT
>CAYUAA010000205.1:0-1514 GCA_964442585.1 uncultured Elusimicrobium sp. | reverse complement strand
GTCGAATTTTCCGCCGCGCCCGCCCATACGGGGGCGGACTTATCCATGACATGGGCCATGGCCGCCGCAAAAAAATTGCGTAAAAATCCCATGGAAATCGCCAAAGAAGCGTGCAAAGTACTGCGCGAAATGACCGTAGTGGCAGACGCTCAGCCCACCGCACCCGGATTTATCAATTTAAAACTGCAGGACAATTTCATCATCAGCACCGCCGCCGACCGCCGTTTAAAAGACCGCGAGTGCGACTGCGCCAAACACAACATTTTAATCGAATTCGTTTCCGCCAACCCCACGGGGCCCTTGCATGTGGCCAGTGGCCGCGGCGCAAGCTTGGGCGACAGTCTGGTTAAAATCCACCGCGCCTTGGGCTACTGCTGCGACAGCGAATACTACGTCAACGACGCCGGCAACCAAGCCGAGCTCCTGGCCGTATCCGTCAAAGCCCGCAAAGAAGGCAAAGAGCCGCCGGAAAACGGCTATCACGGCACCTACTTAATTGAATTGGCTAAACGCATTCCCGCCGATTTGCCCGAAGATCAGTACGGCCGTTGGGCGATGGAAGAACTCATCAAAACCCAGCAACAGGACATGAAAGATTTTCACGTCGACTTTACGCGCTGGTTCCGCGAGTCCGATTTGCATAAAGAAGAAGCGCCCAAAAAAGCACTCGCTACGCTTACCGAACAAGGCTATACCTACGAAAAAGAAAACGCGGTGTGGTTCGGCTCCACCAAAGACGCCGAAGCGCAGGACGATAAAGACCGCGTACTCGTACGCAAAGACGGCCGCCCGACTTACTTTCTGGCCGATATCGCCTACCATAAAAATAAATACGACCGCGGCTACACCACCCTTATCGATATTTTAGGAGCCGACCATCACGGCTATGTACCGCGTATGAAAGCCGCCGTACACGCCCTTGGAAAAGAAGAAAAATCTTTCGTACCGATTATTCACCAGCTCGTCCATCTGACCGAAGGCGGCGAACAGGTGAAAATGTCCAAACGCGCGGGCCGGTTTATCACCTTGCGCGAACTGATGGACGAAGTGGGCACCGACGTATGCCGCTTTTTCTTCGCCAGCCGCACCCCCAACGCCCATATGATTTTTGATATGGACTTGGCAAAAAAACGCACCAACGAAAACCCCGTTTTCTACGTGCAGTATGTACATGCGCGCATCCACTCCATCTTTAAGGCGGCGGCGGAAAAAGGCTTTACGGAATATAACGAAGCCCCCACCACGCTCGCCCCGCAGGAACGCGCACTAATGCTGAAACTGATTTGGTTCAAACAAGTGTTGCGCAATTGCGTGGCCGATTTAAGCCCTCACCATTTAACCACTTACCTTATCGAATTGGCGGGCTTATTCCACGCGTTCTACGACAACTGCCGCGTGCTGGACGAACAGAACCCCGCGCAAACCAAAGCGCGTTTGTTCATCTGCCAGCGGGTTGCGGAACGCATTAAAAAAGGGCTGGAATTCATCGGCGTAAGCGCGCCGGAGGAAATGTA
>CAYUAA010000204.1:0-1523 GCA_964442585.1 uncultured Elusimicrobium sp. | reverse complement strand
CATGCGGCCGGGTACGACGATTACTTTTTTAATTTCGAAACCTTCCAAATTGCGCCGTACTTTTTCGCTCGCCAACGCGATTTTTTCGATTTCTTCTTTCGAAGCGCCCGCCGGCACCGCCACGCGGTCGCGCACCTTACCGTTCACCTGCACGCCGATTTCCACGCTGTCGTCCTGCATCAAGTTTTCGTCAGCCTTCGGCCAGGAGGATTTAACCAGGAACCCTTCGTATCCGCGTTGCTGCCAGATTTCTTCGGTCAAATGCGGGGCAAACGGGTGCAAGAGTTTCAAGAACGTTTCAAACGTCTGTTTGCTTACTTGCGGCAGTTTGCTGATATCGTTAAACAACACCATCAGCGAAGAAATAGCCGTATTGAAACGGAAGTTTTCGATGTCTTCGCCCACTTTTACGATGGTTTTGTTTTTCAGAATTTCACTTTTTTTAGGATCGGCTCCTTCGGAAAGTTGTACGCTTTCACTCCAGGCGGCCACGCGTTTTAAAAAGCGCGAAATGCCTTCAATCCCTTTCATATCCCAGGGTTTGCTGGCTTCAAACGGCCCCATGAACATTTCGTACATGCGGAACGCATCCGCGCCGTACTGGGACAAAATATCGTCCGGATTGATGACGTTTTTCTTGGATTTGGACATTTTTTCCACCATCGGCGAAAGTTCCTCGCCGGTGGTTTTTAAGAAGGCTTTGCCGTCTTTAAAATCGATTTCGTCATAGCCGTGATACGCGCCCATCTTGTCGCGGTAAGAGAATGCCAAAATCATGCCTTGGTGACGCAGCTTTTGGAACGGTTCTTTATGGCTGACAACACCCAAATCGAACAGCACCCGGTGCCAAAAGCGCGCGTACAGCAAGTGCAGTACGGCGTGCTCCGCACCGCCGATGTAACAATCCACCGGACCGTAGGCTTTTTCGATAGCCGGGTCGACTAACGCCTGAGCGTTTTTCGGGTCCATATAGCGCAAATAATACCAGCACGAACCAGCCCACTGGGGCATGGTATTGGTTTCACGTTTGGCGGGACCGCTGCAGTGCGGGCAGGTGGTGTTGACCCAGTCCGTCACCGTGGCCAGCGGAGATTCCCCCGTGCCCGAAGGTTCAAATTTATCCACTTCCGGCAGACGCAGCGGCAGCTGATCTTCCGGCAACGGCACGACGCCGCATTTTTCACAATGTACGACGGGAATCGGTTCCCCCCAATAGCGTTGACGGGCGAACACCCAGTCGCGCAGTTTGTAGGTGATTTTGGCGTTTCCGCAGCCGTGTTCTTCCAACCATTTAATCATGGCGGCTTTAGATTCTTTTACGCGAAGACCATTTAAAAAACCGGAGTTTACCAGTTCGCCGTCACCCGTAAAGGCTTCCTTTTCCACGCCTTGTTCGCTTTTAATGACTTCGATAATTTCAAGGCCGAATTTTTTGGCAAAGGCATAGTCGCGTTCGTCGTGGGCGGGAACGGCCATAATCGCGCCCGTACCGTAACCCATCAGCACATAATCGGACGTCCAGA
>CAYUAA010000203.1:0-1548 GCA_964442585.1 uncultured Elusimicrobium sp. | reverse complement strand
TCCCCGAACCCTGCGGCTGGCCCGGAGGGTGCCGCCAAACCTTCGGGGATGACGCAAAGGAATGCCGTGCAGAAACATCTCGGTATGACTTTTAAGGGGGCAAAACAAATATGAAAGGTTTTACGCTAATAGAGCTATTAGTAGTAGTTTTAATTATTGGCATCTTAGCGGCAGTAGCTGTGCCGCAGTATCAAATGGCGGTAGCCAAATCCCGCGCGGTAGAGGCTGTTGCGTTGGTAAAAAGCGTGCGGGACGCTGCCGAAGTGTATTTTTTAGCAAATGGAGTATATCCTTCTTCGTTGGACGACCTGGATGTAACGCGTCCAGCATTGAAAGAGTTTACGTGGGATTTGCCTGTGGAGTGGAAGGATGGGCGTTTTTCTTTAACGCATACCAAGGAACCCGAGTATTTAATTATTGCCAGTGGGCTCATGCGCTCTTCTGCTGGGGTGAACGCGCAATCATTGGGTGGAAAAGTTTACTGTTGGAGTAGAAATACGAAGGGTATAAAAGTCTGCCGTGCGGTGGGGACGCATAAAATAGAAGATGTGGGCTACTCGGGCGGTGGCGAATTTTGGGAGTTATAAAACCGGGCCGCCTTTTGGGTGGCCCGTTCACTTTTAATAAGTTTATTTTTTGCCTTCACGGCGCGCTTTGCGTTTAGCCAAGCGTTCCGCTTTGGTTTCGCGGCGTTTGTAGCCGGCGTGGTCGGGCGAGTTGGGGGCTTCTTCGTCAAAATCCCCGTTCCATTCAAACTCGCGTCCGCCGACGATTAGCGTGTCGCCGTCCTGCACCCCGTATTTAAGCAGGGCTTTTTCTAAGCCGATTTTTTTGAAAATGCCGCGCAGGCGCGCCACTGCTTCGGGCTGGTTGAAGTTCGTCATGGCGATAAACTCCACCACTTTTTTACCCGTGATGTGAATGACGTCATTTTCGTCGCGCTCGATGGAGAAAATCGGTTCCACTTTGTGCGTAGCGGCCGTTTTTTCTTGGATGACGGGAGCTTCCACTGGTGTAGCGGCCAAAATTTTTACCACTTCGTCGAGCACTTTATCCACCCCTTCCCCTGTGGCGGCGGACATCAACATTACTTTGTGTTTTTTAAATTTTTTCTTAATGGTTTCGTACGCTTTTTTGGCTTCCGGCAAATCCATTTTGTTCACCACAATAATGCGCGGTTTGGCGAACAATTTTTTGTCGAAGGCTTTTAATTCTTCTTCAATTACTTTAACGGATTTTTCCGCACTCATGCCGTCAAAACCGTTCGGGTCTACCAGGTGTAAAAGCACGCGGGTGCGTTCGATGTGTTTCAAAAATTGGTGGCCCAATCCTTTGCCTTCGCTGGCCCCTTCAATGATTCCCGGGATATCGGCCGTGGCAAAACTGATGCCTTTATGCAGCGTAATGCCCAGGTTCGGGTTGAGCGTGGTGAACGGATAGTCTGCAATGCGCGGCCGCGCGGCAGAAATGCGGCTTAAAAACGTGCTTTTGCCCGCATTGGGGAAACCGACAAGCCCCAAGTCGGCCAATACTTTTAACTCTAACACC
>CAYUAA010000202.1:0-1562 GCA_964442585.1 uncultured Elusimicrobium sp. | reverse complement strand
AAAATCAATCGGGTTTACTTTTTGCGGCATGGTGGAAGAGCCCACCTCGCCCGCCGCCGTTTTTTGGCGCACAAGCCCTGCGGAAATATAACGCCACATATCCTGGCAAAAATCCAGCAAAATAACGTTGACGCGGCGGAGATTGTCGAAAATTTCAGCGTAGGAATCGCGGTTGTCCACCTGAGTAGAAAGCGGGCTTAAGAAAATTTTAATTTTGCGGCCTTGGTTGAGCTTGGCTACGAATTTCTGCGCGGCGCGCGGCCAATTAATATCGCCAAACGCCGCCACATGCGCATTATAATTACCCACCGCACCGCCGAATTTGCAGGAAACCTCGCGCGTTTTTAAGGTTTTGATTTGACGTTTTAAACGCTCGGAAAACACGCGGATTTCTTTACCAAACGTCGTCGGCACCGCGGGCTGTCCATGCGTGCGCGCCAACAAAACGGAGCGTGCTTCTTTGCGGGCCAGTTTGACAAGTTCTTTATAAATGTTTTCCAATGCGGGCAGGAGGGCTTTTTCCAACCCGTCCGATAAAAGCATGGCATACGCCGCGCTATTAACGTCTTCGCTTGTCAAAGCGAAATGGAACCATTCCAAACGGTCTGCCAGCGAGGTTTTCGCCAGGCGCAATTTTAAAAAGTATTCTACCGCTTTTACATCATGCTTAGTGGCAGGAATGTTTTTGTAGCCGTCAAACTCAATGGCTCGCAAAACGGCCAAATCGGCTTCGGACAAATTACATACGCCGGCCAATAAAGCTTTTTCGGTTTCAGTCAACGGATTAAAACGCGGCAGTTTTAGGGAAGAAAGCGTTTCCACCCACGCGCACTCGGCACGTAAACGGGATGCGAAAAAGGCGGCTTCGCTCATACAACTTCTGAGCGCGCCCAATCTGCCGCCATAGCGGCCGTCCAACGGGCACAACGCCGATTTTTCCATGTATATATTTTATCAAATTTATTACCCGCGCCGATACTAGCGCACCTGGTAAAAGCGGCACCCGTCAAACGTAGTGACATAGGTTCCATTCATCAGTTTGACGCAGAAATCCCCCGCCGCACCCTTAAAGAGAGTAACATGTTCGTAACAATAAGATTCTCCCGCTTTTAGAGAAGAAACCTCCGCCAACGGAATTTTAATCCCCGAACACATAAAAGGCCCGCCGCGGCGGACCGCCGCGACAAAATACGAACCGGCGGAAGCACGGTTATTTAACGCAATGATCGTGTTATCATCCGCACGAAATGCATCCGAAGATTCGTTGGCCAAATTACACAAAGACGCCCCCGCCGCAGGAGCCGCCAACGGAAGCGAAATATCCAGCGCGCTCATTTCGTCACTAAAAGAACCACCGGCCATATAATAGGCTTTTTGGGCGGTCTCCACCGCGCGCGCCATGGGGAACAACGCGCTAATGCGGCTTTTTTCCACCGCTTTTTGGTACTGCGGCAACGCCACCGCAGATAAGATACCGATGATTAAAACCACCACTAGCAGCTCTATCAGCGTAAAACCCGTATTTTGATACATGGGATATATCCCCCCTCACAAAAGAATAA
>CAYUAA010000201.1:0-1579 GCA_964442585.1 uncultured Elusimicrobium sp. | reverse complement strand
GCAGGGCAAAACCTTCGGCCTTGCCCACGCCGCGGCCGCCGGCCACAATCACTTCGGCTTCGGACAAATCCAGCCCGTCGCCTTCGCTTTTGATAAACTGCAAAAATTTGGCGAGGGAAGTGTGTTTGGCCGGATCAAAATTAAATTTCACTGTTTCGCCCGAGCGGCCGGCTTGAAGCGGAGCCTTTTCGTAAGACATAGGACGCAGAGAACACATTTCCGGGCGGGTATGCGCACAGGTAATGGTGGCCATCAGGTTGCCACCGAAGGTAGGGCGGGTGGCGTGGAGTTGGCCGTCCTCTTTATTAATAAGCACTTCGGTTGCGTCCGCCGTAAGGCCCGTGCCGATAAACACAGCCGCTTTGGCCGAAAGAGAACGGCCCAAGTTGGTGGCGGGCAATAAAAATTTGTTGGGTTTGTACTGAGCCACCATATCGGCCAGTACTTTGGCGTAAACGTCGTCTACGTAATTTTCCAAGGCCGGATCGTCGCACACGTACACGACGTCAGCCCCGTGTTCAAACAAATCTTTGGCGAATTGTTCCACGTTGTGACCGAGCAAAACGGCGCAGAGTTTTTCGCCCAAATCATCGGCCAGTTTGCGCCCGGCGCAAAGCAGTTCGTAGGCCGTGGAGCTTAATTTGCCGCGCTGGGCTTGGGCAAAAATCCAAACGTTTTTAAAATCTTTCATAATCAGTCCCCTTAAATATATTTGTTCTCTTTGAGGATATCCACCAATTTGGCGGCTCTTTCTTTGGCGGTGGCGCCTTCCACACACGCGGCGCAAACTTCGCGTTTGGGAACGAACGATTTTACCACGCGCGTGGGACAATTTTTCATGCCCAGCATGGTTTTGTCGGCCGCTACGTCGTCGGCGGTCCATTTGGTCACTTCGGCGCGTTTGGCGGCCATGCGGCCTTTTACACTGCGCACGCGCGGGCTGTTAATGTCTTTCACCACGCTAAGCACGCACGGGTAAGGAAGTTCCAAGGTTTCACTGCCGTCTTCGGTCAAACGTTCGACGGTAATCGTCTTTTCGTTTACCGAAACCACTTTTTTAACAAACGCGGCGTTAGGCCATTTCAGCCAAGCCGAAAGCTGCGGCCCGATATGGCCGGTGTCGCTGTCGTTGGTTTGCTTGCCGCAGATGACCAGGTCCACGGGCTCGATGGAGTTGATTTTTTCAATACCTTTAGAAAGCGCATAGCTCGTAGACCAGGTATCGGATCCGGCAAACGCCATGTCGCCCAGTTGGTAGACTTTGTCGGCCCCGCGGGCGATACTGTCGCGCAGAACGGCTTCAGCCTGAGGCGGGCCCATGGTGATGACGGATACCGTCCCGCCCAGTTGTTCTTTAAGCATGACGGCTTCTTCCAAAGCGTATTCGTCAAAGGGGTTCATCGCGCTCGCCGCGCCGGAGCGGATTAAGCAGCCGGTGGCGGGATCGATTTTTACGTTATCGGACTTAGGGGTTTGTTTCACGCAAGCTACAATATGCATAATTACTCCTCGCCTTCTTTGGAGGCGTATTCTTTAATGAGCGCCGTGATGATTTCGTTCTTTTGAACGTGCACGGTCC
>CAYUAA010000200.1:0-1594 GCA_964442585.1 uncultured Elusimicrobium sp. | reverse complement strand
GGCGGTTACTTCTTCCCCCATAATAACGGTGCCGTCCGCACCGCGTACCACGGCAATGTCGCCATAGGTTACACTGCCCTGTTGGGCAAACGCGGCGCTGCCTAGCAAGCACGCCGCCACTGCAATCATCCAATTTTTATTCATATTACGATCCCCCTAAGGTTTTTATTCGCGGCAAATCCTTGCCACACAGTCAGTTTAAAAATGCAGGAAATATCCGCCAGTACTAAAAACTAATTAGATTTTGTTTCGTACGCGTAATAAGATTTTTTATTTAAAATAAAGTAACAATGTAAAGAACGCCGCACGCCTCTAACGACTTAGATTCCCCGTGTTCGGCCAGTAACAGCAACCTTACAAAAGCCAAAAAAGCCAAGAACGACGAATTTTACACGCAGTACCACGATATAGAAAAAGAAATTCAAGCCTACTTGGACTTTAATCCCCCCTGTTTAAAAACAAAACCGTACTTCTCCCGTACGGCGACCCGGAGTGGAGCAACTTTACCAAATACTTCGCCCAAAATTTCGAACGCGTTGGCCTTAAAAAATTAATCAGCACCAGTTATGCTATGCGGCGGAAAGCAAAAATTTAAAATTTCCGCACCAGCCGTCTTTATTTTAATCCCCGCAGTTTGATAAAACCAAAACAGCCGTCAAAGGCAAAATTTTTATTTTGGGCAAAGACACCAACGCCAACGGCAAAATCGACATCGACGATTTACAATCCCGCTTGTCTACGAGTGCGAAGGCACGGAAAGCGAAATAAAAGACTGGTTCAGAACCATCAACTTAGGCGGAGGTAAAGATACAAAATTATTGGAAGTGCGCGTATTTGACGAAGCCGGCAAACGCCGCCCAAACCCGCCGCGCCCAGCAGGAAGGCGCGTCTAACTGTCCGCTATGCGCGCTGGGAAATAACGCCAACAAAACGCGTATTTGGAAACAAAACGAAATGGACGCCGACCACGTAACAGCCTGGAGCAAAGGCGGAACAACGGACGAAAAAAACTGCCAAATGTTATGCAAAACTCATAACCGCGCCAAAGGCAACCGCTAAATACGGTTGACAGGGGGCCCCCCAAATGTTATGATAAATATGTACTCGTAAAGAGCGGCTTGGAAACAAGCCGCTCTTTGCTTAAATAAGGCTCTATAGCAAGGAGTAAGTATGAGAGACCCTAAAACAATCGAACAAACCGTCGCCAAAGCGTTGGAAGCAAGCGGCGTAGAATTGGTAGATTTGGTTATCCAAAACCAAGGCAAAAAGAAACTTTTGCAATTTTTTGTCGACAAAGTCGGCGGCGTAACGCTTGACGACTGCGGAGAACTGACCGATAAAATCGATTCCATTTTGGAAATGGAAAATTTAATCGACGGCGCGTATATTTTGGAGGTTTCCTCCCCCGGCGTAACGCGCGTGCTAAAAAAACCGGCCCATTTTAAACAATTCCTCACCCAACGCGTAAAGATCGTGCTGAAAGTGCCCTTGGAAGGCCGCGGATTTTTCACCGGCGTTATCGCTTCCGCCGACGATGAAGGTTTTACGTTAGACGACGGCACCAACCAGTACCGCTTCGCCTACGACAACATCA
>CAYUAA010000199.1:0-1624 GCA_964442585.1 uncultured Elusimicrobium sp. | reverse complement strand
TGCCGTGGTACGCGGTGCGGACGGCACCGTTATTATGGGGGAAGAAGTAACCGCCGGTAAAGAAGCCAAAGCAGCCAAAAAATCGGCCGAAGCTAAAAAAGCCAAGGCCAAGGCCGCTATGAAAGCCAAACAAAATGCCGCCGGCGAGGCCGCCACCCAAGCAGCCAACGAAGCTTCTCTTAAAAAAGGCGAGCCGAAACTGCAAGTTAATACCACTACTACAACCACCAATGTTTATGACGTCAGCGTAACGGACAAAAAAGGCACTTCGGACTATGGCATTATCGAGGAGAGCGTCACCGATGCGCAAGGGGTAACCACTACCGATGGCGTCGCTTACAGCAACTATACGCCCAGCCGCGCGGCGCGCGTGAACGAAAAACGTGGAGAAGTTTCTCTCGCGGTAGGCCAAACGTACTCTTTTAACAAAGATTCTCAAGACGGCCGCTACGCTTCCAATGGTATTGCTGCGGGTGCCAGCGTCTTATGGGATATGGCTCCCCACTTTGGTATGGGGTTTGACTATATGTTCTTAAACCCGGACGGTAAAACCCACGCCGGCCGCGACTATCATAAATTTGTGGCGCATAACATTTCTTTGGGCGGTAAATATACGTTTAACGTGTGGGATAATCTGCGCTTTTACCTGCCGATGGGTGCCGGTTTGATGAACGCCCGCTTGAAAAACGAAGCCGGTGACAGAAGCTCCAGCCGCGATAAATGGGGAGCCTCGCTCTACACCGGCGCGGGTTTGCAGTACGATATTACGTCCACCGTGTTTGCCGGCCTGGAATACCGCTACACCTACGCGTTTGTGAATGACAAACATCTCTCGGACTTCGGGCGCGATAAAAACCTGCAGTTTCATACGGTATTCTTCCGCTTGGGTGCGCGTTTTTAACAATCTGCACAGCCAAAAAAATCTACAATAGGGGGCTGGAGGGAGCGCTGACCTGGCGCTCCCTTTCTTTGCCTAAGCGCAGTTCTTTTTTTCTTGCAGAAGAAAAAATCTCACCGCCCGGGTTCCATAAAAAGCAGATTCAAACGGGGCGTTTTACAACTCGCCTTCGGCTCAAACAAATAAAACTCCAAATCCGTTTGAAACGCTTTTTATAGACGGAGCAAAGCGCGGCATTTTAGTAAGGAAACACCTTTTATATGCTTGCTGTTCATCGGCTCGAAAAGAAGTACTTGTGATTTTATTTGCTATTTAGCCATACAAAGCAAGGGTTCTTCTGACAAAAAATTTTGTTGTTGTGCCGTCTGCGAGGCGACATCCGACAAAATAAAAAATTGCCAGTTGGTGAGAGGAAAAGACAAAATGGCCGGTCCCACGATGACGGTGTTGACTGGTAGGCCTTAGTTTTGCCGTTTGTCCTTTTTAGCTGTAAAAAATCCCGCCGGATAAATAAATCCGACGGGATTTTGTGTTTGATGAGAACCGGTTATTTTCCTGCAATTTTCAGCAGGTTTTCGGCTGCGTCGGCCAGGTTCCAGCGTACGGATTCTTTATCCGTGCGTTTTTTGTATTCACATTGGCCTTCTTTCACCGTACGGCTGCTGACTACCAAGCGGTACGGCAGGCCGATAAGATCCATATCTTTAAATTTTACGCCCGGGCGTT
>CAYUAA010000198.1:0-1626 GCA_964442585.1 uncultured Elusimicrobium sp. | reverse complement strand
AGAGCAGTGGGCAGATGAGCTGGCAGAAGTTGAAATTGGCTGGCGCGACTAAAGAAGAATTATACTTAGCGTGCGGCAGTGCTGAAACTGCTACGGTTGGTTGTTCTGATACTGCTTATAAATTATCGCATAAAAGTGAATGTTGTCCCTCTGCTCCGTATACGGATACGACGTGTTGGAAAGCCGTTTCCGCCCCGGTCAAATGGGGATGGGGCGTTCCGACGACTATACGTGACCGGTCTTGTACAGGGAAGTTTTATGTTAACGCTGAAAAACCCTCTTACACCGATCCCACTTCTTGGTGTTTCAACAAACAACGTATGCAAATGACTCATTCACCTATTGCCGGTGTTGATGACGTTACTTTTACTCTCGCTGGCGGTAATGTTGGCGGAAATTGTCAACTCAAGCAGCCTGGGCGCGATTCTTGCTATGAAAATGAAGCTTATTTTTCTAATGGAGAACATACCGTTGCCATGATGAAGGCCTCCTGCACAATCAATGGGACGTTATGTACTTGTACTTATAATGAATGGGAAGGGGTTCCTTGTATTAAAATTTCTGACGAATCTACATATTATGAACCGAACGGTTGGTAAGCGTCTATAGGCTTGTTTTGCGCCTGGCATAGATAAAATTGCAAAGTAATTTTAGTTTAAAAAACCCTCCCTGTTGTTGCCGGGAGGGTTTTGTGTGCTATACAACGCGAAAACTAACTGTTATGTTTTTCGGTCGAGTGCTGGCAGTTGACGCAGTAGCGCGCAAAAGGCAATGCTTTAATACGTTTTTTGGGAATCGGCTGACGGCAGTATTCGCACGTGCCGTAAATGCCTTTGTCTATTTTGCGCAGGGCCGCTTCGATTTGTTCAATCGTGTTGTGGGCGTTGCCGGAAAGTTCGAATAAAATTTCTTTATCTAAGCTGCGGGAAGCGTCGTCAATCGGGTCGCCCACTTCGGCTTCGGGCATATCCAAATTCTTTTTGTCTTTCAGGCGCGCGGAGGCTTCTTCTTTCTGTTGGAGCAGATGTTTTTTAATTTCTTTTAGTTCCGCCGCGGTGAGCGCTTCTTTATTAGCTTTTTTAATAACCATGTAGAGTCCCTCTGGGTTGGTAAAATCGGCGCGCAGGCGTCAGTGCGCCAAACGCTGTTTGATTAGTTTAGCAAAGTACGATTTTTTTTTCAACCCCCGCCCGCCAAGACAACCGCCTTTCGAATTGTTATAATAAAATGAAGTTTTTTCTGGGAGAAACATCACTTTATGAAAAATATTTTTACCCGTCCGATAGGCGAACTGGTTACCGGGCATCCGTTGGTGGTAAATTATAAAAAAATGTGGCCGTTTATTAAACCTTATTGGTTCCGCGCGCTGCTGGGTATTTTGCTGGCGCTGCCGGTGGGGGCGTTGGACTCCGTAATCGCGTTGTTTATGAAGTCCTTCACGGATGACGTTTTGGTGGCCAAAGATGCCGTCATGGCGGCGTATATCCCCATGCTTATTGTTGGGTTTGTGCTGGTGCAGAGTTCTTTGGAGTATTTGGTAAAGTATTTAAACACGTGGGTGGGCAGCAAAATTACGTTGGATGTGCGCAAAAAACTGTTTAAAAAATTGCTGACTATGCACAGCGG
>CAYUAA010000197.1:0-1636 GCA_964442585.1 uncultured Elusimicrobium sp. | reverse complement strand
ACAAAAATGGGATTTGTTAAATTAAACAGCTGCCGGCGCACCGCCTTGCGCGGTTTGCGCGCGGCGGAACGCTTTTTTCTGACGGATAATTTTGCGGTTAAAGCAGAAAACATAAACAAACTACAGATTAATTTTTTTAATAATCGGCCGCAGCACGGACGCAAACGAATGTTCCGACACCTGCAAACACGGGGCCGTTTGGCGGCGTTTTAAATCGGCGCGGTTGACACGTTCCAACACGTCCGCGGCAACGTCCTTTTTAACGCGGCATTTTTTGGCGATTTCATCCAATGTAAGACCGTCCTCCAAATACGCATGCAAAATTTTATCCAACGCGGGATAAGGAGGAAGCACATCTTCGACTTTTTGGTTGGAAGACAATTCCGAAGCTGACACGCAGTCGATAATCCCCTGCGGGATCAGTTCTTTTTCCTTATTGATATAAGCGGCCAGTTCGTAAATTTCCGTTTTATACAAGTCGCCCAGCGGCTGCAAGCAGCCGCCCGCATCGCCATACAACACCACGGATCCGACTGCGTTTTCGCTCTTATCGTCGGTGGAAATCAGCATGGCGTTATATTCTTCGGCCAGCGCTCCCAAAATAACGGTGCGCAAGCGGGACTGGATTTCCTGCGCCGTCGATTTTTTAGGATTGGAAACAATATGGGACAACGATTCTTTTACCGATTCCAAACCGGGCTGAACGGGAACTTCTTCTAAATTCACCCCCAGCGAAACGGCCAGCTTCCCGGCTAGTTTTTTGCTCAAACCGCTTGTAGCGTGCGACGGGAGCGATACGCAGTATACGCTTTCGCCGCCCAGCGCGCGCGCCGCCAAAGCGGCCGTAACGGCCGAATCAATTCCCCCGCTTAGTCCAAAAACCACTTTATCCATACCACTTTTGTGTACGTAATCACCCAAACCGAACGCAAGCGCGTCAAGAAGTTCTTTCAGCACGGGAGTTTTGTAAGAAACCGGGGCGCGTTTTTCGTCCAAATCCAGCGGGTGGACGCGTTCGCAAAACAATTCCCCGCAAAACGAAAGCGCACCTTTTCTGTCGGCCATAGCGGTTAATCCGTCAAAAATAAGACCGTCGCCGCCGCCGAGCAGATTGCATAAAATAGAAGGAACCCCGTTCTTTTTGGCAAATTTTTTTAACGCTTCCAACCGCAAAGAGACGTTTCCTTTTTTATAAGGCCGCGCAAGCACAAAAATAACGGCATCCGCGTCCGGGTCCGCTTGCGCCATATGCGGGTCTTCCAACGTGATTTGTAAATTTTTACCGTTTAACGCCACTGTTTGCGTATCAAAAATTTTGGTAATCTTCCCTTTATATATAAATGCCGCGGCGGTAACGCTTTGACCGCCTTGTTTATCCAAACAGCCCAGCACACAGGCCGTTTTTTTGGTTTCTTTGGCGACTGTTTTTAATGCGGCCGACATTTGCGCGTGTAAACGTTTATCGTCGAATAAATCAAAAAGGGGGCATCCGCACAGGGCGGCTTCCGGCAACACTAAAAGTTCCGCCGGCAGCGCGGGAGACTGCAACAATTCCACCGCTTTGCGGGCGTTTGCGGCCGCATCGGCGGCCAACGGATTAAAAGATGCTACATTTATTTTCATACTTATTTTTATT
>CAYUAA010000196.1:0-1644 GCA_964442585.1 uncultured Elusimicrobium sp. | reverse complement strand
AAGAAAAAACCCCCTCTTTCACTTGCAGCAGCGAAAAGGGGCTTTACTATTGTTTTGGCTGCCAAGAAGGGGGCGACATTATTGCCTTCCTAATGAAGATGGAAGGGCTGTCGTTTAACGAAGCGCTTGAAAAACTGGCCGACATGGCCGGCGTGGAGTACAAGCCAGCAAAACCCCTGACCGGAGAAGAAATGCGGCGCGCGGGCGTACGCAGGCTGTTGGACCACGCAAAAGCGTTCTATCATAAAAATTTAATGTCCGCCGGAGGCGAGTTCGCGCGCGCGTACGTAAAACAGCGCAATTTAACAAAAGAAACCTGCCAGAAATTTGAGCTTGGTTTCGCCAAAAACGACGCCACCGCCTTAGCGCGCGACGCCAAAGCCGCCGGATATACGGAAAAAGATTTAAAAGACGCGGGACTCTGCGTCATCACCGCCTACGGCGCGCGGGATTATTACCGCAACCGCCTGATGTTCCCCATTATTAACCAACGCGGTGACACGGTGGGATTTGGCGGACGTATTTTAGGTGAAGGCGAGCCTAAGTATTTAAATTCGCCGGAAACGGTTTTATTTACCAAAAGTCACGTTTTGTACGGGCTCAATTTCGCAGGCCCGGCCATCCGCAAAGCGGGCCGCGCGGTGCTTTTGGAAGGCTACATGGACGTTATCGCCTGCCACCAGGCAGGCGCCGAGTATACAGTCGCCCCTCTAGGCACGAGCTTGACGGAAGAACATGCGCGCCTTTTAAAGCGCTATACCGACAATGTAACTGTTTTGTTCGACCCGGACGCCGCCGGCATTAAAGCCGCCTTGCGCGGAGCGCTGATTTTAATTGAGCGGGGATTGTTCGTAAAAGTGGCGTCTCTGCCGGAAGGGTTAGACCCGGACGAATACATCGCCAAATACGGCAAAGATTCTTTTGAAAATATTTTGGACCAAGCGCAGGATTTAATCGCATTTCACACGTCTCTGCAGTTGGACATGTATCCCCAGCCGCTCGGCGCGCAGGATAAAACGCGCATTGTAACGGAACTGGCGGAAACGATTGGAAAACAGCCCGACGAAATCGTACGGCGCGAATGGGCCAAATACGTGGCAGAACACGTCGGGGTGGATGAAGCCCTGGTGCTTGAACGTTTGCGCCGCCCGACTCTGCAAACGCCGTTTGTGCGCAAACAAACGCCCCAACCGGCGCGACAAACGCCCGCCAACCCGGCGGAGGAAGAATTGATTGCATGGCTGCTGCGCTGCCCGGAACACGCCGGGCTGTGCGCCCAGCTTGTGCAAAACGATTTTTCCGCGCCGCAAGCGTGGAAACTGTTTGAAACCGTCCGACGCGCGGCGTTAGAAACTCAAGACCCGCAAGAAATGGGGGCGGCAGCGGCTTCGTATGCGCCGGAACTCAAAAATACGATTGTCCGGCTGGCCTTGTTTCAGCCGCCGCAAGAAGCCGAGCCGGCGCGCGACATCGCCGCCTGCGTAAGCAAACTGACGCACGCGGGGCTGCAAAAACGGCTGAAAGAAATCAAAAGCCAGATGAAACGGCTGGGCGCGGGCAACGTACCGCAAGAAATTTTTCAAGAATACATGCAGTTGCAAACCAAATTAAAAAAATAAGCAGTTGAGGAAATTATGGCATCCG
>CAYUAA010000195.1:0-1661 GCA_964442585.1 uncultured Elusimicrobium sp. | reverse complement strand
ATGGACGAAAAACGCGCCAAAGCCGTTTTTGAATGCTTCCGCCAATGGTGGGAGAAAAAATATATTTACCGCGGCAAACGCTTAATCAACTGGTGCGTGCGCTGTTCCACCGCCTTGTCGGACATTGAAGTGGAACACGAACAGCATGCCGGCAAACTGTGGCATTTGCAATATAAAGGGGAAGACGGTTCCGACGGAATCGTCATCGCCACCACCCGCCCCGAAACCATTTACGCCGACGCGGCCATCGCCGTCAACCCCAAAGACGAACGCTATAAAAACATGGTGGGTAAAAAAGTAATCATTCCGCTTGCCAACCGCGCGATTCCGATTATCGCCGACGAAGCCGTAGAACTGGAATTTGGTACCGGCGCTTTAAAAATCACCCCGGCGCACGACGCGACCGACTACGAAGTCGGCCAACGCCACAAACTGCCCGTTGTCAGCGTGATTAACGACAAAGGCAAGATGATCAACTGCCCCGAAAAATACCTGGGCATGGACCGTGACCTCTGCCGCAAAGAAACCGTAAAAGATTTGGATGCCGCCGGCCTGCTTGTAAAAGAAGAAAAATACAATAATGCCGTTTCCACCTGCTACCGCTGTCACAATGTTATTGAGCCGTTTATGAGCGAACAGTGGTTCGTAAAAATGGACGAATTGGCCAAACCCGCCATTGCGGCCGCGGAATCGGGCGAGTTGAAATTTCACCCCGAATCGTGGAAGACTCCTTTTGTAAACTGGCTTAAAAACCTGCAGGACTGGTGTATCTCCCGCCAGATTTGGTGGGGGCACCGCATTCCGGTGTGGTACTGCCGCCACTGCAGCGAAAAAGGCTTAACCTTCGCTGTTGACAAACAAGGCAACGAACAGCTTACCAAAGTGTCGTTTGAAGACGGAGCCAAGCCGATTGTTTCCTTTGGCAAACCCGAAAAATGCCCCGTATGCGGCGGACATGATTTGGTGCAAGACCCCGACGTGTTGGACACGTGGTTTTCGTCTTCTTTATGGCCGTTGTCGGTATTTGGCTGGCCGGAACAGACGGAAGATTTCAAATATTTTTATCCCACTTCCACGCTCGTTACCGGGTACGAAATTTTGTACCTGTGGGTGGCCCGCATGGTGATGAGCGGCCTGGCGTTTACGGGCAAACTGCCGTTTAAGGACGTATTTTTGAACGGTATCGTGCGTGATAAAACGGGTAAGAAAATGTCCAAATCCTTGGGCAACGTAATCGACCCGCTCGACATGACCGCCAAATACGGTACCGACGCGGTGCGCTTCTCACTTCTTATGCAGGCAATTCCCGGCAAAGATATCCCGTACGCCGAAGAAAGCATTACCGGCGCGCGCAACTTCTGCAATAAAATTTACAATGCTTCGCGCTTTATTTTGATGAATATGGAAGGCGTCAACGGTCCGCTCGCTATGCCGGACAATCTAACTGAATTGGCCGATAAATGGATTGTGGACCGCTATACCAACGCTGTTAAAACCGCGCGCGAAGGTATTGAAAAATATAACCTGGCGCAAACGGCCAATGCGCTCTACCACTTCCTGTGGGGCGACTTTTGCGATTGGTATGTGGAACTTGCCAAGCAACGCTTTCAAACGGACGAGAAAGAAAAAGTAATGGCTTTGTGCGTCAACATTTTGTACGG
>CAYUAA010000194.1:0-1676 GCA_964442585.1 uncultured Elusimicrobium sp. | reverse complement strand
GTTTTATTATACGAAAAAGGTCCCTTGCGCGAAAACGCAATATTTAATTTAATATCCATATGCAGAACAACGCAAAAATTTTACTGGCAGACGATTCTCCCACCATCCGCTTTTTAGTATCCGAAATTTTGACGGAAGCCGGATTTACCGTTATTCAGGCCGAAAACGGCCAAGAAGCCATCGACAAAACCTATAAGGAAAACCCTGACCTTTTAATTTTAGATTACGAAATGCCCTTAAAAACGGGCTTTGACGTAGTCAAAGAAGTACGCAGCCGTACCGGGTATTTGCATACGCCCATCGTCATTTTTACCGCCGTAACTGATAAAGCGACCAAGTTGGAAGGTCTCGGCCTGGATATTGACGATTACCTAACCAAACCCGCGGATGAAGATGAAATCGTCGCGCGCGTAAAACTCCTTTTAAAACGAAGCAAACAGAAAATGGATTCCAATCCTCTCACGCGTCTGCCGGGCAACCCTTCCATTCAAGCGCGTGTGGAAGCGCAAATCACCCTGGGCGAGCCGTTCGCCGTTTTGTATTGCGACTTAAACAACTTTAAATCCTTTAACGACCACTACGGCTTTGAAGCGGGAGACCGCGTGCTTAAAACGGAAGCGGAAATTATCACCCGCGCCGCGGCCAAAGCGCCCAATTCGTTTGTGGGACATATCGGCGGGGACGATTTTATCGTTGTCTGTCCGTTTGAAAACGCCGAAAGCGTGGCCAAAGAAATCGCCGCCGAAACCGACAAAATCGCTCCGTCCTTTTATAACGAAACGGACCGCGCGCAAGGGTTTATGACCTCCGTCAACCGCAAAGGTGAAAAGGAAAACTTTAAATTTTTGTCCATCGGCATCGGCATCGTGCACAACACCAAGCGACCGCTGACGTCGTTTGCGATGGTAAGCAATATCGGCGCCGAATTGAAATGCCTGGCCAAACAACACGAAAACGGCAGTTTTTACGTAATGGACCGCCGGGCGTGAAATTTGTTCCGCTTCTCCATAAAAAATCCCTGGGCAGCTCCCGGGGATTTTTGTTTGGTGGAACTTTGCAATTTCCATTTTCCTGCAAATCTATAACAAACCCCTTCTTCCTGCGGTTCTCCAGAGCAGCATTTGGCTTTGTTGGAAGCAACGTCCGTACAGAAACATTCCAGGAAACCGTAGAAATTTGTCTTCCGGACAGTTCCCGCCGGGCATATGCACTGACGTTTTGATTCGTCAAAAATCATTAAAGGCAAAGACGTCTGCGCCGTTCGGGCGCACCGCTTCCGCCCGAGGTTCCGATACACAGAAGACCGTTAACGTTTGTTTCCATTCATACCCGTAGAAGCGTTACAAACATAAGAAATCATTTGCAAACCGCCGGTATTCCCTCCACACGCCACTTTTTTCCCGTTATCGGACGGTTTTTGCTTTCATCACAAACCGGGTTACACTGCGCAGGATGAACCGCCCCTCCCAGATTGTCCGCGCTCTTCTGCTTAGTTAAGCCACACTGTGTTAGATATGTTGCTGCCTAATAGACGGCTGACAGACAC
This sequence comes from uncultured Elusimicrobium sp., assembly GCA_964442585.1. Classification (GTDB taxonomy): domain Bacteria; phylum Elusimicrobiota; class Elusimicrobia; order Elusimicrobiales; family Elusimicrobiaceae; genus Avelusimicrobium. The sequence goes on along the minus strand of CAYUAA010000194.1, from coordinate 130 downwards.
AAAGACTGCATCATCCATACTGCACCTAATCCAAAACGGCCGCTGTCGAAGGCCCGATTTTTCCTATAATATAAGTATGGAAAAAGAACAGGATGTTACCGTCGCCAAAAGCGCAGGGTTTTGCCCGGGC
>CAYUAA010000193.1:0-1689 GCA_964442585.1 uncultured Elusimicrobium sp. | reverse complement strand
TTGGAAGTGCATATTCCGGAAGATTTGTTGCAAGTGGCCCGCTTTGACTTGCGCGTGGGTTACTATTCGCGCGAAAATACGGGCATTAACGAAAGTGAAAAATGGCAGAAATCCCTGGGCCTGGAAGAAACTTCCAAAGTATCTTTCGGTTTTGGCCTTTACAGCTCCGAACTGTTTGGCTACGGCGCGTCGCTGGATTATGCTGTTACCCCGTTTGGGGCGTTGGGTACGTCGCAGCAGATTGCGGTGTCAATCCAATTTTAAGGTATGAAAACCAAGGGGACTTTGCTTAATAAAAAAGGCCAAACCGCGGTGGAGTATATTGTAACGGCGGCGGGGCTTTTTACGGCGATTATCTCCTTTTATGTGCTTTATTCGCACCTGGTTCCCCAACAATTTGAGCAAGGGGCGAAAGTAATTCTGTCGGAATACGAAACTGGAAATTAATTTTTTAAAAAATTAGGAGGACGGATTATGAAGTTTATCGTTGCTTTGCAGAACAAAATGGAAGGTTTGAAAGCCCAGGCTTTGAACTGCCTTAAGAAAAAAGAAGGCCAGAACACGATCGAGTACGTGTTGATGCTCGTGGTGGTTGTGGGCGTGGCCGGCTTAGCCGGTGCGCTTATCAAAAAATTCATGCCTGAACTTTTTGATAACGTCAAAAATAAAATCTTGGGCGGCATGAACTCCGCTTCTGATTATTAATTGATATGAAGTTTCCTAGGAAGCGTGGCGGACAGGTAACCGCGGAATTGATGTTGATTTTGCCTGTATTTATGCTGATGATTTTTTTCGTGCTTGAATACGGCAACATCGCTTACCACACGCTTATCGCCAACCACGCTTCCTACGAATTTGCGCGTATTGCCTCGCTGGTGGCCGTTAAAAAGCCCAGCGGCCGGCCGGACCGGACGGTGATTACGCAAAAAATTAACCAGGCCAAGCAGAAAGTGTTTGGCAGCAAAGCGGGTTCGATAGGCGTAAGCGTTAAGGTGGAAACCACCGGTACGGACCCAATGTATAAAAGGCACCGCCATGAGGACGTAATCGTAACGGTTACGTACCCGGTGCATTTGGCGTTCCCCGGGACGAGTTTCATTTTTGCCAGCGAACCGCGCCGGGAAGGCATCCGCCGGATTCAATCCGTTACGCGCATGCCAATTGAAAAAACGTATCTGAGTTCCGATACCAAATAGATTTGAATTGTTAATTTAACAGCCGTTTAAGGAGACGAAATGAAAAAAGGAATTTTCCTGCCGTTGGTGGTGGCCATTTTAGCCGCCATTGTGTACGCGATGATTGTCAGCAGCGCGGAGAAAAAGCTGAACGCTTCTAAAAATATCCAGCAAGTGTTCGTAGCCGTGCGCGACATTAAAGAACGCCAAGTAATCAAACGCGATGACGTTAAAACCCTGGCGGTTCCCGCCGCGTTTGTGCAAAAAGACGCGTTCACCTATTCCACTGCGGCCGACTTTAAAGCCATCGAAAACGCCGTGGCGCGCATTCAAATTCCCAAAGGCAATCAAATTTCCAAGTATGCCATCACCTCGCTGTCTCCCGAGGCTGGTCTGTCGAGCAAAATCCCGGTGCAGATGAGAGGTTACATCATCAACGTGCCCTCCGCTATGGCCGGCATGATTAAGCCCGACGATAACGTGGACGTTCTTCTTACGTTTGAAGCGATGATGA
>CAYUAA010000192.1:0-1691 GCA_964442585.1 uncultured Elusimicrobium sp. | reverse complement strand
GCGATCTCTCGCACCCCAAGCGAGCGCTCTACCTCTGAGCCACTCCCCGAAATCGTGCAGCCAACTTCCAGCTACACATACATTATATCATTCTTTTAGCAAATCTTCCAGTGTTTCTTTAATTTCTGTCAGAAATTTGATGTCCGTGCGAGGGCGTTTTTCATTTTTTTCTGAGGGAAATTGATATTTGTTCAGTTGTTTTTTTGCGCCTTCCAAGGTTAGCTTGTGTTTATAAATCAAATCTTTGATTTTTAAAATGGTGTATACGTCTGCCTTGGTGTAGCGGCGGTGTCCGCTTTCCAAGCGGATGGGACGGATTAAATTAAATTCAGCTTCCCAGTAGCGTACGGAATACTCCGGCACTCCGGTGATGCGTTTGACGTCTCCGATAGAAAAATATTCTTGTTGTTCCAGTTCTTCAAGTCCCATATATTTATTATAACATTTTGTATTGTACATGGCAGGTGGCAGCCTATCTAAAACTGTGTGGCTCAACGAGTCAGAAGAGCGCGGACAGATTGGGAGCCCAGGCTCTGGGCTTGACTCGTTTTTTTTTTTTGATAAATTGGGGTTATTATTCTTTTATGAGGGGGATATATCCCATGTATCAAAATACGGGTTTTACGCTGATAGAGCTGTTGGTAGTGGTTTTAATCATTGGTATATTGTCGGCGGTGGCGTTGCCGCAGTATGAAAGAGCGGTGGAAAAATCCCGTGCGCAGCAGGCGGTTGCCGCGGTGCGGAGTTTGCGGGATGCGCAGGAGGTGTATTATCTGGCTAATGGTTCTTATGCGCCGTCGTTAGATTTATTGGATATACAGGTTCCGGATAATGCCTCATTAAAAGATTTTAAATGGGATTATGGGTTTAACTCCGGTCGTTTTGCGCTGCGGCGCGTAGATAATCCACGTTATGATTACTATATTATTTATGCCGGGAATCACCGGACGGATATGTCCGGGGTGAACGGCGTTTTATATTGCGCGGCGTTGCCTTCGGCGGCCAGCTCGTTGGAAATTTGCAAATCTATCGGACATACAAATATGGGAATAGATGATGGGTTTGTACGCTACCAATTAAATTAAAAAATCCCCGGAGTTTTACTCCGGGGATTTTTTCTGTCTTAAAGCAACTTTATTTGCCTTTTACGTGTTTGATAGGTTCGCCGTAATAGGCTTTCAAATACAGTTCTTTAATTTCGCTGATGAGCGGATAGCGGGCGTTTCCGCCGGTGCACTGGTCGTCAAAAGCGAGTTCGGAAAGCTGGTCCAAGTTATCCAAGAACTCTTTTTCCGGGATGCCGTATTCTTTGAGCGATCTGGGGATGTTGAGGTTATGCTTCAAGGTTTCCACCATTTCGATAAGTTTTTGCACTTTGGCGTCTTTATCGTCGCCCATGTTGTTATGCGGCAGCAAGAAGTCCACGATTTTGGCGTAGCGTCCTTTTACGAACGGATATTTATATTGCGGGAACAATCCTTGTTTTGTAGGTTTATCCGTAGCGTTGAATTCAATGACATACGAGAGCAAGAGCGCATTGGCCAAACCGTGCGGCACGTGATACATGGCGCCCAGTTTGTGGGCCATAGAGTGGCACAAGCCGAGGAACGCGTTGGCGAAAGCCATACCGGCGATCGTGGCCGCGTAGTGCATTTTTTCGCGGGCGTTGATGTCTTTGGCGCCGTTGGTGT
>CAYUAA010000191.1:0-1696 GCA_964442585.1 uncultured Elusimicrobium sp. | reverse complement strand
CACCCCATCTATTTTACGCCCGCGTTTTTGGCGGCCGTCAAAGACAACCCCAAAATTGCGCGCCATGTACATCTGCCAGCGCAAAGCGGTTCGAGCAAAGTGTTGGCGGAAATGAAACGCGGCTACACGCGCGAAACGCTTTTGGAAAAAATACGCGCATTAAAAGACATCGGCATGAACATTTCGACGGATTTGATCGTCGGATTCCCCACCGAAACGCAGGAAGATTTCGAACAAACGCTTACGCTTGTGGAAGAAGCCGGCTTTTCCGCCGCGTTCTGCTACAAATACTCGCCGCGCCAAGGCACGCCCGCGGCGCAAATGACGCTCCACCCCGATAAAGTACTGGAAGAAAGGCTTGAGATTTTGTTAAATAAAGTTAGGGGCCTTGCGGAACGCGCTTACCAAGGACAAATCGGCTTGGAACAGGAAGTGCTGATGGAAAGCGAAAACAAAGGCCGCTCTTCGGGTAATTTTTGGGTGAAAACCAACCAATTTTATCCGCTGGGAAGCGTTGTAAAAGTAACCGCCGAAAAAGCGGACGGAACTTTATTATTTGCGAGGGACTGATTTATGAAGAAAAAAACTTTTTCCGAAAAACGCAAACATCCGCGTATGCCGGTTATCAGCAATTTAATCGAACCGGTAAACTTATACTATAAAACCGAAGACGGAAAAGAAACATCGCTCGTCGCCATTTTGGCGGATTTGTCGGCCTCCGGCATGCGCATGATCAGCTTTTTGGGTGCACCGCTGGCGGACCGCTTTTCCATCAGCCTGCAGCTTCCTGGCGCGGGTAAAATGGACGTAGGCGCCAGACTCGCCTGGGTAAAACAGCGCGAAAACGTATACACTATTGGTATTGAATTTATCAAAATGGCGGAAAAAGACGCTAAAATCATCAGCGAAATGGCCGACGATTTTAATGACTGTAACACCCGCATTCTGCTTAAACTGCCCGATGTATGCGTACCGGAATGCAAGTGCAACAAAATCTGCAATAAAATTCAAAAAGACGAAACCCTTTTTGAAGACAAATAATCTCTAATCGCTTCGCAAATAAAAACCCCGGTTTTTTATGCCGGGGATTTTTTATAGCGGTTTACCTACCCCGCAAAAACCATACAAACAAAAACCGCCCCGACGCAGGCGGAGCGGTTTCTTATAAAAGTTTTATTTTTTAGTCTTGCGGTCCGTATTCCGTTTTATTACCGCCGGACCATTCCGTACATAAAGTTTTTTGATACGCCGTAGCATCAGGGTAAAAAGCGCATCTTTTCGTGCCATTTGGCAGAATAACCAAGGAATAAGAATTGTAGCCTTTTAGGTCCGAACTATCTTTGCGGCGGCTAACCAAAGCAATATCACTTTGGTTCCCCTTATCGTTACTGGCCGCTAGAATAAAATTGCTGCCGACTTTGGCGGGAGTTTGGTCCCCATAAATGGTATCAGGCAAGGAATAACCGATATCCAAATCGTTGATATCGCGCGTATAAGTGCCATTAGCCATAAAATAAAGCTGATTGGCGCGGGCAATGTTTTCCACCGCCATTACGGCTTCCGCCATGCGGGAACGCTCCACCGCCTTGGTATATTGCGGCAAAGCTACCGCCGCCAAAATACCGATAATTAATACAACCACTAACAACTCAATAAGCGTAAAGCCTTGTTTTTTATACATGGGATATATCCCCCC
>CAYUAA010000190.1:0-1696 GCA_964442585.1 uncultured Elusimicrobium sp. | reverse complement strand
ATTGTATTTGTGCTTTCCAACAAATTCGGCTCCGTAAAAGCGTATGGCCGCACCAAAGAAGTGCCCCCGTTTGAAAAGTTCTTTCTGGGCGGTGCGGACACCATCCGCGGTTACGAGCGCGCGGGCGAAATCGGCCCCGAATACGGCGGCGACATGTATTATGTCATGAACGCGGAACTGCGCTTCCCGTTGGCGCGCGAAGGCAGAAGAAACATGGCCCAGTTTGCCTTCTTCTTTGATTTGGGCAATTCTTGGAACGATTTTGACGACGTAGAATTTTCGCTCGGTCCGGACTATAAACAATTTAAAGCCGGCGTAGGCGTAGGCTTGCGCTTTACCACACCTTCGCTGCCCATCCGCATCGACTGGGGATACGGCTTAAACCACGGCCCGAATGAAGACCGTTCGCACTTCTACTTCAATATTTCGAACATGATGTAGGAGCCGTATGAAAAAAACGCTGGCGTATCTGACCCTTTTACTTTGTGCAGCGGCCCCGCTTGTACGGGGGGCCTCCGCTGATGCGCTGACGAAAGAAGAAGAAGCCGCCGTGGCCGCCATTTTGGCCGCACAGCAAAATGCCACGGCAGACGAAACAAAACAAAGCGACGATATCGCCCTTTCGGACCAAACCAAACAGCTGGCGCTGGACGAAAACCGCGCGCAAGCCGAACAGGAACCCTCAGCCGAAGACCCGCAGGATGAGGAAGAACCCGAAACGGACGCGCAGGAACCCGCCAAGTGTTTGACGGTCGCGTTTGTAGATATCGACGCCGCGTTCAACGAACACCCTCGCACGGTAGCGGTAAAAGAACAAATCCGCTTAAAAATCGTCTCCAAAGAAGACGAAGTGCGCGGAGCCAAACAGTTAATCGAAGTATTGGCGCAGGAAAATGCGCTTTTATCGGGACAGATACGCGACTTAAAACCGTTTTATCAGCGCATTGTGGTGGAGCCAAACCCGCTGCTGCCCAAAGTGGAAGAAAGCGCGGATACGCTGCAGCTGACAAACGTACTAAACAGGCTGACGTTTTCGGGCGCGGAAATTTTATCCATGAGCCCGCTCAACACGCCGGCACGGCTGGAAGAATTACAAGCGCGTATCGCGTCCAATAAAAAAATTATTGCGGAACGCAGCTTATTTATTGATAATTATAGATATGCTACCCGCGAAGAAATTTTGCAGTTGGAAAAAAAAGAAGTAAACGCCATTTTGCAGGACATTTATACGGAAATTAAATCGTTCGCCAAAAAGAGGAACATCGGCGCGATTGTGCGCAAAGACGACATTCTCTACGGCGAAAGACCGGTTAACGTAACCAAAGACTTTATCAACCGGCTGAAAAAATCAAAAAAATACCGTAAACGCGGCAAATAGGAACTTAAATTTATGACGCTGAACTTAACCGTAAACCAAATCGCCCAAATTACAGGGGCGGAGACCTCCAAAAACGCCGAAACGGCCGTCACCCGGCTTTGCGCGTTGGACGACGCGCAGGAAGGCGGCATTTGCTACCTGACCAACCTGGACCATACGGACAAACTGGGCGAGTTGAAAGCCTCCGCACTAATTGTGCCCGAAGGAGCCAAAGGCAAAGAGCTGCCTTTTAACGGTGCTCTGTTATACGCCAAAAATCCGGAATGGGCTTTTATCGTTTTAATGAAATATGTGGACGCCAAACGCCAAAAACACACC
>CAYUAA010000189.1:0-1706 GCA_964442585.1 uncultured Elusimicrobium sp. | reverse complement strand
CGCCTAACAACGTGGAAGCGACATTTTTTAAATACCGGTTGTTTTGCACGGCCGCGCGCACGTACGAATTGCTGCGCAATTTTTGTAATGCGGGGTTGCTTTGGATAACCGCTGCGGCCTCTTTCGGGTTTTTGCGGAAATACTTGGCCGCCGTACTGATAAGCAAATAGCTCATCCAGCGGCTGTCCGCCACGGCTTGCACCATTTTTTCGTTGGCAAGGATATTTTTCACCACATCACTTTCAAAAAATTCGTTCAGCGCTTCCGTGTCCGACGCAAAAGCCAGCAGCATTTGCGGGTCGCTAAGTAAGGGTTCCACATCCGGCCGTTTTAAAAACGCCTCAATCAACTTGTCGTTAGCCAAAAGATAGCGCATCAGGTCCGGGTCGGCCATATTGGAGGAAAAATTCATCGTCAATGCCCACGGGGCCGCGCCAACAACCTCAAAACTTTGCGGCGTAAAGGTTTTGTAATTAAAACGGCTGATAATCGGCAGGGTGGAACCTAATTGGGCAACGGCCACACTGCGGTCGTGCCCTTCCTGCACGTTTACCACGCGTACTTCCTGATTGGGATTAAATTCTTTATCCTTTAGCGCCAGGCCTTGCAGTTGGTCCGGGTCCAGCGCGGCGACTAAATCTTCCGCACGGTTTTTGGCTGCCAGCACAAACATCAGCGTCAACAATACAAGCCCCACCACGCCAATACCAACACTTAAAAGAGTGATGTCCTGTTTCTTTTTTTCAGTCTGCGCCTGGCCCTGGCTTTCCGCCGACGCAGCCGCGGCGGAAGCGGATTTTTTATTTTTACGGTATTGCGCCGGGTTGCGCAGCAGTTTCATCAGTTCGTCTTTTTTCATACCTTTCTTCCAAGCGGACGGACCGCCGTTTAAATCAAGTATAATTTAATTATATGAAATCTTATACGCAATATCTAACCGTTTGTACAGACAAACGGTACCAAATCGTTAACATCACCCCGCAGGTAGAAGAAGCGCTTGCCAAAAGCGGCATCCGCGAAGGGCTGTGCTTGGTCAATTCCATGCACATTACCTCCAGCGTGTTTATTAACGATAACGAACGCGGCCTGCACGCCGATTTTTTACGCTGGACCGAAAACCTGGCCCCCTACGGTATAGACAAGTATCAACACAACCTAACCGGGGAAGACAACGGCGACGCCCACTTAAAACGTACCCTGTTAGGGCGCGAAGTAGTGGTGGCCGTAACAGAAGGGCGTTTGGATTTTGGCCCGTGGGAAACCATTTTTTACGGCGAGTTTGACGGCCAGCGCAACAAACGGATTTTAATTAAAATTATCGGAGAATAACATGCAAAAAACCATTTTTTACCACGATACCGACTGCGGCAACGTAGTCTACTACGCCAACTACTTAAAATATTTCGAAGAAGCCCGCACCCTTTATATGGCCGAAAAAGGATTCGCCGTGCCGGCGCTGATGCAGCGCGGACTGTACTTTGTAGTCGCGCGGCAGGAAGTGGAATACAAGTTTTCCGTACGCTATGGGGACGTAATCAATGTGGACACGAAAGTGCTGGAAATTTCGGACATCAAAATTGTGTTCGAAAATATTATTACCAACCAAAACGGCCGCTTGTGCACCAAAGGGAAAACCACGCTTGTGTGCGTAAACGCCAGCGGCATGCCCGTACCCATGGGCGCCGACGTAAAAGCCGCTTTGGGGC
>CAYUAA010000188.1:0-1723 GCA_964442585.1 uncultured Elusimicrobium sp. | reverse complement strand
CCCACCTGTTCTTCGCCTTCGCCGCAGTTGCGGGCGAGCTCGGCCTGGCAGGTGCCGCCTTGCGCGTCGTCCGCTACGGTAGAAGCTAACGGTTCCTGGGCCATTTCGGGCTTCGGTTCTTCGGCCTGGTTAGCGGCATGTTCGTGGCAGCAGCAGTGGTCTCCGCACGTTTCCCCGCCACAGCAAGAGGCAGCTTCATGGGCGGCCTGCATGTCTTTTTCAGCTTCCGCCTGGGCCAGTTCTTCCTGCGCGGGCGTTTGGACCGGGGTTTCCGGCACGTCTTCGCCAATTACGCCGGGCACAAAATCGGCCGGGGCTTTGTTAGCGTTAAACGCTTCGGTGGCTTTGGCGGTAGGGCGGAACGTAACTTTGCGCCATTTTCCCTCCCCTTCCGACGCGGTGGACACAAATTCGTTGCCTTCCACAGCGCGGTGGATGTAGCGGCGCAGCTGCGCGCTCATCGGGCGGAAGCGGAAAACGCTGTGGCCGTGTTTAATCATGTCGATCCCTTTTTCAATTTCGGCGTCGATTTTATCTTCGGCTTTTCTCCAATAGTTTTGGGTATCGGTAATCACGGAAATCGGCTTATCGAAATGGCGGCTTAACGCCAGCGTGCACAGGTATTGGATAGCTTCCAGCGTTTTGCCTTCTTTACCAATGACGATGGCCGGATGGTCGCAATCAAACGTCAGCAAAATGCGCTGTTGTTTTTCGTCCCACCATACGTTTAAATTTTCCGTTTTTACGCCCATGTGCGTAAGCACTTTTTCCAGGTATTCTTTAGCTTCCTGCATGGGCGCGTTTAAATGTTCCGGGATGACGGCATTGCGAATAGCATCGCACGGCAGCATTTGCGGCTCATTGGCTTTGGGGGCTTTTTCGCGCACGTCGTAAGAAGAGGTGCGTTCCTGGCGGCGGTTATTGCGTTTGGAACCGCGGGCGTCGCTGCGGTCTTTGCGGTTGTTGCGGCCGCCGCGGGACGGTTTATTTTTGCGTTTCGGTACGTCCATGTAAATTTGGGCGTCCAGATTAGAAGAAGTCCAGCGTTTTTGGCGCAGTTCCACCACCGCCGGGCGCGAACCAATGCCCAAAAAGCCTTTGCGGGGCGTTTCCAGCACGGTTACTTCTACTTGGTCACGTCTTAAACCTAATTCTCTAAGGCCTTTGGCAATAGCATCGGCCACTTCTTTTGCTTGTACTTTAATTTTGCTCGGCATAAAAAATGCTCCTTAAATTTTTTATTTGGCTTTCGCCATTTTGCGGTTCACAAACGTTTGGATACCGTACGTCAGCAGGCTGTTGGTCAGCCAGTACAATACCAACCCCGAAGGGAAATTCATAAACAGCAGCGTAAAAATAAGCGGCATGTATTTAAACATAGCGGCTTGGGACGGATCCGTCCCCGCGGGGATGTTACCCTTTTGCTGGAAGAACATCACCGCACCCATTAAAATGGGCAAAATGTAGTACGGATCTTTAGAAGACAAGTCCGTCAACCAAAACACAAACTTCGCACCGTGCAGCGCCCAAGACGTGCGCAGTGCATTAAACAACGCCAGGAAGATAGGCAGCTGAATCAGCATCGGCAAACAGCCCGCCAAGGGATTGACCTTATTTTTTTGGTACAGTTCCAAGGTGGCTTTGTTCAAAGCTTGCGGATCGCCTTTGTATTTTTCCTGGATGCGTTTCATTTCGGGTTGGATTTTTTTCATTTGCGCGGCGG
>CAYUAA010000187.1:0-1725 GCA_964442585.1 uncultured Elusimicrobium sp. | reverse complement strand
AAATCTTCGTCCAAATCCGCTTTATAACCGCGCACGGCGGCTTCGCTCGATACGGTTTTGATTAACGCTTGTTTGCGTTCTTCGGGCAATACTAAAACGGGCTGCGGCTGGTTGCGCAAGAGGTCCGCGTAGTAATTTTTATCGGCGTGTTCCACTTTAATCGGTTTGCGGCCGAAGGAAGAAAGCGGATAGGTGTTGCGGTTGGATTCCACGCCCGCGACGGAGAACTTAATCACCTTATCACCGTACAGACCGATGAGCGAGCGGATCGGGCGGCCGTAGCGCAGGCCGGATTCTTCCCAAATCATATTTTTGGCAAATTCCAGCCCGGTGACTAATTGGGTGAAAATTTCGGGCAGAAGCTTGACTGTTTTTTCGCCTTTGATTTTAACGTTGGCGTAAATGAAAGGGCCTTTTTCCGTTTCCACAACGGTCAACTGTTCGGGTTTCAGTCCGTTTTTCTGGGCAAAGCCCGCGCTTTGGGGGGTAAAGTTGCCGTTTGCGTCTTTTAGCAGTTTTGCGGGCGGACCTTTGACTTCTTTTTGTACGTCGGCCGATTTGTCGGCGATGTCTTCAATCACCGTTACCAGGCGGCGGTACGTGCCAAAGGTTTGAATGGATTTATAAGAAATACGTTTTTCGGCCAGTAATCCGGCGGCCAGCGTTTCCAGTTGTTTTAATGCCGGGGCCATAAAGCGCGCGGGCAAGTGTTCTACGCCGATTTCGAGCAAAGCGTTCATTAGGCGGCCTCCTGTTCTTCTTTCTTTTCCACGCTTTCCACATAGGCTTTGGCGCAGGCTTTGGCCAAGTTGCGGATTTTGGTGATGTTGTTGGTACGGTCCGACACGGAAATTGCGCCGCGGGCTTCCAACATGTTAAAGTATTGGGAAAGTTTCATCGCGTCGTCGTACGCCGGCAGGTATAAGCCTTTTTTGCACAGCGCAAAGCATTCTTCTTCGCATTCCTGAATGTAGCGGCGCAGCCGTTCCGGGTCCGTTTCTTCAAAATAATAGTGGGAGAACTGGCGTTCTTCTTCGTGGCGTACGTCGCGGTAGGTTACGTCGTCGTTCCAGCGCAGGTCGAACACGTTGTCCACTTTTTGGCAATACATGGCAATGCGTTCGAGCCCGTAGGTGATTTCCACCGTAATCGGGTTAAGCGCATATCCAGCCATATTTTGGAAATACGTAAACTGGGTGATTTCCATGCCGTCGAGCCAAATTTCCCAGCCGACTCCGGACGCGCCCAGCGTGGGGGACTGCCAATCGTCTTCAATCCAGCGCACGTCGTGCTGTTTGGGGTCCAAGCCGATGGCTTTTAATGAATTTAAATAGATTTCCTGAATATTGGCCGGGGCAGGTTTCATAATTACCTGGTATTGGTAGTATTTGCCCAGGCGGTTGGGGTTTTCGCCGTAGCGGCCGTCGGCGGGGCGGCGGCAGGGTTCCACATACGCGCGATTAACGGGTTTTTTTGTAAGCGAACCGAAAAAAGTTTCGGGGTTATAGGTCCCGGCGCCTTTTTCCAGGTCGTAGGGCTGAACAAGGATGCAGCCTTGTTTAGTCCAATAATTGTTAAGGGCGGATATCATATCCTGAAAATTCATACCGTATTTCATAAGTAAATATATTATATAAAATAAGAGAGGGAGCGGGAACTGTACGCGCCAGTGGTAAAATTATACAATGATATTATGATTACGACCGTAGTTTTTGATATGGACGG
>CAYUAA010000186.1:0-1730 GCA_964442585.1 uncultured Elusimicrobium sp. | reverse complement strand
ACCGCCGAAGGCCGTGCGCAAAACCGCCGCGTAGTGCTTGCCATCACCGCCAACGAAAAAGATATCAAATAGCTTTTTGCGAGGCCAAAAACCGGGGTTCTTACATGGACCCCGGTTTTTTATTTTCTCCGATGAAAGATAACCTTAAAAAACAGTGGCTTTTGGCCCGCTAATTTGCTACCCTGTGTATATGGCAATCCAAGGAAACGACCGCGTAAAAGCGCTAATCAAACTGCTGCAGACCGAGTCCGACGCTTACGGCCCGGTGCTCAAGCGCGAACTGGCCGCCGCCATCAAGGCGGACCCGGTACGCGTGCAAAGCGCGCTGTTGGAAGAGTTTAAAACTTCCGCACCGATGCCCGTCGTGCACACCTTGGAAGAAATCTGCTGGGAAGATTTGGCCGCCGCACTGGCGCGTTTTGCCGCAAAAATCAACCCGGATTTGGAAGAAGGCCTCACCCTGCTTTCCAAATTCACCAGTCCCGCCGCCGGCCGCAAAGACGTGGCCGCCCCGCTGGACGAAATGGCACGCGAACTGCGCCCCGCCCTTTTAAACGCCAAAAACCATGCGGAAATAGCGGGTATTCTAAGTCACTATTTCTTTAGCGTACAAGGGTTCCAAACTTTACCGTCCAACCTGGACGTAAAAGACATCTCTTTCTTCCGCTTTTTACGCAAAAAACGCGGCTCGAGTCTCTGCGCCGCCTGCTTGTACATAACTATCGGCCAACGTTACGGCCTCGACGTCAATCTGGTGGATTTGGCGGGACGCGTGTTAGTGCATCTGCGGGGTCTGTCACGGAGAGAATCGCTGTTTATTGACCCGCTTGACAACGGCAAACTGCTTTCGCAGGAAGACTGCCGCGCCTACATCCGCGCACGCCAAATCGAATGGACGGACGATTTTTTATCCCCCCTCTCCTCTCGCTTGATTGTACGGCGTTTTATCGCCAACATGATTTACGCACTTAATAAACTGCGTGACGAACGCCGCTTGAAATTCTTGCGGGAATATCTGGAAATTATCAAAAACTGATCCGGAGGACTGATGAATTATTACGTGTATTTAATTCTCGCCGTGGCTTGTTTTGTAGGCGAATTATTTACGATGGAATTTTCGTTGGCATGTTTGGGCATTGGCGCGTTGGGCGCTTCGGCCGCCGCTTGGTTTGGAGGCGGACTGTGGGCGCAAGTGGCCGCATTTGCAACGCTATCGGCCGTCTGCTGGGCGGGAATCCGCCCGTTTGCGCTGCGCCACTTATACGGTAAAGCCAAACACATCAAAACGCCGGCCGAAGCCGTCATTGGGCAAGAAGGCGTGGTGGAAACCGCTATCGACCCGGTGCAAGAAACCGGCCGCGTAAAAGTATGCGGCGAAAACTGGAAAGCCGCCGCTAAGGAGCCGCTGCCCGCGGGTACGGTGTGCGTGGTGGAAAAACTGGACGGCGTAACCTTAACGGTCCGCCGCAAAAACTAATCTGCAAGCGCCCTGGGCGCAATTTACAACAGGAGGAGCAACATGGAAGGATTGGGAGAAATGGGAATTATTTTTTTAGCCGCCTTTGTTTTCTTCGTCATTGTGATGATCGCCAAGGGCGTTATCGTCGTTAAACAAGCGCAGGTAATGATTATCGAACGCTTCGGCAAATACCTGGAGGTATTAAACCCCGGCATCAACTGGATTATCCCCATTATGGATAAACCGCACTTGATGGAATGGCGCAACAGCC
>CAYUAA010000185.1:0-1767 GCA_964442585.1 uncultured Elusimicrobium sp. | reverse complement strand
GCTTCAACCACCAAATTTTGGGCATGGCCAAACACCGCAACATTCCGGCGTATTACTATGTTACGCCCCAAGTGTGGGCCAGCCGCCAGTACCGCGCCAAACGCTTGGCTGCATTAACCAAAAAAATGTTCGTCATCTATCCGTTTGAGCCCGAATTCCACCAGAAATTCGGCGGAAACGCCGTGTTTTTGGGCAACCCGCTTTTGGACATTATGCCCGCTCCGGCAGATAAAAATTATAACGTCCCCGATCATAAACACCACGCTTGGAAACTGGGTCTTCTGCCCGGCAGCCGCATGGGCGAGATCAAACGTCTCGCGCCAGTATTTTACCAAGCGTTTAAACAAACACTGAAAGAATTCCCCAACACGCAGGCTTATATGTTTTTACTGCCGGATGCGGACGAAAAACTGTTTTTGGAATTAATCGGCGAAAAACCGCATGCCAATTTTCATTTGGTAAAAGACAAAAACTACCAGCTCCGCTCCCAGATGGACTTTCTGCTGGCCTGTTCCGGCACCGCCACGCTGGAAAACGCACTTTTGGGCGTACCCATGGCTGTAGCATATAAAATGTTCTGGCCGACGTACCAAATCGCCAAAATGGTAATTAAAGTGCCATATATTTCGTTGGTTAACCTGCTCAGCCGCAAAGCGGTGGTAAAGGAACTTATCCAGCAAGACGCCAACGCCCGCGCCCTGGCGGCGGAAACCATGGCCATGTTTCAAAACCCACAGAAACTGGCCGATATGCGCGCCGAACTGTTAAAACTGCGCGCATCACTCGGCGAACCCGGCGTAGCTGAACGGGCCGCCGCAGAAATTTTAAACGACTTAAAACAGAACTAACTTATGCAAACGCAAAACGCCCCCGACTTGCAGGCCTTGCTGCGCAAATTCAAGGAATACAACCCCAATCAGGACACCTCTCTGATTGAGAAGGCTTACCACTTTGCCGAAAAAGCGCACGAAACGCAAAAACGCGAAAGCGGCGAGCCGTACTTTACCCACTGCCAAAACGTGGCCAACATTCTAATGGACTTTAACCTGGACGCGGACACCATCTGCGCCGGCCTCTTGCACGACACCGTGGAGGATACGTCCGTTTCGTTTGAAGATTTAAAACGGGAATTTAACCAGCAAATCGCGCACATGGTGCAGGGCGTTACCAAAATAAGCGATTTAAAATTCTCCTCCACCGATGAAGAAACTGTCGAAAACTGGCGCAAAATGCTCATTGCCGTAGCCGAAGACGTGCGCGTTATCCTCATCAAACTGGCGGACCGCACCCACAACATGCGCACCATGGAAGTGATGCCGCCGGAAAAACAAAAATTTAAAGCGTATGAAACAATCTCCCTCTATGCGCCGCTGGCGCAGCGGTTGGGGATGTTTACCATCAAAACGGACTTGGAAGATTTGTCTTTCAAATACCTGCATCCGGCTGAATACGCGGACATCAAACAGCAAGTGGAAGCCCGCACCGCCGACCGCCAAGCCGCACTGGACAACTTTAAAAAACATCTGGAACCGGCTTTAAAAGCCGAACATATGGAATACCGCATTTTGGCACGCGCCAAAAACTACTATTCCATTTACCGCAAAATGCAAAAGCACCACTGCTCGTTCGCGGAAATTCAGGACTCGCTGGGCGTGCGCATTATTACAAAAAACTTATCGGACTGTTACAAAGCGTTGGGTATCGTGCACAACGTATTCAAACCCATCGCCGGGATGTTCACCGATTATATCGCCACCCCCAAAGCCA
>CAYUAA010000184.1:0-1768 GCA_964442585.1 uncultured Elusimicrobium sp. | reverse complement strand
TCGGTAATGAGTTGTTTTTCCGGCGTAATTAGGTTCAGGGTCAGTTTTTTGGCCATAAATTACTCTTTATCTTTTACTTTCTCATAGTTGGCGAGCACGTCTTCAATGCCGCCGCACATATAGAAGCAGGATTCCGGGATATGGTCGTATTCGCCGTCCACAATGCCTTTAAAGGCTTTGATGGTGTCAGCCAATTTAACGTATTTGCCCGGATGGCCGGTGAACTGTTCCGCGACCGAGAACGGCTGCGAGAGGAATTTTTGGATTCTTCTGGCGCGGGCCACGGTTTTTTTGTCTTCATCGGAAAGTTCGTCCATACCCAAGATGGCGATAATGTCCTGCAAGTCTTTATATTTCTGCAGAACTTTGCGCACGCTCTGGGAAACATCGTAATGTTCTTGGCCGATGATGCGCGGATCCAAAATGCGGGAGGTGGAATCAAGCGGGTCCACCGCCGGGTAAATACCCAAACTGGCAATTTGACGCGAAAGTACAGACGTAGAATCCAAGTGCGTAAACGTGGCGGCCACACCGGGGTCGGTCAAGTCGTCAGCGGGCACGTACACAGCCTGAATGGACGTAATAGCGCCTTTTTTGGTAGACGTAATACGTTCCTGCAGATTACCAATTTCCGTGTTAAGAGTGGGCTGGTAGCCTACCGCCGAGGGCATACGGCCCAAAAGGGCGGACACTTCGGAGTTGGCAAGCACAAAGCGGAAGATGTTGTCCAAGAACAACAGCACGTCCTGGCCTTTTACGTCGCGGAAATATTCCGCCTGCGTAAGCGCCGTAAGAGCCACTTTGGCGCGCGCGCCCGGCGGCTCGTTCATCTGCCCGTAAACGAGCACGGTTTTATCGAGCACCGAGCTGCCGTCGGACAGTTTGGATTCGCTCATTTCCAGCATCAAATCGTTGCCTTCGCGGCTTCTTTCGCCTACACCGCCAAAAACAGAGCTGCCGTGGTGTTCGCGCGCCACGTTGTTGATAAGCTCCATAATCAGAACGGTTTTGCCTACGCCCGCACCGCCGAACAGACCCACTTTTCCGCCTTTCATGTACGGGGCGATAAGATCGATAACTTTAATACCCGTTTCAAAAATTTCCGGAGTAGGGTTCTGGTCCGCCAAGGTAGGCGGATTGCGGTGAATGGGCATTTCCATCGCGGCGGGGATATCGCCTTTGTGGTCCTGCGGTTTACCCAGTACGTTCATCAAACGGCCCAGGCACGCTTCGCCCACCGGCACCCGCAGCGGAGCGCCCGTATCCACGGCTTTGGCGCCGCGCTGAAGGCCGTCCGTGCTTTCCAAAGACACGCAGCGCACAATGCCGTCGCCCATTTGCTGGGCCACTTCGGCCACGATTTTGGCGCCGCCTTCCATTTCGATTTCTACGGCGTTTTCAATAGCGGGAAGGTGCCCTTCAAACTGCACGTCCACCGCCGCGCCGATTACTTGAATTACTTTTCCAGTCTTCATAATTTTCCTGTATTGTTAACCGTTAAGGGCTTCTGCCCCGTTGACGATATCCAAAATTTCGTTGGTGATGCCCGCCTGGCGCACTTTGTTGAGTTTTACACCCAATGCGCTGACGAGTTCCCCGGCGTTCTTGCTGGCCGCGTCCATGGCGTTCATGGTGGCGGCCAGGTTGGCGGCCTGGGATTCCAGCAAAATGCGGTACATATTGGCTTTGAACAAACGCGGAACCAAAATATCAAAAATCTGTTTGATTCCCGGTTCAAACACAAAATCACTTTCTTCCCGTTCGTTTT
>CAYUAA010000183.1:0-1771 GCA_964442585.1 uncultured Elusimicrobium sp. | reverse complement strand
ACGTCGCCCACCACACGGGCGGATTTTTTGTAGGGTTTATTGTATTTTAAACCCATTTCGTTCATGGAATACAACACGCGGCGGTGCACGGGTTTAAGGCCGTCGCGCACGTCCGGCAACGCGCGGCCGACAATAACGCTCATGGCGTAGTCGATATAATACGAGCGCATTTCGCCCGCGATATCGCGCTGCTGGATATTGCCAAACAAATCCACATTTTGGGACTGCGGCTGATTAATGTTTTCTTCGCTCATGCTAAAAATCTCCTGTTACGGATAAATCGTACCGCGCCGGGCGTTTGTTTACCGCCCGGCGCACGGGGTTAAATGTCTAAGTTTTTGACTTCCAAGGCGTGGGATTGAATGAAGTCGCGGCGCGGCTCCACACGGTCACCCATCAGCATGGTAAACGCCTGTTCCGTGTCGGCGGCGTCGTTGATTTTTACCTGGATTAATTTGCGTTTGGCCGGATCCATGGTGGTTTCCCACAACTGTTCGGGGTTCATTTCACCCAAACCTTTGTAGCGCTGAATCGTCGCACCGGAAGAAGCGGCTTCTTTTACCGCTTGTAAGAGTTCCGCCAAACTGTAGACCAATACATCGGTTTTGCCGTTGTTTACTTTAAACAAGGGATTTACGCGTTCTTTTTCGTTGGTGATTACCGGATACTGAGCAAATGTAAAGCCAAAGGCTTCCATTTTCTTTTCGTCAGCAAGCAATTTACCGAATTCAAACAGGCTTTGGTGTTCAGGCACCAGCGAATCAACGGAAATGGCGTTTACGTCAACACCGTCGGCGGCCAATTCTTCGCGTTTTTCCTGAACGTATTGTTCTTCATACGCGCGGTATTCCTGTTCAGTATAGAAATAACGGAAACCACCGCTTTTGAGCGGAATACGGTATACCGGCACGCGACCTTCAGCCAGGAAAGCCATAAAGTCGGAAAGCGTAATGTTTTTAACTTCCAGCTTAGCAAGTACGTCTTCCACATCGCGCAGGACTTTCAATAAGTCGCGCAGGGAATCGCCCGTCAAATCTTCATTCTTCTTCATATCCGTTACGGTAACGGTGGCAAGGCCTTCTTTCATAAGCCATTGCTGCATTTGTTCTTCCGTCTGCAGATATTGTTCCACTTTGCCTTTTTTCACTTTATACAGCGGCGGCTGCGCCAAATAGACGTGGCCTTGTTCGATAAGCGGTTTTAATTGACGGTAGAAGAACGTCAAAAGTAAGGTGGAAATATGTTGACCGTCGACGTCAGCATCAGCCATCAAAATAATTTTGTTGTAGCGCAGTTTGGTAATATCAAAACCGCCTTCTCCCTCACCTACGCCCGTACCCACGGCGGCGATTAAATCGCGCACAGTATCGCTGGATAAAATTTTAACGAGCGGAGCTTTTTCCACGTTTAAAATTTTACCGCGCAACGGCAAAATAGCCTGAAACACACGGTCGCGGCCTTGTTTAGCGGAACCACCGGCGGAGTCACCTTCGACTAAGAACAATTCGCACTTGGCCGATTCGCGTTCTTGGCAGTCAGCCAATTTACCCGGCAGACCGCCGCTTTCCAACGCGCCTTTGCGGCGGGTTAAATCGCGCGCTTTGCGGGCCGCTTCACGGGCAACAGCCGCGCCTACGCATTTTTCACAAATAGCCTTGGCGGTTTTGGGATTTTCTTCAAAGAAAGTGGACAATGTTTCGCCCACCACCGAGCGCACAATACCTTCCACTTCCGAGTTGCCGAGCTTGGTTTTTGTCTGCCCTTCAAACTG
>CAYUAA010000182.1:0-1783 GCA_964442585.1 uncultured Elusimicrobium sp. | reverse complement strand
ATTCTTATCGCGCAGGAAGAAGCCAAACGGCTTAATCACGACTATGTAGGTACGGAGCATATCCTTTTGGGCCTTAGCGCCATTGAGGGTACGGTATCCAATAAAATTTTATCCAACTTGGGTGTTACGTTTCGCAAAGTGCGTCAGGAAATCGAAAAGATGGTGGGCGTAGGCGATACAATTATGCTCTTGGGCGAAATTCCGTTCACTCCGCGCGCCAAAAAAGTGCTGGAATTTTCGGTGGAAGAATCCCAAATGTTGGGCACTGAACATATCGGTACGGAACATATTTTGCTGGGTCTGATCCGCGAAGAAGAAGGTATGGCCGGCAAGATTTTGGAAAATTTGGGCCTGAATCTGGATCTCGTGCGCGAAACCGTGCTTAATTTTTTGGGCGACGCCGAACCCAACGATTTAAAAGAAGACTTGAGCGACCTGCCGCAAGAGATCAACTTGGGATCCCTTTCCAAAGAATCCCGCGCCGCTTCGGAAAGAAAAAAAAGCAAAACGCCGACATTGGACGAATACACGCGCGACCTTACGCGCCTGGCCGCCCAAAATAAGTTGGACCCGGTCATCGGCCGCGACGAAGAAATTGAACGTTTGGTACAAATTTTGGCCCGCCGCACCAAAAACAATCCGGTGCTTATCGGTGAGCCGGGCGTTGGCAAGACGGCTATTGTGGAAGGCTTGGCGCAAAAAATCGCCCGCGGCGAAATTTCGGACGTGTTGGGCGGCAAACGTTTGTTGGCGTTGGACTTGGCTTCCGTCATCGCAGGGACCAAATACCGCGGCGAATTTGAACAACGCTTAAAAAATATTATTGACGAATTGGCTGCCGCGCAGGACGCCATTGTTTTTATTGACGAACTTCACACCATTATCGGCGCGGGTGCGGCGGAAGGGTCTATCGACGCTTCCAACATGTTAAAACCCGCCCTTGCGCGCGGCGAAGTGCAGTGCATCGGCGCAACCACCTTTGACGAATACCGCAAATACATCGAGGCCGACACCGCTTTGGAACGCCGCTTCCAGCCTGTAGTGGCCGATCCGCCGGACGTAGAAGGAACCATCTCCATTTTAAAAGGCGTGCGCGCCAAGTACGAAGCACACCATAAAGTAAAATATACGGACGGAGCCCTCCGCGCCGCGGCCGCCATTGCGGACCGCTATATTACCGATCGCGCCATGCCGGACAAAGCCCTCGATTTGTTTGATGAAGCCGGCGCGCGTGCGCGTTTGAAAAACGCGGTACTCCCTCCTGAAATCAAACAAAAACAGGCCGAATATAATCAGGTTGTACTGGAAAAAGACGAAGCGTTGGCCAATAAAGAATTTGAAAAAGCCGCCGCGGCCAAAGAAACCGAGGACCGTTTGAAAGACTTTATCGACCATTTGAAACAAAAATGGCAGGAAGAACGCGGCAAGAATACGCCTGAAGTAACCGAAGAAGATATCGCTTTGGTGGCCTCGAAGTGGACGGGCATTCCGGTCACGCGCCTGACGCAGAGCGAAACCGATAAAATTTTGCACATGGAAGAAGAACTGCACGAACGCGTAATCGGCCAGAACGACGCCGTAAAAGCCATTTCCCAGGCCATTCGCCGCAACCGTACCGGTTTGGGCAACCCCAACCGCCCGATTGGCGGATTCTTGTTCCTGGGGCCGACGGGCGTGGGTAAAACCGAACTTGCTAAAAGCCTGGCCACGTTTCTGTTTGGGGACGAAGACGCCATGATCCGCCTGGATATGTCCGAATATATGGAAAAATTTGCCGTTTCGC
>CAYUAA010000181.1:0-1788 GCA_964442585.1 uncultured Elusimicrobium sp. | reverse complement strand
GGTGTTGGTGCGGCTGCCCATGCCGGTTTTGAGCGCAATTTCGGAAGCGTCAATGACGTACACTTTCAGTTTGCGGTCAATGATAATTTTCTGCACTTCGGCGGTGAGGTGGTTCCACACGTCTTCGGCGCTGTAGGGAGAGTTGATGAGCACGGTGGCGCCTTCTTTGGCGGAGCCGAGCACGTCGTATTTATCCAAGAAGTCAAACATGTGCACGCCGATGAAATCAGCCGATTGGATGAGGTAAGGCGCGCGGATGTAGTTTTTGCCGAAGCGGATGTGGGACGTCGTCATAGATCCGGATTTTTTGGAGTCGTACACGAAGTACCCTTGGGCAAAGAAGCCGTTGGCGCTGATGATTTTCATCGTATTTTTGTTGGCGCCTACGGTACCGTCGGAACCCAAACCGTAGAACAAAGCGGCGAAAATGTCGTTGCCGGATTTGGTGGCCAGTTTGGTTTCGGGCAGAGATTTGCCGGTTAAATCGTCGTTAATGCCGACGACGAAATCTTTAATCGGTTCGTCTTTGGCCAGGTTGTCAAAAACGGCTTTGACGTGGGAAGGCGTAAAGTCTTTGGAACCGATGCCGTAGCGTCCACCAATGATGAGCGGGGTGGCCGGGAATTTGGCTTTGGCTTCTTTGGTTAAGAAGGCGGCGCAAACGTCCTGGAACAACGGTTCGCCCATGGAGCCGGGTTCTTTGGTGCGGTCCATCACGGCGATTTTTTTGACCGTAGCCGGGATGACGCGCACAAAATCTTCGATAGAGAACGGGCGGAAGAGTTTAATTTTCAGCACGCCCACTTTTTCGCCGGCCATGCTTTCCACGGCGTTTTGGGCTACGTCCGCGCCGGAACCCATGATGACCACGAGTCTTTCGGCATCTTCCGCGCCGACGTATTGGAAGAGGTCGTATTTGCGGCCGGAGATTTTTTCAAACTTGGCCATTTCTTCTTTTACGATAGCGGGTACGGCGTTGTAAAATTTGTTGACGGCTTCGCGGGCTTGGAAGTACACGTCCGGGTTGGCGGCGGTGCCGCGCACGGTGGGGTGTTCCGGGTTGAGGCCGCGGGATTTGTGTTCGGCCACGAGCTCGTCGTTAATCATTTCCTTCATTTGTTCTTTGGTGAGGGGTTCCACCATGTTCAGCTCGTGGCTGGTGCGGAAACCGTCAAAGAAGTGCACAAAAGGCACGCGGGCGCGCAGCGTGGCGGCCTGCGAGATAAGCGCCATATCCATGGCTTCCTGCGGATTGT
Organism: uncultured Elusimicrobium sp.; assembly: GCA_964442585.1. GTDB lineage: Bacteria > Elusimicrobiota > Elusimicrobia > Elusimicrobiales > Elusimicrobiaceae > Avelusimicrobium. The sequence goes on along the minus strand of CAYUAA010000181.1, from coordinate 532 downwards.
CGGAGCACAGCATGGCCCAGCCGGTTTGGCGTACGGCCATAACGTCGGAATGATCGCCGAAGATGGACAACGCCGTGGTGGCGATGGCGCGCGCGGACACGTGGAACACGGTGGGCGTCAATTCGCCGGCGATTTTGTACATGTTGGGGATCATTAAAAGTAAGCCTTGGGAGGCGGTGAAAGTGGTGGTCAGCGCGCCGGCGGTAAGGGAGCCGTGTACCGCACCGGAAGCGCCGCCTTCGGACTGCAGCTCGCTTACGGACGGGACGTTGCCCCAAATGTTGGTTTCGCCTTTGGCGGTTTTGGCGTCGCAGATTTCACCCATCGTGGAGGACGGGGTAATCGGGTAAATAGCGATTACTTCGTTGGTAGCATGGGCGACGTGGGATACTGCACCGTTGCCGTCCATAGCAACTAATTTAGCCATAGTAGAGAAGTCTCCTTTTTGCGTAAGTTAAAACGGTATTACGCCGCGCAAAAGCACGGCAGCCCGGAGGGATACTCCGGCTTGTATATATTGTATAACTTTGGC
>CAYUAA010000180.1:0-1793 GCA_964442585.1 uncultured Elusimicrobium sp. | reverse complement strand
ACGGAGAGGGAGGGATTTGAACCCTCGAAACCTTGCGGTTTACAGGTTTTCGAGACCTGCTGTTTCAACCACTCACACACCTCTCCATTTTACGCGTTCACCGAGTGGCGGGCTAACGAACGCTTATTTTATTATACCAAACTTTTGCCTTTCCCGTTTTTTAAGTTGGCGGATAAACGCGTCAGCCTCTTGTGCGGCCCAGGCAAATTCGTCATGTCCGCCTTTGTTGGACAAAAAACGTTGGGAGTGCGGGATATGGTCCGCCAGGCGTGCCGTCATGCGCCAGGGAATGGTGACGTCGGTCTTGCTCATACACACAAGCGTGGGGGACGTTAAACTGCTGGCAGTGTACGTGTTGTCAAAACGATTGAACCATAAAAAGGGCGTTACAAAAGCTTTGTAGGTGCGGTAGAACCAGCTTTTCGGCTTATATTTGCGGGTAACAAAGCAGACTGCCATGTCGGGCGTGGATAAAAACGGGCTTTGCAAAATCACCGCTTTCCACGGCAGTTTACCTAAAGCCGTAGCTGTGTATAACGCGGCTGCATTGCCCAACGAATGGCCGAAAATGACGATGTTTTGCGGCAATAATTTTTTTGTTTGCAGTAAATACCGCGCAGCGCAAAGGGCGTCCTCAAACATGTGTTTTTGGCTGGCGCGCCCGGCCGAGCGGCCAAAACCGCGGTAATCTATCATCAAGATGCCGTATCCGAGCGTAGTGTATGCCAACGCAAATTTTTCAAAGTGCGAAACGTTGCCGCCCCGTCCGTGAAAAAACAGTAAAGTAGGTTTTTTGTCTTTGGCGGGCAAATATACGCCCGTTATGGAGGAGCCGTCCCGTGTGGAAAAGGATACGTCCTCAAACGGCAGTTTCATGGGCCAGCGTTTTTGTTGGGGGCGGAAAATAACGTGCGCTCCCACGCGTGAGAGAGCATACCATATTACAAAAGTGGTCAGAACGGCGGTAAAAAAACAAATCATACGTATATTATATCTTTTAGGCGGCTGCGCGGGCGCATTTTGTATAATCAAAATATGATAAAAAAATCGGTTTTAGACACTTTTTTAGCGCGCGGTTTTATCTCGCGCGAAACATACGAAAAAACACTAAAAAATCTCCCTCAGGAGTCCGCTCCAGCGTGGTTGGAACGCCGTTTGCTTGGAGTGGGAACCTCCTTAGTGTTGGCGGGCGTTGTTTGCTTTTTTGCTTATAATTGGGATGCTATGGGAATTGTGTTGCGTTTTTCACTGCCGCTTTTGGGGCTTTTGCTCTGCGGAGCGGGGGTGTGGAAGTGGGGAACAGAATCTGCCCGCGGCGTGTCGTGCTGTGTAGGCGCAGGTATTTTTGCGGGAGTGTTTTTGGCCGTTTACGGGCAGGAATTTCAAACAGGTGCGTTTGTGTATGAACTGTTTGGCTCGTGGAGTTTTATTCTGTTTATTATGGCTGCCGTCAGCGGCGTACGCTGGCTGTGGCTGATGACGTTTTATGTGTTTATCATTTATCTAGAAAGCAAATACGGTTTTGAACCTTTCTACTGGCCGTTGGTTGGTGCGGGGCTTGTTGCCTGGGCGGTAGCGGAAGTGGCCGTTTATTTAAGAAGATGGCCCGCTAATTTCCGCGGGTGGATATTTGTGCCCTGGTGGATTTTGGTTACGGGCTACGGCCTGGCGTTCGCCAGCATGTGGAACCGTTACCATGCGGATCCCAAGTACTGGGTACTTCCTGTGTTAGGGGTACTGTGCGGGGCGGCGGGGATTAAACTCAAAAGCCCGCTTGTGTTGTGCAGTGCGCT
>CAYUAA010000179.1:0-1814 GCA_964442585.1 uncultured Elusimicrobium sp. | reverse complement strand
AACTGGATTATCCCCATTATGGATAAACCGCACTTGATGGAATGGCGCAACAGCCGCGAATATATCGACGGCAGCGGCCGCACGCGTTCCGTACCGTACATGGAAATGCGCGATACGATTGACATGCGCGAAACCGTATATGATTTTCCTCGCCAAAGCGTAATTACCAAAGACAACGTCGGCATCGAAATCAACGCGCTTTTGTACTTTCAGATTACGGACCCGTTAAAAGCCGCCTATCAGGTGGAATCGCTTCCCACCGCCATTGAAAAACTGACGCAAACCACGTTAAGAAATATCATCGGCGAAATGGATTTAGACCAAACTTTAACCTCGCGAGAAATCATCAACGGCAAACTGCAGGTGATTTTGGACGACGCCTCCAACAAATGGGGCGTAAAAGTAAACCGCGTGGAACTGCAGGATATTATTCCGCCGGCCGCTATCCGCGAAGCCATGGAAAAACAGATGAAAGCCGAGCGCGACCGCCGCGCCATGGTAACGGAAGCCGAAGGTACCAAAACGGCGCAAATTTTAAAAGCTGAAGCAGTGCGCGAATCCGAAATTAAAAAAGCCGAAGGTTTGAAGCAAGCCGCCATTTTACAAGCGGAAGGCGTAGCGGAAGCCAAAATTAAAGTGGCCAACGCCGAAGCGGAATCCGTCAAAATTGTAGCCTCAACGGTGGCGCAATCTTCCAATCCCGCCAGCTACATGATTTCACTTAAATACATCGAAGCCTTAACCAAAATGACTGAAGGCAAAGATAATAAAGTCATCTATATGCCCTACGAAGCCAGCAACGTGTTGGGTGCGGTAGCCGCCATTAAAGATTTAACGGGCGGAGCCGCCGCAGTATCCGGCAAATAAACTTAGTGTAAAAAACACAGAGCAAAACGAAAAAGTTTTGCTCTGTGTACAATTTGCGAAAGTTAACAACAGCCGTTATTTTACACTTACATTAAACGCGATGTCTTCTTTCAAGCTGTTATGCACCGGGCACTCCTGCGCAGCCTGCGCATAAAAAGCCTTATGTTCATTTTTAAACGTTTCTGGGAACGAAAACTCAATCTTCATTCCAATCACCCGGGTATGTTTATCATCAAAGGTGGGTTCCACCGTCACTTCTGCGCCGCTCACATCCTCACCGCGTTTGGAAGCCACAAAACCCATCTTTGTCATCATACACGCGCCCAACGCCGCACACAACAATTCCCCCGGATTCATTTCACTGCGCGGATCTATATAGGCCGTTTTTACATGAGCGGCGGAATTTTCCAAAACGCCCACTGTTTCTAAATTTTTTTCAAGTCTCGTTTTAATTTTTGCCATAAGTTATACCCCCTTTCTGGTACTTATAGACTAACGGAATTCTGGTTCACCGGCCACGCTTTTTTTATATTAGATGCAAGTTGCGTTATCGCACGCCTCACTTGCCCAGAGAGAGTTCCCGTCATTGACAGCCATCACAAGCCCGCGGGCAAAGCAGTTTGCCCGCTCAGGGGCCCTTAGCCAATAAAAAAGCACCCGTTTAAGGGTGCTTTTTAAATGGCTCGCCCTGAAATCCCTCGGCTTCCGGTAAAATTCCTGACGGAATTTTCCTGCAGCCCGGGCTCGCGGTTTTTGCCTTGCGCTCCGCTTAAACAAAAACATCGCTCCGCCTTTCTCGTCCTTACGCGGGCAAAGCAGTTTGCCCGCTCAGGGGCCCTTAGCCAATAAAAAAGCACCCGTTTAAGGGTGCTTTTTAAATGGCTCGCCCTGAAATCCCTCGGCTTCCGGTAAAATTCCTGACGGAATTTTCCTGCAGCCCGGGCTCG
>CAYUAA010000178.1:0-1822 GCA_964442585.1 uncultured Elusimicrobium sp. | reverse complement strand
CCCAGCGCATTATTTTCTTTGCCACCAAACAGATGGAAAGTTTGGCGGAAAAATCTTCGGATGCGCAGCTGATTGTGTGCGACCGCGGCACCGTGGACGCCGCTGTGTACTGGCCCGAAGGCCCCGAAGCGTTTTTTAAACATATGGGTACGTCTTTAGACGCCGAACTGGCCCGCTATGATGCGGTTTTGCATCTGTCTCCGCCGTCGAACCCGGCGTTTTACCAGTCCACGCATGTGCGCACAGAAAATTTGGACGAAGCGTTTAATATCGACCGTAAAATTATGAAAATTTGGGAACGTCACCCCAACCGCATGGTAATTGGCGGAACGGAACATTTTTTTGAAAAAGCGGAAGCTATTAAAAATTTTGTTGAAAAAATTATTAAAGGATAACTTATGAAAAAAATCGTTTTAACCGGCGGCCCCAGCGGCGGCAAAACTACGGCTCTTTCTATTTTGAAAGAAACCTTTGGCAATAAAATTGCCCTCGTGCAGGAAGCCGCAACGCTTATTTACAGCGGCGGTTTCCCGCGTAAAGACAACAGCCCCGTGCATATCGAGCACGCGCAGAACATCATTTTCTACACCGTTCACCAGTTGGAGGAACTGGCTGAAAAAACTTCCGACGCGGCCGTTATGATTTGTGACCGCGGCTCCATAGACGGCGCAGTATACTGGCCGCACGGGCCGGAAAACTTTTTCGAAGCGATGGAAAGTTCGTTGGAAGCCGAGCTTGCCCGCTACGACGCGGTGATTCACCTGTCCCCGCCGCCGGAAAAAGATTTCTACCAGGCTACCAACGTCCGCACCGAAAACTTACAGCAGGCGTTTGAAATCGATGATAAAATTTTAAAAATTTGGGAAAAACACCCCAACCGTCTGGTTGTTCCGCGTGAAAAACACTATTTTGAAAAAGCGGAGATTATCAAAAATTTCGTGGAAAAATTAGTTTCCAAATAAATATAGGAGTTTATTATGATCTGGAACCCTTTTAAAAAGAAAGACGAAGCCGCGGCCGCCAACGCCAAGCCCGGCAAAAAAGAATCTATCGAAGAACGTATCGAACGCGAGCTGGATTCACTTCCGGCCATGATTAAGGGCAAATTGAAAGACCCGGAAATCAAAAAACGCTTTATCGATATCGCCAAACGTATGGAAAAAGACGGCGTGGATTTTAAAAGCATCCGCCAAATGAAAAAATGGATGAAAGACCACGAGGCCGAACTACGCGCTGAACAACCCGGCGCCCCCGCTAAAGTGGAAACGGTGGTGCATGAGGGGCCCAAAATTGGCCGCAATGATCCTTGTCCGTGTGGCAGCGGCAAGAAGTATAAAAAATGCTGTGGCGCTAATAAATAACAGTTGATGTTAAGTTTTACAGTTTGCAGAACGGGTGGAAAATCAATTTCCACCCGTTTTTGCTTACTAGGATAAACAATTTTGAAATATTTATTTTTACTTTTTGTGCCGACAAAAAGTAAGCTAAAACCTCGCCACCCGAGCTGTGCTTCTTCTTTTTCTGACAGCAGAAAAAGAAGCGATAATACTGCCCTGCCGTACCCATAAAATCCAGTTTCGGTCGGCGCATTTTACAACTCGCTCTGCTCGGACAAATAAAATGCGTTCTCCTCCCGAAACGGATTTTATAGACGGGTCAAGGCCGGGAATAAAGGACAAATGCTTTTTATAAACGGAGCAAAGGGCGGCATGTAAATAAGGGAACTCCTCTTTTTGTGTGTCCATTAGTTAGCGACATGTCTAAAACAGTGTGGCTTAACTAATCAAAAGAGCGCGGACAGATTGGGAGCCCAGCCTCTGGG
>CAYUAA010000177.1:0-1836 GCA_964442585.1 uncultured Elusimicrobium sp. | reverse complement strand
CGTCTACAGACACGGTCAGTTTCTTTTTCTTTTCTTCTATCGCGAATGAATATTCTGCGCGGAAACCAGGCTGCGGCTTAAATGCTTTCCTGAAAGCAGCCAGATATTCTTCCTCGTCATCATGTCGCACGGCTGGGGCGCAATATCGCGGGGAAAACGGGCACCACCCAAAGCCACCGGGACATGTGGTTTGTAGGCATGACGCCGCACACCGCCGCGGCCGCTTGGATGGGGTATGACGACGACGCCTCTCACGAAAACGGCGCGCGCTTTACCGGCAGCACCACCTCCCGCTGGTGGACGGAAATCATGGAACAAATTTTAAAAGATGAACCGAACGACGATTTTACCGTGCCGGAAGGGATTTCGTTCGCCTATGTTAATCCCATTACGGGCAAACTGGCCATGCCCACAGAACGGAACAAATTTTTAGAAGCGTTTATCACGGGAACGGAACCCCAAAGCTTTTAACCGGGTCCCGCCCGGCCGATTACCAACGCTCCCGGCCTATGAATACAAAAGAAGAAATCCTTCCGTCCGTTTTCTGCGGCCTGCCTAACGGCGCCGCAAAGGCGTATTTCGTTTGTCAAAATTACCTCCAAAAAAATAAAAACGTTCTGTTTGTTACGGATAAAGACGCGGACGATTTTACCGAAGCGACGCGCGAATTTGCACCCCAAAACGCGCAAATTCTCCTGTTCCCAGAAACGGACACGGGCCGCCTGGCCGCTTTATATCAACTGCTTTCGGCCGTCGGGGGCCCGAGAATTACCTGCGCGTATTACGACGCCTTATCCGCCCCGCTCCCCTCACCGGATGATTTTTTAAACAGAACCTTTACCGTCAAACGCGGCGATACGCTGCGCCGTCAGGAACTTTTAGATCGCCTGGAAGCCGCCGGCTACTCGCGCGAAGAATACGCTGAGACGCCCGGCCAATACGCCGCGCGCGGCAGCGTGGTGGACGTATTCTCTCCTTTAAATCCGGAACCGCTGCGTTTGTACTTTGCGGGAAACCGGATTGATTTAATCAGCGCGTTTGATCTGGACACCCAAAACACCAAAGAACATGCAGACGAAGCCGTCATCATTCCGCTAACGTTTGAAAATACGCCCGCCGCCTTGACGGACTTTTTAACTCAAGACGCGTTTATTTTTGACGAACCGGACAAAGATTTCGCCCTGTCCCTTTATCCTACCGCAGCCGTTATCCGCGCGTTGCCGGGAACCGACGCGCACGATTGCGGCCTCAAATCGAACCTGCCGTTTAACGCCAACATGAAACTGGTAGACCGGGAAGTACACAACTTTCAGAAACAAGGGCTGCGCGTAACCATTTGCTGTTTGAACCGCGGCGAACTGGACCGCATGACGGAACTGGCCGCCGATTATGCGCACTTCAAACAGGCTCAGTTTCGCATCTCGCCGCTGACGCAAGGTTTTTACGCTCCGCAAGACGGCATAGCGTTCATCACCACCAACGAAATCTTAAACCGCCGGTTCAATGCGTCCAAAGTCGTCAAGAATTTCGACGTGGAAGGGGCCAAACGCGTGCGTTTTAAAGAATTACAAGCGGGCGACTATGTCGTCCACCAAGAGCACGGAATCGGCCGCTACCTGGGCCTGGAAGTAATGGACCCGGATGATAATCCCACAGACTGCCTGATTATCGAATACCGCCGGGGCAGCCGCCTTTACGTTCCCATGTACGACTTTAAAAAAGTGCAAAAATACATCGGCGCGGGCGGAAAAAAGCCGGCCCTGTCCGTGTTGGGCGGAGTAACGTGGAAAGAAGTAAAAAAACGCGTCAAAGAAGAAGCGCAAAAAACCGCCAAAG
>CAYUAA010000176.1:0-1843 GCA_964442585.1 uncultured Elusimicrobium sp. | reverse complement strand
GATCGGGGTGGGGGAAGCCAGTGGCGCGGGCCGGCATTTGACGGCCGTCAAAACGGCTATTTCTTCGCCGTTGTTGGAAAGCGCCGACATTCGCGGCGCGAAAGGCTTTATCGTACATTTTTCGGCGGAAGAAAACCTGACGCTTTTGGAACAGGGCGAGGTAATGAACCTGATCCGCCAATACGCCAGCAACGATTCGATTATTATGTTTGGCCATTCGTATGATTCGTCTTTAAACGGCAAGCTGAAAGTGACGGTTATCGCCACGGGTTTCAGCGCCGAAAAAGCCAACGTGTTTAACGCGCGCCGGCCACTGCCGGCTGAACACGCGGCGGCGGTCAAAACTCCGGCGGCGGACGTTTTTAAATCGTTTGAACCCAAAAGCCCGGAGTCGGAAGACGCGATGTTAATCCCGGCGTATTTGCGCCGTAAAAAAAACAGGGTTTAGCTAAGTAAGGAGGGTGTATGGCGGTAGGACTTCAAAGTTTATTAAGAACGGTGGTGGATAATAAGGCCAGCGGCCTGCATATCCGCGGCAATTCCAACGCGTACGTGCGTTTAAACGGCCAAATGAAGCCCATTGACGACAGCTTTATTTCCAACGAAGACGTCAAAAAAATGGCTTATGCGTGTATGGGCGAACGCGAACGTAAAATTTTTGAACAATTCAACACGGTGGATTTTTCGTTGGACGCCAAATCCTATGGGCGTTTCCGTTTTAACGTTTTCCGCCAAATGGGTAAAATTTGTATGGCGGTGCGTCATATTCCGCTCAAAATCCCCACGTTTGAAGAATTTCACCTGCCGGGCGACATTTTGCGCAAAATGTCCGAAAGCCGCCGCGGCCTGATTTTGGTTACCGGGATGACGGGCTCGGGTAAAACTTCCACCCTGGCCGCCATGATTGACCATATCAACAAAACCCGCGCGGGCCATATCCTTACAATTGAAGACCCTATCGAATTTATGCATCCGGACAATCGCTGCATCGTCAGCCAGTTGGAACTGGGGGTGGATACGCCCTCTTACACCAGCGCGCTGCGCGCCGCCATGCGCCAGGACCCGGATGTACTGCTCATCGGTGAATTGCGCGATCCCGAAGTAATGCGCGCCGCCATCGGCGCGGCGGAAACGGGACAGTTGGTGCTGGGTACCATGCACACGGTAAACGTCACGCAGACTCTTTCGCGTTTGGTAGACGCGTTCCCGGTGGAACAGCACGACCAAATCCGCCTGCAGCTTTCCGAATTGGTGCGTGGTATCGTCTGCCAGCGTTTGCTGCCCACGATTAAGCCCGGCATGCGTCCCGCGCTTGAAGTGCTTGTGTCCACTCCGCAAGTGCGCAAACTGATTTTGGAAAATAAACCCAGCGATTTGCAAAAAGCCATGCAGCAAGGTTCGTTTTACGGTATGAACACGTTCGACCAGTCGCTCGCGCAGCTGTATAAAGAAGGGCTGATCGATTTGGAAACCGCCCAAAACGCCGCCACCAGCCCGGACGCGATTATGCTGGCCGTGCGCGGCGTGACCGACAGCATGGAGGCGGTGTAAACATGCGCGTAAACGGAATGTTAATCGCCATTGACGGCACCGCCGGAACGGGTAAATCCAGCGTGGGCAAAGCCGTGGCCGCCAAAATGGGATACGGCTTTTTGAGCACGGGCGAAATGTACCGCGCACTGGCCTATAAAGTATTCGAAAAACACATTAATCCCGAAGACCACGACGCCGTACTGGCCGCCGCGCGTGCCTTGCGTTTTACGTTTGAACGCCAGCCTGACGCTTCGTTAAAAATGTTTGTAAACGGCGAATTTTTGGGTTCCAAACTGCATTTGGAAGAAGT
>CAYUAA010000175.1:0-1854 GCA_964442585.1 uncultured Elusimicrobium sp. | reverse complement strand
TTTCGATTTACCCTCTTTTAAGAGTTATTTGTCCACGACTTCGGCTTCTACCACGTCGTCTTTACCGTCGTTCCCGGCGGCTCCGGCTTGCGCACCGGCGGCTTCCGGGCCCGGCTGAGCGCCGGCTTGTTGGGCCTGCGCACCGGCCTGGGCAGCCTGCTGGGCTTTATACATCGCTTCGCCCAATTTTTGGCTGGCCTGCATGGCCGCGTCGGTGGCGGATTTCATTCTGGCCGCGTCGTCGCCTTTCAAGGCTTCTTTCAAGTCACCCAAGGCGCGTTCAATGGCCAAGCGGTCATCCTGGGACACTTTATCGCCATATTCTTTCAGCGATTTTTCAGTCTGGTACAGCACGCTGTCGCCTTGGTTTTTCGCTTCGATGACTTCTTTGTGTTTCTTGTCTTCTTCGGCGAATTTTTCGGCGTCTTTTACGAATTTTTCAACTTCCGCGTCGCTGAGCTTGCTGGAAGAGGTAATCGTAATATGCTGTTCTTTATTGGTGCCCAAGTCTTTAGCGGACACGTTCAAAATACCGTTGGCGTCAATATCAAACGTAACTTCGATTTGCGGTACGCCGCGCGGAGCGGGCGGAATGCCGTCGAGGTCGAATTTGCCCAAGGGCACGTTGTCTTTAGCCATGGGGCGTTCGCCCTGCAATACATTGATGGTCACCGCCGGCTGGTTATCCGCCGCCGTGGAAAACACCTGCGATTTGCGCGTCGGGATGGTGGTGTTGCGTTCAATTAAACGAGTGCACACGCCGCCCAACGTTTCCAGACCCAAGGACAACGGAGTAACGTCCAAGAGCAGTACGTCTTTTACGTCACCGGTCAAAATACCGGCCTGGACGCTGGCGCCAATCGCCACGCACTCCATCGGGTCGATACCGCGTTCGATTTTTTTGCCAACTAAATCTTCTACAAATTTCTGCACAATCGGCATACGGGTCGGACCGCCGACCAAGATGATGCGGTCGATTTGCGCAGCGGTCAAATGAGCGTCGGCCAACGCTTGTTCAACGGATTTGGCGCAACGTTTAACGATGTCGTCCACCAAGCTTTCCAGTTTGGCGCGGGACAATTTAAGCTCGAGGTGTTTCGGGCCGTCCGCACCGGCGGAAATAAAGGGCAGGTTAATGTCCGTTTCCATGGTGGTGGACAATTCGATTTTGGCTTTTTCGGCCGCGTCTTTCAAGCGCTGTTGGGCTTGTTTGTCTTTGGACAAATCGATACCCGTCTGTTTGCGGAATTCGTCCACCATCCAAGCGATGATGGCGTTATCCATATCCGTACCGCCCAGCTGCGTATCACCCGAGGTGGCGATTACTTCGAACGTACCTTCTTTACCCATTTCCATGATGGTTACGTCGAGCGTGCCGCCGCCCAAGTCGAACACGAGCACTTTTTGTTCTTTACCGGCTTTGTCGATACCGAAGGCCAAAGCGGCAGCGGTCGGTTCGTTTACCAAGCGTACCACTTCTAAGCCCGCGATGCGGCCCGCGTCTTTGGTGGCCTGGCGTTGGTTGTCGTTAAAGTAAGCCGGAACAGTGATTACGGCTTTTTCTACGGGTTCGCCCAAAAAGGCTTCCGCGTCTTTTTTCACTTTCTGCAGAACGAAAGCGGACAACTGTTGCGGCGTAAATTCCTGGCCGCGCAAGTCAAATTTATAATTTTCCCCCATTTTGCGTTTGAAAGCGGTAACAGTCCCTTCCGGGTTAGCAATCGCCTGACGGCGGGCCGGTTCACCCACTAGACGCTGACCATCTTTCGTAAACGCTACATAAGACGGGAACGCTTTCCCGCCGATAGAGCTACCTTCGGCGGACGGAACGATCGTTCCTCTGCCGCCTTCCAT
>CAYUAA010000174.1:0-1873 GCA_964442585.1 uncultured Elusimicrobium sp. | reverse complement strand
TATAAAATGAAACCGCAGGACGTATTAAAAACGTTTACCGAGGGCTCCTGCGAAGAAATGGTGGTGCTGAAAGACATCGAATTTTATTCCACTTGCGAACACCATTTGCAGCCGTTCTTCGGCACTATTTCCATCGGCTACCTGCCCAAAGGGCGCGTGCTGGGTATTTCCAAACTGGCGCGCCTGGTGGAAGTATTCGCCCGCCGCTTACAAATACAGGAAAAGCTTGTGGCCGAAATAGCCGACAGCCTGATGAACACCCTGGAGCCGTACGGCGTAATGGTGGTGTGCAAAGCCAAGCACATGTGCATCAGCTCGCGCGGGATTGAAAAGCACGACGCGGTAATGGTAACCAGTGCCATCCGCGGTGCGTTTAAAAAAATGGAAGTGCGCAACGAATTTTTGGAAATGATTAAATAGGATTTATCTTCTTTTCTTTGGCCGGAAAGAAGCAAAAGACCATTAAACGGCAACGGTTAAAAAGTACCGACAAACCACAAACAAAAACAACCTATTTTATGAAAAAACTCTTAATGGGCATTGTAAACGCTACGCCCGATTCTTTTTACGACGGAAATCCACAGAACAATCTGGCCTCTTTACTGGCTAAATGCAAAGACTACGTGCGCGAAGGCGCCGATATTTTAGACATCGGCGGCGAGTCTACCCGCCCGTTTGCAGAACCTGTTACCGAAGAAGAAGAAAAGGCCCGCGTACTACCGCTTATCACCCAAGTGCGCCAACAGTGGCCCCGGGTGCCCGTTTCGCTTGATACCGTCAAAATTCCCGTCGCGCTGGAAGGCTTAAAAGCCGGAGTAAATATCATTAACGACGTAAGCGGCACGCCGGATATGCAAATGTTTCGCCTGGTAAAAGATTTCAACGCACAAATCGTCATCATGCACACGCGCGGTACGCCGCAAACCATGCAGTCTAAAACCAATTACACCGACCTGCTGGCGGAAATAAAAGATTTTTTAGCAGCTAAAATCAGCCAAGCCACCCAGTGCGGCCTAGCCAAAGAAAATATCATCATCGACGTGGGCTTTGGCTTTGCCAAAACACGCGCCCAAAATTACGAACTGTTAAAACACCTTGCCTTCTTTAAAGAATTAGGGGTGCGGATGCTTGTTGGGCTTTCGCGCAAAACATTTTTAAGCCAAAAGTGCGAAGGCGCCCCCAAACGCAAAGCCCAAACGCTGGCCGCCAACTTGGTAGCCTTGCAAAACGGGGCCGATATTTTACGCGTGCACGACGTAAAAGAAACCCGCAAAATTATCAATTTTTACGAAGAACTGGAGGCCGCAAAATGACACAAGTCTATCTTACGCAGGCGGGCTCTTTCTCGGCGCGTCACGGCCATGGCGGAACGTTAGCCGAAGACGTCCACTCCCATACTTTTTACTACGAAATTACGTTCCACGGCCCGCTGAACGAAGAAGGATACCTGCTGGATTTTAGGGAGTTATCCCACGCGTTTAGCCAAGGAATTGACGCCCACTTTGAAGGGAAAGACTTGGGAACATTTTTTACTAATCCCACCACCGAGGCACTCTGCCTGTGGATTTATAACCGCGTGCGCGAAATTTTTCCATACCTCTATGCCGTAAAAGTGGCCGAAGAAAAAGACCGCTGGGTAGAATACAGGGGAGAAGAATAACATGCCGCAAGCCGTCATTGCCCTGGGGAGCAACATCCCCCCCGCCAAAGAAAATGTAGACCGCGCCCTGGACGCGTTGTCCGAACTGGGCACCGTAAAAGAAGTGGCCCCTTACATTGTATCCAAGCCGGAAGGATATTCCAACCAGGCGGATTTTATTAACACGGTAGCCATTTTAAGCACCCCTTACCAACCGCTTGCGTTACTAAAAAA
>CAYUAA010000173.1:0-1892 GCA_964442585.1 uncultured Elusimicrobium sp. | reverse complement strand
TGGTGGCCGTATTACTGGAAAAAGAAGTAGTGGAAGCTGCCGAAATTAACGACATTCTGGGCTTAAAACCTGCGGCAAAAGAGGATGCTTTGCCCGAGCCCAAAGCGGACGAACCCGTTAAAGAGGAACCGAAGGCGCCGAAGACCGATAAGCCAGAGGCTAAACAAGCGGAACTTTTTGACTAGTTTTGCCGTTTCTGCGGGAAATCACCGCACGCCCGTTTGGGTTGTTCTTTGCCAAACCCGCGCGCAACAGGAAGTGCATCATGGGAAAATACTTCGGAACCGACGGAGTCCGCGCCATTGCGGGCGAGTTTCCGTTGGTGGATGATTTCATCCAAAAATTAGGGTATGCGGCCCTGGGGCAGTTACAAAAATACGCCCAGGACGCGCATTTAAAACCCCAAGTTATCATCGCGCAGGATTCGCGCGCATCCGGCCCGGCTATTTTGGCCGCGCTTGAAAAAGGCATCCGCGCCAGCGGCGCAAACGTAATCAGCGTGGGCATTGCGCCTACGCCCGCCGTGGCCTACTTGGTTAAAAAAACAGGCAGTTTGTGCGGGGTGGTTATTTCCGCCAGCCATAACCCGGCCGAATTTAACGGCATCAAGTTTTTTACCAATACCGGAACCAAATTGCCGGAAGAACTGGAAAAGTCGATTGAAGCCGAAATCGAAGCCTTACCTTCCGTTCCTGCCCCGGTGGGAACTTTTACGCAGGACGAATCCCTCGTCAAACTATACGAACAATTTTTAATGTCCACCGTGGACGCAACCCTATTAAAAGGCACCAAAGTAGTGCTGGACTGTGCCAACGGTGCCAGCTACAAAGTGGCCGTTAACGTGTTTGCGGGCTTGGGAATGGACGTTACCGTCACCGCCGCTAAACCGGATGGTACCAACATTAATAAAAACGTCGGTGCGCTGCATACCGAATTTATGCGCCAACTGACGGTAAAAGAAAACGCATTCATCGGCTTTAGCTTTGACGGCGACGCCGACCGCGTGATGGCATCCGACGAAAAAGGCCGCCTATTAGACGGCGATAACATTATCGCCTCTTCCGCCCTGTGTTTAAAAGAATGTGGCCAGCTGGCCGCCAATAAAGCGGTGCTGACCATTATGGCTAACCTGGGCTGCATCAACTATCTAAAAGAAAACGGCGTAGAAGTGGAACTTACCACCGTGGGCGACAAATACGTGTCCGAAGCGCTGGAAAAAGGCGGCCTTGTGATTGGGGGGGAAACCTCCGGGCACATTATTTTCCGCCAATTTGCCAACACGGGCGATGGTATTTTGTCGGCCCTGCAATTTTTGCAATTTGTAAAACGTTCGGGCAAGCCTGTCAGTTGGTTTGCCGACCAATGGAAGCGTTACCCCAGCAAATTAAAAGCCGTGGCCGTAACGCAAAAACCGCCGCTGGACACGTTGGACGGCTTTTTGCCCGGAGTGGCGGAAATTGAAAAGCAGATGAACGGCAAAGGCCGCGTCATTGTGCGCTACAGCGGTACCGAGCCCAAACTGCGTATTTTAGTAGAAGGGGAAGAAGAAAACTTGGTGAACCGCGTGATGGACGAAGTAGAATCCTTGTACCGGCAGAAAACGGAGGTTTTGAAATGACTTTAAAATTAGGCGTTAATATCGATCATATTGCTACCCTGCGTCAAGCGCGCCGTGCGCCATACCCGGACCCGGTTGACGCCGCCGCCGTGTGCCTAAGCACCGGGGCGGATTACATCGTCGTTCATTTGCGTAAAGACGAGCGCCACATTAACGAAAAAGACGTGGCGCGTTTGTGCAAGACGTTTCCCGGCAAAATCCATTTGGAATGTTCCTACACCCGCAGCTGGAAAAAGCTGCCCTAAAATACAAACCGTTTTCCGTCTGCATCGTG
>CAYUAA010000172.1:0-1898 GCA_964442585.1 uncultured Elusimicrobium sp. | reverse complement strand
TGCTGATTATTGAGCATAATTTGGACGTTATCAAAACGGCCGACTGGCTGATTGGCCTCGGCCCCGAAGGCGGCGACAAAGGAGGCCAAATCGTCTGCGAAGGCACTCCGCGCCAAGTGGCGGCGTGCCCCGGCTCTTACACGGGTAAATATCTTAAAAAAGAACTGGACGAAATGGACGCGTTCATAAAAGCAAACGGCATTACGCTGGCGGTGCGGCCGGATGAAAAAAAGTCCACCCCCGCAGGCGCCCCAAAAACGCCCGCAAAAAAATCCGCCGCCAAAAAGAAACCCGTTAAAAAGAAATAAAATAAAAACCCCGCTTAATGCGGGGTTTTTGAAAATTTTTTCGAAAGCAATATAATTAAGGCTGTACACTGCCGGAACAATCCGCCCGGGTAGCCGTAAAACCTAAATTTTACAAAAATTTGCGTCAGTACCTGCACGGCAAGTAATGGTGCCCAAACAATCTTTTTCGCTGCTTCCCCAGCCATATCCCCAAATAGTTAAAGTACCCTTGGAATTGGTAGAGGGAGAACTGTCCGAACTGGAGGGAGACAAACGAATCGCCGTAATATCTGACTGGCCCGGCGGGCAATAATACCAGTCTTTTGTTTTATAACATCCCCTCGCAACTTTTGTACCGGGCGGAGGAACGGTATAATCATCAAAACTGCCGCCCATATCACAATTCTGTTCATCTCCCTGCAAACGGCAAAGTTCATATTGGCGGTATAACCCGTGCAGAGTGCTGATTGCCTCCGACGCGCGGGATTTTTCCACCGCCTTGGTATACTGCGGCAACGCCACCGCCGACAATATGCCGATAATCAAAACAACCACCAATAACTCAATTAGCGTAAACCCTTTCATGTTTTTTCTCTCCTTCGGCACAGATTTATACCCATTCTATCAAATTCTATCAAAAAAATCTCGGGAAAGGCCACTCATCTTATCCGTCAAAATTTCTATAATTTAAGAATGAAAGAAAAAGTCCACAAAACAAACGCCGCGCGCCGTTTGGACGAACTTAACATTCCCTACGAATTAATCCCCTACCCGGTGGACGAAACCGATTTAAGCGCGGTGCATGTGGCCGCGGCTTTGGGAGAGAATATCGACCAAGTCTATAAAACGCTGGTTCTGCGCGGAGACAAAACGGGCCTGTTCGTGTGCGTAATTCCCGGGGCGGCGGAGCTGGATTTAAAAGCCGCCGCGCGCGCAAGCGGCAACAAATCGTGCGAAATGCTGCATGTAAAAGAATTATTGCCCGCTACGGGCTATATCCGCGGCGGATGCTCGCCTTTGGGCATGAAAAAACATTTTCCCACCTTTTTTCACGAAGACTGCGTTCTGTGGGACTGCATCTACATCAGCGCGGGCGTACGCGGCCTGCAAATTAAAATAAATCCCGAACGGCTGTTAGCGGCCGCTCAGGCGCAAACGGCTTGCCTGAGCCGTTAAATCTACTCTATTTTTTCCCTTGCCGTTTTTTGGCCGCCGTTTATACTGTTAATATACAACTACGCAAAACGGGGGTGCGTTTATGTACGCAAGTATGTGGAAGCGGTTTTTCGCTTTTTTAATTGACGCGGCGGTATTTGCCGTCATTTTTTGGATTTTATCCCAAATGTTAAGCGGGGCCGGTGCGCCGTTGGTACTGCTCGTCATCATTTGGCTGTATTATGCGCTTTTGGAAAGTTCGCCGCTGCAGGCCAGCCTGGGCAAAATAATCATGAACATAAAAGTGGTGGACCGCCGCGGCCGCCGCCTGACGTTTTGGCAAGCCACAGAACGTATTTTGTCCAAACTGATAACAAACATCACGTTTTACTTCGGTTTTTTTATCGCCGCGTTTGACAAGAAAAAACGCACCCTGCACGACCGCGTCAGCCACAG
>CAYUAA010000171.1:0-1913 GCA_964442585.1 uncultured Elusimicrobium sp. | reverse complement strand
GGCATATTGGAAAGGAAGATGCTCTGCGGTAAATCGCGCCCCAAGGCGGTTTTGCGCAGTTCCTGCCAGGCTTCTTCAGCCGTGAAAGAAAGCACCGGGGCCATTAGCTGCAGCAGTGTGATGGCAATTTCGGCCAGCACCGTTTGCGCACTGCGACGCGCCGGGGAAGAAGCACCTAACGTATACAGGCGGTCTTTAGAAGCGTCCAACATAAACGAGGACAAATCCAAAATACAAAAGTCCGTAATAGCGCGCATCGCACGGCGGAAGTTAAATTCCGCATATCCGGCGTGAACTTCTTGAATCAGTTCGTTCAAGCGGCCCAGCATGTAGCGGTCCATTTCTGCCAAATCTTTGCCCGGCACTTTATGCTGTTGCGGGTCGTAATCGGACAAGTTTCCAAGCGCATAACGCACGGTGTTACGCAATTTGCGGTAAGTATCAATCGGTCCGCCCAAAATTTCGTCAGAAATACGCACGTCGCCCTGATAATCGGCAAACGATACCCACAAGCGCAAAATATCGGCGCCGTATTTATTGATAACATCTTCGGGATCCACGCTGTTGCCCAAAGACTTATGCATCGGGCGGCCTTGCTGGTCGAGCACCATACCGTGCGTTAAAATAGTTTTGAACGGAGCGGTGCCTTCGAGCGTATACGAAGGAATGTAAGAGCTTTGGAACCAGCCGCGGTGCTGGTCGGACCCTTCGGAATAGACGTCGGCCGGGTAGGTGATACCCCGGTCTTTAAGCACTGCCGCCCAGGATACGCCCGAGTCGAGCCAAACGTCCAAAATATCGGTTTCTTTTCTAAATTCGGTTCCGCCGCATTCGCACTGGTAACCTTCCGGCATAAGTTTTTCCACCGGGTCGGTAAACCAAAAATCGGACCCTTCCTGCATGGCGCGGTTTTTGATAAACTCAAACAAGTTATGGTCTACCTGCGGTTTGCCGCATTTTTTGCAATACAAAATGGTAACGGGCGTACCCCAAAAACGCTGACGGGACAAACACCAGTCCGGGCGCAGGCCGATCATCGAGCGCATGCGTTCTTCGCCGCCGGTGGGATAGAATTTGACGTTATCCAAATTTTTCATCAGCTTCTCGCGCAGGCCGTCTTTGTCGATATTCATAAACCACTGTTCCGTGGCGCGGAAGATAATCGGGTTATGGCAGCGCCAGCAGTGCGGATAACTGTGGACGATTTCCTGCTCTTTAATCAGCGCACCCAATTCGTCCAATTTTTTAACCATTAGCGGGTTGGCTTCAAACACATGCATGCCTTCAAAAATACCCGCGTCTTTGGTGTAGCAGCCTTTTTCGTCCACGGGGCAGAACGCCTCGAGGCCCCATTGTTTTCCGGCGGCGGCGTCTTCTTCACCGTGGCCGGGCGCAATATGTACGATACCCACCCCCGCGTCCATGGTTACAAAATCCGTCCAAATGATGGGGTTTTCTTTATGCGTAAGCGGGTGATAGTATTTCATGCCCACCAAATCGGCACCTGCCACTTTGCCCGTCTGAGTGCAGTCAAGTTCAGTGTTTTTCAAAAACTCTTCGGCCAATTTTTCGGCCACAATATAGTATTCGCCCGTTTTGGAATCTTTCAAAACAGCATAATCTTCGGTATTGGACACGGCCGCGGCGCAGTTGGCGGGAATCGTCCACGGGGTGGTGGTCCACACCGCCAGGTTGACGGGCTTTGTATAATCCAAATCGCCAAAAACCTTTTGGTCCGGATTTACGAGTTTAAAACGCAGATAAATGGACGAAGAAGAAATATCTTTGTATTCGGTTTCAGCATCAGCCAGAGCGGTTTCACAATGGGAACACCAGGTGATGGTTTTTTGGCCTTTGTAGACGTAGCCTTTTTCAATCAGATCCAAAAATACGCCGATGGTGATGCCTTCGTA
>CAYUAA010000170.1:0-1915 GCA_964442585.1 uncultured Elusimicrobium sp. | reverse complement strand
GGCGTCTTTCACTTGTGAGTACGCCACATACGGCACCGGGAAGTACGTCACCATGTTGATTTTGTTCGTGGCCGCCAAAACCGCACACGGAACACAACCCAAACATAACGCTAATAATTTTTTCATAAGAGCTCCTTAATCATTATCGGGCGTACACCAAATCTCACCCGATGAATCCAAACCGTACGTTTCACACGAGCCGGTAGTGCTCGCATCGCTGCATTGGAAAATCGTATCATCGCTATCCGCCAATTCACCCATATACAAAAAGTTTACGCCGGCGGTATCTCCTTGTCCGCGGCGGGCCGCACAAATGCCATTTTTCGCACCGTCGGGATAAATGGAAAACGTAAAATCTTTTGTGCTGCACATTTCCACATGGTTATTGGTTTTTTTGGTTTTTTTGCAATCGATGGCAAAATCCAAATTCTCAAACCCGGCTTTTGAGATATTAAACTCATCCATATCCATCGAATCCATCAGACGGATTTTAGCGTCGAACATTTTTTTAGCCGTCACGCGGGCTTCGGCCAAACGGGATTTTTCGATGGCTTTCTCGTACATCGGTGCGGCCATCGTTACCAAAATAACAACAATCAGCACCGCCACTAAAATTTCTACAAGCGTAAAACCTTTGTTATTCATACATTCCTCTTAAAACGGCACGCCGGACACTACATCCAGCCCAAAAATATCGCACTGGTCTTCCGTGCCTTGGCAATACAAGTCCAAATCCGTGCGGTTAAGCAGCAACAACACGCCCACGGGCTTCTTTTTCGCTTTTGCGGCCACATAGCCGCCGGTGGAAATTTTATAGTCAAACTTTTGACAGCTTAACAGCTGCCCGTTGTTCTGCAAAGAACATCCCGACGGCAAGTTGGAAGAATCAAACATGTCCAACCGGGCAAAACCAAAATTACTCGTTCCTTTTGCCGCGATTAACTTTTCGTACGAACGGTAGCCGAACTCGTTGGCCAGACGTTCGCTGGAATCGTAAATGCTGCGCAGCATGGACTGCGCTTCCGCTGCACGGGATTTTTGCACCACGCGGCCATACTGAGGCAATCCCACCGCCGTCAAAATGGCAATAATCAACACTACCGCCAACAATTCTACAAGCGTAAAACCTTTTTTCATGCGAGCGCTCCCTTACGGCAGTTGTTTAAGACCGGGATCTATCTGGATAAGGCTATCATCTTTTGAAACTTGCTCTCCAACAACTTTGGAACAATACAGAGAGGCGGGCAAATCCAACAGCTCACACACGGCGGTCTTTCCGCAGCAAAAAACGGTAGAACCGTCGTAAGTAAATTCGGTTCCTTTATAAGCCCCTTTTAAGAGGGTGGCGGACACCATGTGGGCTTGAGCATACAAACCGTATTTATAATTTTCCGTCTGCCACTCGGCGCCTTTTTTACCGCTGGCGGAGGTGGTGGCCTTGCCTTTTAAGGTGATGTCCAACTTAGGAAACGTAACTTGGTTGGACCAAGTGGGCGTACCGGTGTTGGCAGTAGCCCAAACCAAGCCTTTTTCCGTTATCAGGCGGTCGCGCGCATCGTAAATGGCGGGCAGCATTTGCAACGCTTCGGCCACGCGGGCGCGCTCCACGCTTTTGCGGTATTGCGGCAACGCAACCGCGGTTAAAATACCCATAATCAGTACTACGGCCAACAATTCAATTAACGTAAACCCTTTTTGCATGGTAATCCTCCATTATCACAGTATAGGGAGTTTTCATCTTTTTTACAATACCCATTATAGCTAAAAAACGCTTCCTCTGCAAAGGATTTTCCGCCCCGGCGTGCGGCAAATTTTGTATGATATATTCCGGCCTGGCCGCTTTGGCGGAAACAATACCCTCCGGGAGAAAACTGTATATGAGAATTTACGACGATATCCAATTAGATTATTGCGA
>CAYUAA010000169.1:0-1918 GCA_964442585.1 uncultured Elusimicrobium sp. | reverse complement strand
ACCGGCAGCGAAGCGGAATATTACGTCAACGGCGTAAAATGGATTTCGTACTACGGCGGCATCGCCAACAACGAAATCATGGAAGACATCAAAAAACGCATCCCGTCCCCTTCCGCCCAAATTTTAAAAGCGTCCTCCACTGAATTTGGCGTCTTAAACGCCGCCGTTACCATCACCAAAGACTTGCGCAAAAGCTACCTGGCGCGTTTGGAGCAGATGATTAACGTAAAAGCGCTGAAAAAATCGAAACTCAAAATCGCCGTCGATCCACTTTTCGGTACGGCAAAAAATTATTTTAGAGATTTCTTGGAAAAATTCGGTGTAACCGTAGAAGGCATCCACGAAGGCGACGACGTACTGTTTGGAGGCGTCGTACCCAACGCGGGCCCGGTGAGTTTGGCGGAACTGAAAAAATTGGTTACGTCTAAAAAAATGCACCTGGGCATCGCCTGCAATCCGGACTGCGACAAATTCGGCATTATCGACGCCGAAGGCAACTGGGTATCTCCCAATGAAATCGCGCCCATGCTGTTGGATCACTTGGTGCGCAATAAAAAAATAAAAGGCCGCGTTTGCAGAAGCGTCATCACCTCCAACCTCATCGATCAGGTGGCCAAAGCAAACGGACTTATGCTGCGCGAAACCCCCGTGGGATTTAAATACATCACCGAACTGATGACCACCGGCCAATACATTATGGGCATGGAAGAATCCGGCGGGCTGGCCGTAGCCAACCACATCCCGGACAAAGACGGCCTGTTGGCGTGTTTGCTCGTCGTGGACATGCTGGCCACGGAAGGCAAAACGCTCAAGCAAATTAAAAAAGATTTCTATAAAAAATACAAACAGCTGTTTGACCAAAAGGTCAGCATGCCAAAAACCGAAACGGAAATCAACCGTATCATGGAACGGCTGGACATACGCCCGCCGCTTTCCATTAACAAGACGTCCGTATGGCGTATTGATTCTACGGACGGATTCAAGTTTATCTTAAAAGGCGGCAGCTGGCTGGCCATTCGCCCGTCCGGCACCGAACGCCTGATTCGCATGTACGCGGAAGCGCAAGACGAAAAACTGCCCGCCGCGCTCATCAAAGAAGGCAAAAAGATAATCGAAAGCATTATTTAACGGCCGCGTCCGGCGGCCTAAGGGGGTTGTGTATGGTTCGCATTAAAAAAATTACGGCACGGGAAATTTTGGATTCCCGCGGGTATCCCACCGTCGCCGCCGACGTACTATTAGATGACGGAAACACCGGCACCGCGGCGGTACCCAGCGGCGCGTCCACCGGTTCGCACGAAGCGCTTGAACTACGCGACGGCGGAGACCGCTATAACGGAAAAGGCGTTTTAAAAGCGGTGGAAAACGTAAAACATATTTCCCAGCAGTTGGCGGGCATGGACCCGTTCGATATCCGTCTAGTAGATGAAAGCATGATCGCCATGGACGGAACGGACAATAAATCCAACCTGGGCGCCAACGCCACGTTGGCCGTATCTATGGCCACGCTGCGCGCCGGTTGCCACAGTGCCAAATTGCCTCTGTACCAGCATATCCGCAACGTGTATGAACTGAAAGACGAAGAATACCTTATGCCCGCGCCCATGCTTAACATCATTAACGGCGGCAAACACGCTGACTCGGGCCTGGACGTACAGGAATTTATGATCGTGCCTACCGCGCCTAAAACGTTTGCCGAAGCTCTGCGCGAAGCGAGCGAAACATACCATTCGTTAAAAAACGTACTGAAAGCCGAAGGTATGGTAATCGCTGTTGGCGATGAAGGCGGATTCGCGCCGAAAATCGCCAAGCACGAAGACGTACTAAAAACCATTTTAGCCGCCGCAGAAAAGGCGGGCCATCCGGAAATTTCCCTGGCGATGGACTGCGCCGCCAGCGAATTTTTTAAAGACGGCGC
>CAYUAA010000168.1:0-1949 GCA_964442585.1 uncultured Elusimicrobium sp. | reverse complement strand
TGGAAAAAGGCCGCATCGTTATTTTTGCGGGCGGTACAGGAAACCCCTTCTTTACAACCGACAGCGCGGCCGCGCTGCGCGCTTCGGAAATTAACGCCGACGTTCTGTTAAAAGCCACCCAGGTTGACGGCGTGTACGACAGTGATCCGCGCAAAAATCCCAACGCCAAACTTATCCACAAAATTACCTACGCCGACGCGATCGCCAAACAACTGCAGTTTATGGACACAGCCGCCCTGGCGTTGTGCCTGGAAAACAAAGTGCCCGTACAAGTGTTTAACTTGCACACCAAAGGTAACATCAAAAAAGCCTTATGCGGCGAAGAAGTAGGAACCGTAATCTATTAGTTCACACGCCCGCCGGAATAGTCCGGCGGGATTTTTTTATATATGGATAAACTGAAAAAACAAATTTTTATTACATTGGCCCTTTTACTGTTGGCCGCGGTGGGTACGCTTACGCTGCTGATTCTGCGCGCCCAAACAAACGCCCGCCCCGAAGAGGGCCTCAACACACTGCCGGAAGAATCCTCCCTCACTCTCCCGGCGCAGCAAACCGCACACACCCCGCAAGAAAAAACCGCCCCGCTGACGGAAGACGGGCTCGACCGCTTTTTGGACGACCCTACACGCCAACAGGTGCTGACGCTCCTTCAAACCGCGCCGGCGCCGGACGCCGCATATTCACTGGGCATGGCGCAGATCATGAACAAACACCACACCCAAGCCCTAAGCGAAATAAAAGCGTATAAAAGGGCGATAAACGAACTTTGGCAAAAACAGCACCCGCAAGAACCTGCTGCGGCTCGACCGGAACAGCCGCAAACCGACGCCGCAACCGAAGAACGTCGCCTCCCCATTTCCCCCGTTTGGCAAAACGTCCCGTGCGAAGCCCGGCGGCTGCCCAACCAGAATCCGGACCGTCTGACTTGCCGGGAAAGCGAACACGGTTTTTGCGCATTTTTTGAGAACGGACGGCCCTATTTCTGCCAAACCCAAGACGGAAAAACGCAATATACGTTAAACCAATGGGGTTCCTCCGTTACCGTCAAACAAACAGCCCCGGCGGAAAAAACTTTCTACTATGCCGACGGGAAATTAACCCGTTATACGCAAACCAATCCGGCAGGGTCCGTCATCACCCAATTAAAATGGAACGGCAACACCTTGCAGATGACGCAAACCTCCCCGCAGGGCGCAGTGTTGCACAAATACTACTTTACCACCGGTAAACCTTACGTACACTATCCGCAAGGCAACGATATGGGAGAAGAAAACGGCCCATGGGAAGAAAAATACGGCCAAATTTGGACAGACGGCCGCCCGTTGCTAACCCTGCCGAACAAATCCCCCGCGCCGGATATATGCGCGGTCTTTCCCGGCGCGTGCCAAACACAAGCCGGGCAAGAATTGCTATAATTTAAAAAATACTTTAACCAACGAGGTTGTTATTATGGAAGGCATTACCAATCTGTTAAACAAAAGCAAAACCTGCATGGCGGAACACGTTTCCCGTTTGGAACGCGACTTGGCCACCATCCGCACCGGCCGCGCCAGCGCCGGATTGCTCGAAAATATCCGCGTAGACTATTACGGTACCCCCACTCCGATTAAACAAATGGCCGTCATCAACGTACTCGACGCCAAAACTCTGGAAGTACAACCCTGGGACATCAGCTCTCTCAACGATATCGACAAAGCTTTGCAGAAAGCCGACCTCGGCGCCAGCCCGGTAAATGATGGTAAAGTAATCCGCATTACCCTTCCGTCCATGACCGAAGACCGCCGCAAACAATTGGCAAAAAACATTTCCAAAATGAGCGAAGATTTCAAAGTGGCCGTGCGTAACGAACGCCGCGATGTAATCGAAAAACTCAAAAAAGCCCAAAAAGCGGCCGAAATCACCGAAGACGATTTGAAACGCTTTGAAGCCGACGTGCAAAAAGCCAC
>CAYUAA010000167.1:0-1971 GCA_964442585.1 uncultured Elusimicrobium sp. | reverse complement strand
GCGGTTTTTTCGTCCAATACGCGTATATTACTCATTGATGCGTTTCTTCCATTCGCAAATTAATTGTAAGGCGGCCATCGGCGTCAGTTTGTCCGGGTCCGCCATTTTGATTTCTTCTACAATCGGTGAAGAAAATAAATCTTTCACCATATCTTGTTCTTTAACGGAAATTTTAGCGCCTTTTTTAGCTTCCAAATCTTTCAGCACTTTTTTGGCACGCAAAGTGCACGCCGCCGGCAACCCCGCAATTTCCGCCACGTGAATCCCATACGAGCGGTCCGCCGCGCCAGGTAAAATTTGATACAAAAACGCCAGGCGGCTTTCGCCGGACGCGTCTTTATATTCTTTGGCGTCCACATGCCAGTTGCTGACGCTTGCGTACTTATTTTCCAAATCCACCAGTTCAAAATAGTGCGTGGCAAACAGTACTTTCGGGCCGCCGGCTGGCTTGTAGAGGTATTCCACAATCGCCCACGCAATGGAAATACCGTCAAAGGTGGACGTTCCGCGGCCGACTTCGTCGAGCAAAATCAAACTGCGCGGCGTCATGGAAGCCAAAATATGCGCCGTCTCGTTCATTTCCACCATAAAGGTGGAGTTGCCGCGGCTTAGCGCGTCGTGTGCGCCGATACGCGTCATAATTTTATCCACCACGCCTATGCGCACCTGCGAAGCCGGAACAAAAGCTCCCATCTGCGCCATGATCACGATGATGGCCGTCTGCTTTAAAAACACGCTTTTACCGCCCATATTGGGGCCGGTAATCAGCATAATTTGGTTTTCCGGCGTGCCAATAGACAGGCCGTTAGGTACAAAACTGCCGCTGGGCAGCGTAGCTTCCACCAACGGGTGACGGCCGTTCTCGTAATGCAGTTCGGTGCCGTGATCGACTACCGGGCGGGTATAACCGCCTTTCATCGCGCACAACGCTAGCGACATATACACGTCCAACTCCGACACAATCTGCGCAAACGCTTTTACATGATTGATACGCACGGCCAAGGACTTGCGCACTTCGTCAAAAAGGGCGCTTTCCAGGCGGATGATTTTTTGCTCCGCGTTTAAAATTTTATCTTCCAGGGCTTTTAATTCTTCGGTAATAAAACGTTCCGCATTAACCAGCGTCTGCTTGCGGACGTAATTAAAAGGCACCTTGGATATGTGGCTTTTGGTAACTTCAAAATAAAAACCGAAAACTGAATTACACCCCACCTTCATGGTGGAAATACCCGTTTTTTCGCGTTCGCGGGCGCACATTTCTTCCATACACTTGCTGCCGTTTTGTTTAAGCGAACGCAACTCGTCCAGCTCGGCGTTGTAACCGGCGCGAATAACGTGGCCGTCGGATAATTTCAAAGGCGGGTTTTCGTCCACCGCGTCGTAGAGCGTGCGGGACATTTCCCGCAGCACGGGCAAATTTTCCAAAAACAACGCTTGCAAATGCGGTGCGATACCGCCGTACGTTTCAAACCAGCGAGCCAACGCATCCACATTAAGCAAGGATTGTCTCAGCCCCGACAAATCCCGCGGGGAAGCCGTACCGGTGGCGGTACGCGTCATAATGCGTTCCACATCGGAAATATTTTCCAACAGGGCGGACAAATCAGCCAAAGCGGACTGATTTTTTACAAAGCCTTCCACACAGTCCTGCCGTTGGGAAATTTCCCCCGGGTCCATGAGCGGATGCAAAATCCATTCTTTCAGCTTGCGGCTGCCCACGGCGGTTTTGGTGTGGTCCAACAATGCCCACAAACTGCCGCGGCGGCTGCCTTCCTGGCTTTTAACAAGCTCCAACGAAGCTACGGCGTTTTCATCTATTTGCAGGCTGTCTTTCAGCTCGCGGTACGACGGAATTAAAACGGTTTTAAAACTGGGCTCCGTTACGTTTAAATACTTCATGGTTTGCAGCGCGCAGGCGAGGGCTTTTTGCTTGTCCCCCCACGCACCCAGCGCGGGCCAGTTGGCGGGCAA
>CAYUAA010000166.1:0-2102 GCA_964442585.1 uncultured Elusimicrobium sp. | reverse complement strand
CCTTGGCTTCTTCTTCTTTTTTAAGCAGGCCGTCGTTCATTTCTTCCATGGCCACATGGAAGTTCGTTCCGCCGAAGCCAAACGCGGAAACATTGGCGCGACGCACTTTGTCCGTTTTCCACTCTTCCGCTTTGGTAATTACGCGGAAAGGGCAGGTGGCCCAATCCACGGTCGGGTTCGGGGTTTCAAAATTTACGGACGGAGGCAACACCTTATTATATAAGGCGAGCGAAGTTTTAATTAAAGAAGCGATACCGGCCGCCGCTTTAGCGTGGCCGATTTGGCTTTTTACGCTGCCCAAGCCAATGGTGCCGGGTTTGGCGTGCGGGCCGAAAATTTCGTTCAGCGCATTGAGTTCCACCGCGTCGCCCACACGGGTGCTGGTACCGTGCGCTTCAATCAGACCTACGTCGCCGGGCGTGTATTCCACTTGTTCGAAGGCTTTTTCCACGGCGATTTTTTGGCCTTTCGGGT
Source organism: uncultured Elusimicrobium sp. (assembly GCA_964442585.1). Classification (GTDB taxonomy): domain Bacteria; phylum Elusimicrobiota; class Elusimicrobia; order Elusimicrobiales; family Elusimicrobiaceae; genus Avelusimicrobium. Next base: position 1,628 of record CAYUAA010000166.1, on the reverse strand, counting down.
TCGGTGCGGTAATACCTTTGCCTTTACCGTCGGAAGAGGCTCCTACGGAGCGGATGACGGCGTAGATTTTGTCGCCGTCTTTTACGGCGTCGGACAAGCGTTTCAAAATCACCATACCCGCGCCTTCGGCCATAACGAAACCGTCGGCCTTGGCGTCAAACGGGCAGGAGCCTTTTTCGGAAAGAGCGCCGATTTTGCAGAATTTGATGTAAGCGGACGGAGACATCATCTGGTCCACGCCGCCGGCGATAGCCATATCAAAGTTGCCCATGCGCAGGCCGTTTACGGCCTGATCGATGGCGGCCAGCGAAGTGGCGCAGGCAGCGTCCACGGCGAAGTTGGTGCCGTGCACGTCAAATACGTTAGCTACACGGCCCGGAATGACGTTGGCCAATTCACCCGGCATGGAATCTTCGGTAATGGGAGTGAATTTTTCGCGCACGCCCGCATCCATTTCGTCCATCATTTTTTGGGCGTCGGCCGGAGTTAAGGATTTATAAGCGGAAGTGTTTTTGAGGATTTCGTACAAGAAAGGTCTGTTCAGACGGGTGTTGGACATTTCGTTCTTCATCCCCCCCATCGAGTTGCCGATAATCACCGCGGTGCGGTTGCGGTCAAAAGGTTTTTTATCGTAACCGGAATCTTCCAACGCCATACGAGTGGTTTCGATAGCCAGGTGCTGAACGGTATCCATCTGTTTGGCGATTTGCGGAGGAATGCGGTACTGCAGGGAATTGAATTTGAACGACTGGGGAATAAAACCGCCGATTTTGGAATAAAGTTTGTCTTCGGCTTTATGATCTGGGCTGTAGAAAAGTTTATAGTCCCAATAAGAAGCGGGAATTTCGGTAATGCAATACTTGCCTTCTTTAATGTTGCTCCAGAACTCGTCTTTCGTTAAAGCTCCGGGCATAATGGCGCCGATACCAACTACGGCGATAGGTTCAAGGTGTTTGTTTTTCATTTGTTCTCCTAACGGAAATCCTTTTTCCTTGCTTACTTCTATATAGGTATATTTTATAAATTTAGGAGAAGCAAAACAAATTTGCGCACGCTTTTTTTGCGCAAAGGGTTGACAAAACCTGATTCAACTTGTCAGAATTTTGTCCGTTTCAAGGGCGTTATCCCCTTGCCTCCGTCAGACAGAGTCCCTCAAACCATACGCCACATTTTGTAAAATTTGCTGTTTTTTTGCATCTTCAGCTTCCGTTCTTCGCTTTGCAAAAAAGAAAACCGCCACAAAAAAAGCGGCGGTTTTGCATTTTTAAAACACATTCAAATTATTTTTCGGCTTTATTTTCAGCTACTTTCATGTTTTCAAGTTCTTCAATTAAACTTAAAAGAGTGGGCTGAAGTTTGGCCACATATTCCTGTTCAAACGTGCTGATACGCTGTTCCATGCGGGCCAGTTGCTTAGCAAAATCGCCACTGGTTTTATCCTGCGCGATTTTCAGTTCTTCCAAACGGTAATGCAAATCTTTCATCTTTTCTTTCAGGTCCGCCGTTTCCAAAGAAGCGTTTCCCTGCAAAGACTGCAAAACGGACGCGCGCGGCTTATAGGCCGGCTGCTGGGCCACGGTAACCACGGTTAAATCTTCCACCGCCGGCTCAAAATCCGTTTCGTGCGC
>CAYUAA010000165.1:0-2114 GCA_964442585.1 uncultured Elusimicrobium sp. | reverse complement strand
GTATTTTTGCACTGTTCTTGGCGTTGTTGCAAGGCTCTATGATGACGTTCGCCATTACGCGTATTGAAGGCGCGGGCGGCGTTTCGGCGGTGGTAAATCCGTCGTTTATATTTTTCGTTACCACGGTGTTGACTTTGGCCGCCGGCACGATGTTTGTGATGTGGCTGGGTGAACAAATTACTGAAAAAGGGGTGGGCAATGGTATTTCGCTCATCATTTTCGCCGGTATCGTGGACCGCTTGCCCAGCGCGATTATGGAAGTAATCAAACGCGTGCAAACGGACGAAATGGACTTTTTCATGGCGCTTGTCATTTTTGGCGCGGCGATTATTATTACGGCTTTGGTGGTATGGCTGGAAACGGCTCAACGCCAAATCCCGGTACAATACGCCAAACGCCAGGTGGGGAATAAAACCTACGGCGGGCAGACCAGCTATTTGCCTCTTAAGATTGACCAGAGCGGCGTAATTGCTGTAATCTTTGCCTCCTCAGTTATTTCCTTGCCGCTGACGATTGCCAGCTTCAACCAGGAAGCCCTTTGGGCGCAGAAATTGATGGAGTCTATGAACCATAGCAGTATTCTGTACATGCTGTTGTTCTCGGCTTTGATTATTTTCTTCTGCTATTTCTACAATTCGATGACGATTAACCCGTCCGATTTGGCTGATAACATGAAGAAATGGGGCGGTTTCATCCCGGGTATTCGTCCCGGCGAGCCCACCAAAAATTATATTGAATGGGTGATGAACCGTTTAACTTTCTGCGGCGCGATTTTCGTTTGTCTGGTAGCGGTTCTGCCGGACTTTTTCCGCGCTCAGTTCAACGTAGACTTTTACTTCGGCGGTACCGCTTTGCTGATCGTCGTCGGCGTTGCGTTGGACACGGTTGGACAAATCCAGGCGCATTTGTTGGCCCGCAATTACGAACCTTTAATGAAAGGTTCTAAAAGAATTAAGGGCCGCTGGTTCAACGTCGGACAGTAATTTTTACGGATTTTGGGAGATTTCGTTGTTGCGGTTTTCCTCGCATAGCAAAAAAGTATGCTTTGGAATTCCGCGTCTAGAAATCTCCTCAAAATCCTAAAAAATTTTCCACTATTTAGTTTCTTAACTAAAAGATTTTTGAAAATTTACACAAATCATTTTGCGTTTGAATCTTACGGGGTTCAAACGCAAAGTTGTTTGTAATTTAAAGGCAGGTTAATTGAAGTGAATATTGTTTTGATGGGCTGCCCTGGTGCCGGTAAAGGTACTCAGTCGGCCAAATTGCAGCATAAATTTGATTTACACCACATCTCTACGGGGGATGTTCTCCGGGCGGAAATTGCTTCCGGTTCGGAATTAGGCAAAAAAATTGCCGCTATTATTAACGACGGTAACCTTGTGCCGGACGAGCTGATGGTTTCCATGTTGGAAAAAATCGTCAGTGCGACGGACAAAGGCATTATTTTCGACGGTTTTCCGCGCACGGTTGCGCAGGCTGAAGCGTTAGATGCCATGATGAAACGTTTAAACCGCCAAATTACCGAAGTTATTATGATTGATTTGCCGGAAAGCGAAGTGGTCAGCCGTATTTCTTCGCGCCGCCAATGCAAGAAATGCGGGGAAATCCTGCATGTGGATTTAAATGCGCCGTTGGCACAGTGTCCGGCGTGCGGCGGGGAATTATATTCCCGCCCGGATGATACGCCCGAACGCGTGAAACACCGTTTGGAAGTATACCACCACGATACGTTGCCGGTGAAAAATTACTATCAGGGCGGCGGTAAATACGTGGAAGTGAACGGGAATCAAAACCCGGAACAAGTTTTTGAGGACATTGTGAAAGTCCTTGAGAAGGTAAAATGATTGAAGTAAAAAACGAGCAAGAACTCCAAAAGATGCGCGCTTCGGGCAAAGTAACCGCCGCGGTTTTGAAACTGATGACCGAGATGGTAAAGCCCGGCGTGTCTACCCTGGAGTTGGACGCCGCCGCGGAAAAAACGATTCGCTCCTTCGGGGCGACGCCGCTTTTTCTGGGGTATTATGGGTTTCCGGGGAGCATTTGCGCTTCGGTAAACGAAGAAGTCGTGCACGGAATCCCAAAAAAAGATAGAATATTAAAGAGTGGTGATA
>CAYUAA010000164.1:0-2176 GCA_964442585.1 uncultured Elusimicrobium sp. | reverse complement strand
GAATTTTTTGACCCGCAGTACAGCACCGCCATGGCGCTTGCCATTTACGCTTCCGAAAATGCCGGATACGACGATTATTCCGTCGGCTCTTACGAGAAGAACTCTTCCGTCCTGGGCAAACTGGGCAAGTGGTTTAAAGGCATGGACATCTTCGGCGGTTGATAACGGAGAATTTTTATGAAAGATTTATTTATGCCGGCTGATTTGTTTGAAAGCAAAAAAGCCAAAATTAAAGTAATCGGCGTGGGGGGCGGCGGCGGAAACGCCATTAACCACATGGTGGCCTCCGGCCTGAAAGACGTGGATTTTATCGCCGTCAATACCGACGCGCAGGACCTGCGCCGTAACCAGGCCCCGTACCTGGTTCAGGTGGGGGAGAAAATCACCAAGGGATTGGGCGTCGGCGGAGACCCGGAAAAAGGCAAACGCGCGGCGGAAGAATCGAAAGAAAAATTAAAACTCATTATCGGCCAGTGCGATTTGTTGTTTATTACGGCCGGTATGGGCGGCGGAACGGGCACGGGCGTGGCGCCGTATTTGGCCAAGCTGGCCAAAGAAATTTATGGGGACGATTTGCTCGTTGTGGGCGTAGTGACGCGTCCGTTTACCTTTGAAGGCTACGTGCGCGAAAAACAGGCCGACTTGGGCATTAAAGAAATGCAAAAGCACGTCGACTCCATGATTATTATCCCCAACGAAAAACTTTTTGCCAATATCGACCCGGAAACCTCTTCGCGCGATGCATTCCAAATGGTGGATGAAGTGCTGCTCCAAGCCGTAAAGGGCATTTCCGAAGTTATTACGCAGCCGGGCGAGGTAAATATCGATTTTAACGATATCCGCAAAGTGATGAGCCACTCCCACAAATCCTTAATCGGGGTGGGGGAAGCCAGCGGCGCGGGGCGGCATTTGGCGGCTGTTAAAAAAGCGATTTCTTCGCCGCTGTTGGAAAACGCCGATATCCGCGGCGCCAAAGGGTTTATCGTCCATTTTTCGGCGGAAGAAAACCTGACGCTTTTAGAGCAGGGAGAGGTAATGAACCTCATCCGCCAATATGCCAGCAACGATTCGATTATTATGTTCGGCCATTCGTATGATTCGTCTTTGAACGGCATGTTTAAAGTAACGGTGATTGCAACGGGTTTCAGCGCGGAAAAAGCCAACGTATTTAATGCGCGCCGGCCGCTTTTGGCTGATAATAATCCGGCCGCCGTAATGCCTAAAAATCCGGCGGTGGATGTTTTTGCTTCGTTTGATACAAAAGGCCCGGAGCCGGAAGATGCTATGTTAATTCCGGCCTATTTGCGCCGCAAAAAAAATAGGGTTTAGCTAAGAAAGGAGGGTGTATGGCGGTAGGACTTCAAAGTTTATTAAGAACGGTAGTGGACAATAAAGCCAGCGGGTTGCACGTGCGCGGCAATTCTAATGCGTATGTGCGCCTGAACGGGCAGATGAAACCCATTGACGACAGCTTTATTTCCAACGAAGACGTTAAAAAAATGGCTTATGCGTGCATGGGCGAACGTGAACGCAAAATTTTTGAGCAGTACAGCTCGGTCGACTTTTCGTTAGATGCCAAATCGTACGGGCGTTTCCGTTTTAACGTATTTCGCCAAATGGGTAAAATTTGTATGGCGGTGCGTCATATTCCGCTTAAAATCCCTACGTTTGAAGAATTCCATTTGCCGGGCGATATTTTGCGTAAAATGTCCGAAAGCCGCCGCGGTCTTATTTTGGTTACCGGGATGACGGGTTCCGGTAAAACCTCCACCTTGGCCGCCATGATTGACCATATTAACAAAACCCGCGCGGGCCATATCCTGACGATTGAAGACCCGATCGAATTTATGCACCCGGACAACCGCTGTATCGTCAGCCAGTTAGAACTGGGTGTGGATACCCCTTCTTATACCAGCGCCCTGCGCGCTGCCATGCGCCAGGACCCGGACGTACTGCTCATTGGTGAATTGCGCGACCCGGAAGTGATGCGCGCCGCTATCGGTGCGGCGGAAACGGGGCAGCTGGTGCTGGGCACCATGCACACGGTAAACGTGACGCAGACGCTTGCGCGCTTGGTGGATGCGTTCCCGGTGGAACAGCACGACCAAATCCGCCTGCAGCTTTCCGAGCTGGTGCGCGGTATTGTTTGCCAGCGTCTGCTGCCGACGATTAAATC
>CAYUAA010000163.1:0-2192 GCA_964442585.1 uncultured Elusimicrobium sp. | reverse complement strand
TGAAGCATCAAAAATCACTTTTGCGGCTGTTTTGTAAATTCGTTTCACTCAAACATACAAAACAGATAACTCCGCAAAAGTGATTTTTGATAGACGCTTCTGATATCGGCTTTTTACGGTTTTTGTAAAAAAAGTAAAATAAACATATGGAAAGCTATCTTAAAGTAAAAGTGCATGCGGGGGAAAAGAAAAATAAGTTTATCCAAAAAGCCCCTGATACGTTTGAAATATGGGTCAAAGCGCCTGCCGAACAGGGCCGCGCCAACGAAGCCGTCCGCGCCGTCCTGGCCGAACAGTTGGGTGTAGCCGAAAATAAACTTTCCTTAATTAAAGGGGCCACCAGTCCCGCCAAGATTTTTTTAAAACGTCCGTAGTCTCTGTGGGCGTATTGTAATAAATTTGGGTGCCGCGGATAATTTTTTGCTATAATATCTATAGGAAAAAATCCGCCCGGGCCACAGGTGTACAGCCGCCCGAAAGAGATTTGCAAAAAACTTCGCGGGATGCAAAATCCCGTGGGGATTTTTTGACGAAACAAAACGCAACAAAAATAGAGTATATGAGAACTTACGAAAGCGTAATTATTGTTAAACCCCAACTCTCCGACGGAGAAGTGGGCGAATTCGTGTCTAAGGCGAAAGAACTTATCGCCAAACACGGCGGGGAAGTAACCAGCGAAGAAAAATTGGGCAGAAGAAAATTCACCCACGAAGTAAACCACGTTCGCGACGGTTTCTACCTCTACTTGAAATTTAAAGCCGAACCGAAATTTGTAAAAATTTTTGAAGACGCTTTGAAACTCAACGAAAAAGTGCTCCGCTCCATGACCATGATCGCCATGGAAGTGAAAGCCAAACCGGCTCCTGTCGTTGCAAAATAAGGTTAACGTATGCCCGCACAAATCAAATTACCGGAACAGAACCTTGTCCTTCTAGTCGGACGGTTAACACGTGACCCGAATGTGGCGTTTACGCAGAAAGGCCAGGCAGTGTGCCGTTGTGATATTGCGGTGAACCGCAGATATTTGGATGCTACCACAAACGAGTGGAAAGACGACACGGTTTTCGTTCCCGTAGTGGTTTGGGGCGCGGCGGCCGACCGGTGTAAAGACCGGGTGAAAAAGGGGACTCCCATTCAAGTGGAAGGCCGCCTCACCAGCAGCGAATACACCGACAAAACAACCGGGCAAACCCGCAGATCTTTGCAGGTTACGGCCCGCCGGATTCAAATCTTGGAATCCGGTGCCGCAGGCGGTGCTTCGTATGAAGCCCATGCGGCCGCTAAGGACGACGTCCCCACTTCCGACGTGATGGAAGACGACGTGCCCTTTTAAACTTTAAGACAAGAGGAATATCCAATGTCCGAAGAAATTAAAACCCAAGCCCCCGCGGCTCCCGCCGCTGCGGCCGCCCGCCCCGAAAGACCGGCGCGTCCGTTTATGGGCAAAAAGCGTTTCGAAAGCAGAAGAAAAGTCTGCAAAGTGTGCGCTGAAAAAATCGAAAACATCGATTATAAAAACTTTCAATTCGTGAAGTCCTTCACCATGGAAAGCGGCAAAATCCTTTCCAGAAGAATCACCGGCACCTGCGCCAAACACCAGCGCCAGATCACCAAAGCGATCAAACGCGACCGCAACTTGGCCATCTTGCCGTATTCTTTGCCCAAAAAATAAGCCGGAGGACGAACAATGAAAGTTATTTTGAAACAGAACGTCAAAAATTTGGGCATGGTGGGCAGCATCGTTGATGTAAAGCCCGGTTATGCCCGCAACTTCTTGGTGCCGCACCGCTTGGCGGAAATCGCCACCGAAGGCGCCATTAAGAACTGGCAGCTCGGCGCTGAACGCCGCGCCAAACGCATTGAAGCGGAACTTGCCGAAGCCCGTGCCATCGCCGAAAAATTGGCGGGTGTAGTGCTTCCGTTCACCAAAACCGTCAACAGCGACGGCGTGGTGTTCGGTTCCGTAAACAAAGCCGACATCTTCAAAGCGTTGAACGCGCTTGGCCACAACATCGCCAAAGATTCTATCGAACTCAATATGCCTATCAAAGCTTTGGGTGAAACCGAAGTGGGCATTTATTTGAAACCGACCGTCACCGCTATGATCAAAGTGCAGATCAACCCTTTGACCACGGTGGAAGAAAAAATCGCTGACGCCAAACCGGAAGCGGCCGAAGCCAAATAAATCCTAA
>CAYUAA010000162.1:0-2240 GCA_964442585.1 uncultured Elusimicrobium sp. | reverse complement strand
TGCGTAATCCATTTTTTACTCCCGGGTTAGATTTTTTAAAATTTCTGCGTTTTCTGAAAAACCGTCTTTTGCCGCCGTTTTTTTTGGTGGGAGGAACGAGGCTTCTATACAAACGTTCCTGTTTTTTAACCATGGTGGCGGACGTAAATTCCGAAAAATCGCGGTGGTCGATAGCGGCCTCAAAACGTTCGCGCAGCGCGGCATGGCGCAACAGCACTTTTAATTTATCGGCGAACGTGTTAATATCGTTGGGTTTTACCAAAAATCCGGTTTTGTTGTCCGTCACCACTTCGCTGATACCGTCTACGTTATAGCACACGGCCGGCACGCGCATGGACATCGCCTCCAAAAGCGACATCGGCAGCCCTTCGCGCAAAGAAACGCTGGCAAAAACGTCGCTGACGGCCAGCAGTTCCAACGCGTCGTTGCGCCACCCGGGAAAGATGACCTGCTTTTCAATTCCCAGGTTTTTAGCCAGGTTCTCGGCAGTTTGCTTCAGCGGGCCTTCGCCCGTAAAAATAAAGCAGACGTTCTTCATCTGCGTAAGCACTTTATAAGCGGCCAACACAAAGTGAATCGGGTTTTTAAGCGGCTTAAAGTTGGCCAGAGCCAACACCACTTTGGCGTTGGCGGGAATTTTTAACGAGGCTTTTTTGGCGGCCGGATCGAATTTTAAAGGCAAAATGGGATTGAAATTCACCCCGGCGCGGATCAGTTCCGTACGCACGCCTTTGCCAATGCCCAACTGTTTGGCTTCGGCGGCGTTTTTACGCGAAACGAACACCAAAACATCGGTAAATTTGGCGCAGAACTTTTCCACCGCCACAAAGAATTTAAAACGTTTTTCGCCTTGTTCCTTGGCAAAACCGAGCCCGTGAAACGTGTGCACCACTTTGGCTTTGCGCCAAAACAAACGCGCCGCAATACGCCCCAGCACCCCCGCTTTGGGAGCGTTGGTGTGCACGATATCGGGCCGCACTTTGCGCAGTACGCGCCCCATTTGAAACAGGGCCCGCAAATCGTGAAAGAAATAGCGCGGGCGGATATCGTGGCGCAAGGCGGAAATAAAGAAGACGTTTTTTCCGTCGGTCTTTACTTTGCCGTCCAAACGGCCGCCGGGGCCCGAGGCCAAATACGCGTCAAACTGTTGTTTATTGAGCGTTTTCATCGTCATCAGCACGCTGGCCTGGGCTCCGCCCTGGTCCAAACGCGTGATAAAATACAGAATTTTCGTTTTTTCCATTAGTTTACCGTTCCTGTTGTTGTATTGAGGATGCGGGCTTGCGGAAAGTAATACTTAATAATGGCCATATAGTCCGCGCCCTCTTTGGCTAAACCGTCCGCGCCGCGCAGACAAAGACCCTCGCCCAGCCCCGTGTCATAACCGCGGACCAAGACGCTTTTGATATTTTTGCCCTTATACATCGGCACAATATCAAACAGGTTGGAACGCATTGTGCCCGCGCTTAAAATAAACGCGGTCTCCTGCGGGGATTGGGTTTCGTAAGAACCTTTGCTGCCTTCAAAACGCATGGACAATACGCGCCCCTGCGGGGTGACCCGCACGGGAATAATGGCGCGCAATTTGCCGATATTTCGTTTATAGGCGAGGCGGTTTTGTATTTCTTTTGCGTCATACAAATACATCCATTTTACTACGGCCCACTGGGTGGGATCGTGCGGGCGGGAGTACAAGTCCGCCGGCGGGTTGGACAAAAGATATTTGCTGACGTTTGCGGGTGAATACGCATAACCCGGCAGGACGGCCGTATTTTCCAGCGAGTCCGCCGTCACTACCCCGCAGCCGGAATAAAAACCGGCCTGGGCTTCAGTCAGGCGGATGGCGCCGGAACGTTTAGACGCATCCAGCAAATCTTTAAAAATTAAATTGACGCCTTTAAACTTAAACGTATCGTCATTATCGGTAATATGGTAAGACTGGCCGGAACGGGCTTGCACGGCCTGGAGCAAGGCGGAGCGAAACACCACCGCCAACGCTTTAAGGGCGGCTGTATTTTTTACATCCTGCGCCTGCGTGGCCAGCAACGCGGGGATTAAATCTTCGGCATAGACGGTATTTAATAACGTAAAACCGTTTTTCCCCGGGATAACGGTCAGCGAGCCTTTCAGTTCTTTATCGCTTAAATCGGCGGCAAAAATATTCCCAGCCCCCACGTTGCGCACCAGCATCGTACGCGAAGACGCCTCAGGCGTCAGCGTAAACGGACGCTTTGCCGAAA
>CAYUAA010000161.1:0-2256 GCA_964442585.1 uncultured Elusimicrobium sp. | reverse complement strand
CGCGCGGCCGCGGTCGGCTTCCGTGGTAATATGCGCAGGTTTGACGCCGATAATACCCAACAACTCGCCCGAAGACGTCTGTACGCGCACCCGTTGAGCCACGAGCGTACGGGGATCAATTCCCCCCACCGTAATAAAACGCGCAAATCCGCGGTCATCCAGGTGATGAATCATCAGGCCCACCTCGTCCATATGTGCGCAAAGTAATAATTTCTTGCCGCTAGTACCTTTTTTAAACACAATTAGATTGCCCAGCGCGTCGGTACGGATTTCGTCCGCATATGGAGTAAGAAGCGTTTTAAGGTATTCCCTTACGGAACCTTCGCGCCCGGAAACGCCGGGCAGGGAGGTAAGCGTCTTAAGAATAGAAAAATCGAGTTTATAAGTCATTTTTATCACTAAAATGCATTAAAGGTAAGTACATTATACGCCAAAACCCCTGTTTTTGCAAGTAATTTCAGAAGGATAACCAAATACCCCAAGAAAAAAACAGGAAAGACAAATATCTTTCCTGTTGCGTAAAAACGGCCCTCTGTTTTGTTATTTATTAATCGGGGAAGATACGGATGCCCGCTCCGCCACAGGCAAAGCACGTTTGGAGCCGGCAGCAGATTTAAGCAAGAAAAATTGAGTTGTAGATGCTACCAGTACAACTATGACCCCGCTCACTAACGCTTGTAAAAAATAATGCTCATGTTCAAACAGAGAGCCGATTAAAGCCCTGGCAATATATACCCATAAACTTGCCCCTATTGCCAAACCAATAACTGCCGATATAATTGCTACATATTGCAGGCTGCCCGATAAGTTCAATACACGAATTGGAAGAAACAAAGGTAACACACAGAAAGACAGCCCGACAGCTCCCATAATGTAGGTATAAAGCTGCCCGGAAGTCGGCGTAGCACTCATACCCAACCCAAAACCCAGCAAAATAAAGTATCCCAGTAAAAACAATAAAACCAAAGTAAACAAAAAAGGAAAGAAAAAGCACCAGACGGGGTGCATAAATAAACGCTCCATCCCACCAGCCCCCTTCAATACCAGTGAACCGGAAACAACAGCCGAGCTAATCACAAAAAACCCCAGTCCGCCTCCAAATGGGGCTAAAACACCTGCTAAAAAAGAAAATACACCCACATATATAAACTGCATACTAACTGATAAATGGCTAAACATACCAAACTCCTTTATCGTTGCAAATTCCTGAATAACAAAAGTATAACAAAAAATTGTAGAATGTTGAGGACAGATATTATTTTTAGGAGGCTGTACATGACCGTTTCTTATAAAGAACTTGGCTTGGTAAACACCCGCCAAATGTTCAAAGACGCTATGGCCGGCGGTTACGCCATCCCGGCTTACAACTTTAACAATATGGAACAATTGCAGGCGATCGTTACCGCGTGCGTGCAGACCGGCTCCCCGGTAATCTTGCAGGTTTCCAGCGGCGCGCGCAAATACGCCAACGCCACCTTGCTGCGCTGGATGGCCCGCGGTGCCGTAGAAATGATGAAAGAACTGGGCAACCCCGTTCCCTTGGCCCTGCACTTGGACCACGGCGATACCTTTGAACTGTGCAAAGACTGCATTGACAACGGTTTCTCCTCCGTAATGATTGACGGCTCTCACTTGCCGTATGAAGAAAACGTAGCCTTGACCAAAAAAGTAGTGGAATATGCCCACGCCCACGACGTAACCGTTGAAGGCGAACTCGGCGTTTTGGCCGGTATCGAAGACGAAGTCTCCGCCGAACACCACACCTACACCGATCCCGCCCAAGTGGAAGATTTTGTAAACCGCACCGGCGTGGATTCGTTAGCCATTTCCATCGGCACCTCCCACGGCGCTTACAAATTTAAAGTAAAACCCGGCGAAAAAATCCCGGATTTGCGCTTTGACATCTTAGAAGAAGTTTCCAAACGCCTCCCCGGGTTCCCGATTGTACTGCACGGTTCCTCCAGCGTTCCGCAATGGGCCGTCAAACAAATCAACGAATACGGCGGCAAATTGGAAGATACCGCCGGCATCCCGGAAGAACAACTTCGCAAAGCGGCCAAAATGTCCGTCTGCAAAATTAACGTAGACTCCGATGGCCGCTTGGTGATGACCGCCACCATCCGCAAAATCTTCGCCACCAAACCCGCTGAATTTGACCCGCGCAAATACTTGGGCCCGGCCCGCGAAGAACTTATCAAAATGTATGCCGAAAAGAACCAGAACGTATTCGGTTCCGCCGGTACCGTGAAATAAGTT
>CAYUAA010000160.1:0-2268 GCA_964442585.1 uncultured Elusimicrobium sp. | reverse complement strand
CCTTTAAACGCTTTGGCAAATACGGGTTGGCGGGTGGAAATATCGTACACATAAATTTTAATGGTGTAATGCGGGTCGGCATAGCTGATATCGCCCGCCAGCAAATAACTGGCGCGCACGCGCGCCCAACCCGTTAGCGAATCGCTCAATTTTTGGGCATTAAAAGCCGGGCCGTCCTCCGACACGTCAAAATAACGCGCAAAAAGCAAATCGGCGCGCATTACGTCGCGCACTTCCACGGCGGCGGATTGGGCTTTTTCGCCCGAAAAATTAAAAGGCGGCATGCCAATAGAAGGCAAGCGTTTGTCTCCTACCGACGTAATACCAATATAAACATCCGTTTGCGGCGCGCAAAACGCCGGGGAAACCATCATCAACAACGCGGCAAATACGCCAAAGAAAGAAAGAAGTTTTTTCATAAAATAAAACCGCGGACGAAGCCGCGGTAAAAATTATTTAAGTTTGGCCAGCTCAGCCTTGGCCTGCTTGGCTTCGGGCGAAGAGGCAAACTCCTGCACGATGGAAGCGAAATAGCGTTTGGCTTCGTCGGTTTTACCCAACGGCAAAATGCTGCGGGCATATTTTAAGCGGGCAGCGGCCGTTTGCTTGCTTTGCGGGAATTTTTGCAACACCGTTGCATACGCAATGGCGGCAGGCTTACTCTGCCCGGCCCCGGCGTACGCATCGCCCATATACATATAGGCAACTTCAGCGTTTTCACTATCCGGATACTTGGAAAGGTAGAGTTTAAAACCCATGGCGGCGGATTCGTAGGCGCCTTTATCTAAATGGGCTTTGGCTTCGGCAAACAAGTCCGAAGGAAGGACGGCCGCCGTTTTCGGGGCAGCCGCAGCCCCATTGGCACCCGCTTGCATAGAAGCGGTTAAATCGTCCAATTTAGCGGAAAGTTTTACAATCTGCGCGTCCACCTGGGACAAATTTTCACCCGAAATGGACAAATTGCGGTTCAGCTCGTCCATCGTGCCGGCCAATTCCGCCTGGTTGGCCTGCATTTGAGCAATGGTGGCGTTTAGTTCTTTAAGCTGCAGCTTAAGCGTGCTCATATCGCGCTCACTGGCGATGCAGCCGGACAGCAAAAAGCCCGAACCGGCCATAAAAATAAGTTTAATAACGTTTTTCATTTAGGTTCGGGCTCCTTGCCAAAACAAATTAGTTTACTTTAAGAAGCGTATCAGCTCTGCGGTTCTGGGCCCAGCAGGATTGAGTGGCTTCGTAGCAGACCGGTTTTTCTTCACCGTAAGAAACGGTTTGGATGTTAGCGGCCGGAATGCCCATGCGCACGTAGTAAGCTTTTACTTCGTCGGCGCGTTTTTGGCCCAAAGCGATGTTGTAAGCGATGGTGCCTCTGTCGTCGCAGTTACCTTCAACGGTAACGGTGTAGTTGGCAACGGTAGCGGCCGATTTAATGGCTTGCGCGTTGGCTTCTACAATTTTGCGGGCATCGGCGGACAAGGTGTATTTGTCCAAGGCAAAGTGCACTACGCCGAGGGAAACTTCCTGGGCGGGAACTTCGGTGATGACTTCGGTTTCTTCGAGCACCATTTCGGTACCGGCGGTCAGGTCCGCATTGGCGTCATCTTTTACGTTTTTTTTGCAGGCGGTCAAGCCGGCGGCCAAGGCGAAAACCAAAACAACTTTGAGTAAGTTTTTCATGTCTTTCTCCGTTTTATATTTTTTACTTCTATACATAAATGATAGCAGACTTTGGCCCCCCCGGTCAACGCAAGTGCCCCTGCCCTATTTATGCTTAATTTTATTTAAGATTTTTTTGCATCATCTTCAAACACAAATTTTATATTAGATTCTAAAAAAACGGGCCCCATAGGAGCCCGTTTATAAACTATTACTACGTTAACTAGCCAAGTAACTTACCCAGCATCTGGCTAATCATACGAGGGTTGGCTTTACCTTTACTTAATTTCATTACACCACCCACCAGCGCACCGATAGCGGCTTTATTGCCTTTTTGATAATCGGCCACTGCTTTGGGGTTGGCGGCAATAGCGGCTTTGGCCCATTCTTCCAGTTGGCCTTCGTCGCTTACCTGCACCATGCCGCGTTTTTCCACCACGGCGGCCGGGGATTCACCCGTTTTCCAAATTTCGTCAAACACTTCGCGGGCCTGCTTGCGGTTGATTTTTCCGCTTTCGGCCAATTCCAACAGTTCCGCCAGGCGCGCGGCAGGAATCGGAGAATCCTGGATTTCTTTCTTTTCGGCATTGAGCATACCCAACAGGTCGGTTTGAA
>CAYUAA010000159.1:0-2381 GCA_964442585.1 uncultured Elusimicrobium sp. | reverse complement strand
CACGCGGGCGGCGGCTTCGCGCGTGAGTTCGGGCGTGTTAAACGCCGTCAAGCGGAAATACCCCTCCCCGCACGAACCGAACCCCACCCCGGGCGTACCCACGACGCCGGCTTCGGCTAACAGTTTATCAAAAAAGCTCCACGAATCCAACCCCGCCGGCGTTTTCAGCCACACGTACGGCGCGTTTTTACCGCCGTAAGCGGTAATGCCGGCGTTTTTTAAGGCGTCCAAAATTACGCGGGCGTTTTCTTTATAACCGGCAATCACTTCACGTGTTTGTGCAAATCCTTCCGGCGAAAACACGGCTTCCGCCCCGCGTTGGACGATATAGGGCACCCCGTTAAATTTGGTGGTTTGGCGGCGCAGCCACAACGCGTTTAAAGAATGCCGCGCGCCTTGTTCGTCCGCAATCTGCAAGGCTTTGGGCACCACGGTATAAGCGCAGCGCGTACCCGTAAATCCCGCGGTTTTGGAAAAGGAACGGAACTCCACCGCCACCCGCTGCGCGCCCGGGATTTCGTAAATGGAGTGCGGGACGTCTTCGTCTGAAATAAAGGCTTCGTAGGCGGAATCGAACAAAATAACGCTGTTGTGTTCCAAGGCCCAGTCCACCCATTTTTTAAGTTCCGTGCGCGTTAAAGCCGAGCCTGTGGGATTGTTGGGCGAGCACAAATACACCAAATCCGCATGTTGCGCGGGCGGGGCGGGCGCAAAATTATTTTCTTCCACGCACGGCAAATAAACCACGCCGCTGTAGCAGCCATTTTCAAACGCGCCCGTACGGCCGGCCATTACATTGGTATCCAAATACACGGGATAAACCGGGTTCTGCAGCGCCACTTTGCAGGAAGACGAAAAAAGCTCCTGGAAGTTGGCCACATCGCTTTTGGCTCCGTCGCTTACGAAAATTTCATCAGCGGACAGTTCAATCCCGCGCGCAAGATAATCTCCTTTTAAAACGGCTTCGCGCAAGAAAGCGTATCCCTGTTCGGGGCCGTAACCGCGAAACGTACCGGCGCAAGCCATTTCGTCCACCGCTTTGCGCATAGCTTGCACTACAGCGGGAACCAACGGGCGGGACACGTCGCCGATTCCCAGACTGATGACCGTTTTGGCGGGATTGGCCTCTTTAAAAGCGGCCACGCGCTTGGCGACGGCGGAAAACAGATAACTGCCCTGCAGTTTTAAATAGTTGTGGTTGATAAGCGTCATTTAACTAATTCTCCAAAAAATTCCCGGTAAACACTTCGCGGGCGGGGCCCGTCATAAAGATGTTTTTTTGTTCCGGCCATTCAATAAATAGGTCTCCCCCGTCCAACTTAACGGTTACGCGCGGCCCCGTTTTGCCGGTAAGCACGCACGCCGCGGCCGTCGCGCACGCGCCCGTACCGCACGCGCTGGTAATGCCCGCGCCGCGTTCCCACACGCGCATACGGACGGTTTTATCATCCAGCACCTGCACAAACTCCACATTCGTTTTGCGCGGAAAAACCGGGTGCGTTTCCAGCGCGGGCCCCAACACGGCGACGGGAGTCTTTTGGACGTCATCCACAAACGTAACAAAGTGAGGGTTCCCCATCGAAACCGCGGTACCGAAAACCTGCGTCCCGTTCACTTCCAACGGTACGCTGACGGCGGCTTTATCCGGCGCGCCCAACATGGGGATCCGCCCGCGCGTTAAACGCGGCGCGCCCATATCCACGCGCACGAGGCCTTTTTCCAAATCAATAATATCGGTCAGGATAAGGCCCGCCAGCGTATCGAGCGAAATTTGTTTTTTATCCGTCAGTTTACGGGTAAACAGGTGCAGTGCCACACAGCGCGACGCGTTACCGCACATTTCGGCTTCGGACCCGTCCGAATTGATAATGCGCATGCGTACATCCGCCTTGTCCGAAGGCAACAACAGCACCAAGCCGTCCGCGCCCACGCCAAAGCGGCGGTCGCATATTTTTACGGCCAGCGAAAAGGGGTCTTGCACCGAAAGAGCGGTTTGCCCGTCTAAAAAAACAAAATCGTTGCCAAGCCCGGTATATTTGGTAAATTGCATATAATTTTATTTTATAAAAACGGGTGGGCAATTTGGTAAGATATTTTTATCTCACCAAACAAGGGGTGCAATTTATGGAATTAATCGACGCCATTACTACGCGCAGAAGCGTGCGCAAATACCAAGACAAACCCGTAGAACGGGAAAAAATCAACGCCTGCCTGGAAGCCGCCCGTCTAGCCCCGTCGGCGTGCAACTCGCAGCCGTGGCATTTTATCGTAATTGACGACCCAAAAGTAAAAGAAGCCTTTTGCAAAGAAGCGTTTTGCGGCGTTTACAACATGACCAAATGGGCCGAAAAAGCCCCGGTGCTGATTGCCGCCGTGTCGGA
>CAYUAA010000158.1:0-2382 GCA_964442585.1 uncultured Elusimicrobium sp. | reverse complement strand
TTATCGCCGCGTTTGACAAGAAAAAACGCACCCTGCACGACCGCGTCAGCCACAGCGCCGTTATCGCCAAAGACGCCGAGTTCGACCCCGGCTTGGAAGACGATGTGGAAATGGAAGAAGCTTCGCTTACGCTTATTACCGTAGTATCCATTTTGCTCGCACTCGCGTTTGTAACCATGCTTTTGGGCTTGGTAGCGCTGCCGCAATACCAACGCACGGAACGGCACATTCAGCTTTCGCGCGTACTGACGGCCTTGGGGCAGGCGGCGCGGCAACAGCAAAAAGAGGCTTCTCTGCCGGGCGTAGATCCGCGCGAATGGCAGGGCCAATATAACGGATGCCAAAAAATTAATCCGCAAAAACTCAGCTGCCAGGGATATGAATTGATTTTAGAGCCGGGCGGCGTAACCGCGCAGGCGCGTTCAGGCGGGATGGACGTATTATATTCGCTGTATTACTCGTTTGACGGCGGCCCGGTAACATGCACCACTGACACCGCGCCCGGCCGCGAAATATGCGCTCCATTCACCGGTTCTTAGTAACCATAACCGCAAAAAGACGAAAGGTATTTCTTTATTTAACGCCGCCCGTACTCCATCTGTAAAAAGCGTTTGTTTGATCCGAATAAGAGTTGTAAAACTCGCCGTTTGAAACTGCTTTTTATGGAGTACGGGCGGCGAGTTTTTGGCTTACTTTTTGGCAGCACAAAACGTAATAAAGAATTTTTTATGAGTATGACAGAACAGTATTATTGTTCTCTTTTCCATGATTAGAAAAAAAAGCAAAAAAAATCCTCCGTCAAAGCGGAGGATTTTTTATCTGCCGTAAATTTTATTCGCCCGGCGCATAATAGACGGTGGTCTTTTTTTCATCCCGCGCTACGGCGCTTAACTTATAACGATTGCCGTTTACGCCGATTTTAAAACCTTTGGGCATAAGAACTTTTTGCGTATCTCGCTGGAATTGGACCGGATCCCCCGACAAAAGCGACAAACGCAGCAAATCGTTGGTATACCGTCCGTAACGCGTATAGTGGGCTTCTTCCAACAAAGCGATTTTACGCAAATGTTTGCGCGCGCTGTCCACATAATACTTTTGAATGAACGACCCGCCGCCAAAAAATTGCGAATAAGCCGTCCACGCGAACACGGCCAGCAGAACTCCTCCCAAAAAACGTACCAAAGCACGTTCTACCCACGATTTTTCGCGGATTTGAACTACTACGCTGCCGCTTAAAAAATCCTGTAAGGCACGGTGGCGGTCATCAAAAAACGCCACAAAAAAACCGCACATAAAAAGGGCCGCGCTAATATAATAACCAATCGCGCGCACAAATGCCTGCGGGATGGACAACGGGCCGCTCAAATCTTTTTTCATGACGGCGATGCCCACCAAACTTTTGCCCAAAGTTACGCGATCGCCGCTGGACAAAATGGTTTCATATAAAATAAATGCGCCGTTAATACCGCACACAATGGCGATAATCCCCCCCAACTCCAGACTGGGGCCCATCAGTTTAAGGATTAAAGCGGCAATCAGCTGGGCTGGAATAAAAACCACGCCGTAATCAATCAACAAAGCGACGAAACGTTCCGTCACCGTCGCGTAAACTACTTGCGGTTTTTCCGCACCGGAGGGCGCAGAAGCGGCCGCAGCCGTTTCCGGCTCCATGATATTAATGCGTTGTTCAGTCATAAATAAAAAATCCTCGTATTTTATTATAACAAGTTTTTTTCACGCACAACCCAAAATATCCCCCGGCCGTTATAATTTATCAGCCGGGGGATTTTGGATACAATTAATAATTTTTTACGGTTTTGCAACTTTTTCGGCACATCAACCCAGAAGGAATGGTAATACTATAATATAAACAGGGCGCCCCGCCATTGTCTGAATAGGTATAATTATAATAACACTGCTCGTTTTCTTGGTGCGCGCCGCAGGACCCACCCAACGCATACGTGTCGGAGCATGGTTTAATATTCACCCTTGCTAGCAGATTGGCGGAATCACCACTGGAAATACAACTGCTATATTTCCCGGAGATAGAATTACCGCTGTAATTGGGGCCACAAAGCCCGGGGTTACACGCCCCTTTTGGAGAACTGGAATTATCATACCCCGACATCCCCGATACTGCCCTCACACTCGCTCCGTCCACCCACTTATAGCTACACTCATTACGCCAGCAATCCGTATCCGTCCCGGGAGTACCCGGGCAGCACTCGCTTTTATGTGCCAATTTATAAGTACGGTCCGAACAATCCGCTATTTCGGTCGCCGCCGCGGTTTCCCCACACATTAAATAAAGCTCCTCTTTAGTCGCGCCAGCCAATTTCAACTTCTGCCAGCTCATCTGCCCGCTGCTCTGTTTGTCTTTAC
>CAYUAA010000157.1:0-2447 GCA_964442585.1 uncultured Elusimicrobium sp. | reverse complement strand
AAAAAATATCCCGCGGCGGTGGTTATCGGCGCCGATACGCTGGTGTACTGCAAGGGTGAAGTAATTGGCAAACCGAAGGATAAAAAAGACGCGCTGCGCATTTTAAATAAATTAAACGGTTCGTGGCAGAGCGTGTACACGGGCGTGTGCGTGATGTGTTTGGAAAAACAAAAAATGCTTTACGGGCATGACGTTTCCAAGTGCAAGGCGCGCCGCCTCTCCCCTGGAGAATTGGCGCAAATGGCCGGTAAACACATGGACAAAGCCGGCGCGTACGCCGTGCAGGACGATGACGACAAGTTTATCGAACGTATCGTCGGCAGCCGCACGAACGTGGTGGGGTTTCCCGTAGAATTTTTTGAAAAATTATTTAAGGAGTTTTTGGCTTTATGATTGAAACGGATTTGTTAATCATCGGTGCGGGCCCGGCGGGCTGCAGCGCGGCCATTTACGCGGTGCGCGCGGGTGTAAAAACCGTTATTGCGGGCGGCGCGATGCCGGGCGGCCAGCTGCTGCAAACCAGCGAAATCGAAAACTACGCGGGCTTTGTAAACCCGGTGGGCGGTTTTGAAATGATGGACTCCATGCATAAACAATGTAAACGTCTGGGAGTGGAAATCACGTCCGATGAAGTCACCCGCGTGGCGGGCGATCGGAGCCCATTTACCGTTGCCTGCGCGGGCGGAAAAGAATATAAAGCCAAAAGCGTGATTATCGCCACCGGGGCCAAAGCGCGCTGGTTGGGGCTGCCGGAAGAAGAACATTTTAAAGGCAAAGGTTTGTCCGCCTGCGCCACGTGCGACGGGTTTTTTATGCGCGGCAAAAAAGTGTGCATCGTTGGCGGCGGAAATACGGCGTTTGAAGACGCGCTTTTTCTGTCCCGTTTTTGTACGGAAGTGAATTTAATTCACCGCCGCGACGCGTTCCGCGCCGACCAGGTGACCGTAGACCAAGTAAAAAACAATCCTAAAATTAAACTTGTGCTCAACAGCGTGCCCGTTAAAATTTTAGGTACTGACGCGGTGGAAGGCGTACGCGTAAAAAATGTGCAAACGAACGAGGAAACCGACATCGCCTGCGCTGGCCTGTTTGTGGCCATTGGCGCAGTGCCGCAGACGGAGTTTTTGAAAGATTCGCGCGTGGCTCTGGCTGATAACGGCCTCGTGCTGGCCGACGAGCGCACCCATACCACCGCGGAAGGTATTTTCGCGGCGGGAGACTGCGCCGACAAATACTACCGCCAAGCCGTCATCGCCGCCGGATCGGGCGCGAAGGCGGGTATTGAAGCGGCCGCTTTTATCAATCTGCACCGCTGACAGCGATTATTTGTTATTTTCCCGCCGCTTACCCCGGCGGGGATTTTTTTGCCCTAAAAAATAGGTATAATACTTCTATGGACGAAAAAAATTTTAAAAGCGGTTTTGCCGTACTGGCGGGGCTGCCCAATGCGGGCAAATCCACGCTGCTTAACAACCTGGCGGGGGGCCTCCTCTCGGCGGTAACGAATAAACCCCAAACCACGCGCCAAAATATTTTGGCGATTGCGGACGGGGATGATTACCAAGTGGTATTTGTGGACACCCCCGGCTTTTTGTCTGCGCAGTACAAACTTCAACAAACCATGGCCGCGTGTGTGGACCGCGCCGTGGGCGAAGACGCCGACGTGGTGCTTTTCCTCGTGGACGCTTCGGCCGACTATTCCCTAAACGCCAAATTGGTTGAAAAATTAAAAACCGTTTTTTGTCCTGTTTTTCTCGTTATAAATAAAATTGATTTGGTGCATGATTCCTCTGCGTTGGACGCGCTGGAAGAGCGCGTAAAGCGGGATTTGCCCATTCAAAAAACCTTCCGCGTTTGCGCCGCAACCGGAGACGGTACCGCCGCTTTGAAAGAAGCCGTGGTGGCCGCCATGCCCGCAAGCCCGGCGTATTTTCCGCCCGGCCAGTGGACGGACCGCTGGGAACGGTTTTACGTGGCTGAATTTATCCGCGAGCAGATTTTTTTGTTGTATAAAAAAGAAATTCCTTACAGTACGTACGTGGAGATCGAAACGTTTACCGAAGATTTGGGCCCGAAGAATTATATTCGCGCCAACATTCACGTGGAGCGCGAAAGCCAAAAACCAATCCTTATCGGCAAAGGCGGCAAGGCGATTGCCGAACTGAGAAAGCGCGCCCAAAAACGGGTGGAAGAATTCCTGGGCCGCAAGTACCGTTTGGAACTGAATGTGGTGGTATCGCCCGATTGGCGCAACAGTTCCAAAATGCTTGAAAAATTCGGTTACATTGTGCGCGACGAACGGTAAAAAATAAACCTTTTAGTAAAAAGCGGATGAAGAAAATGCTTCATCCGCTTTTTTTGTACCCATAAAACTTCTTTCTTACTTTTTGTGTCGACAAAAAGTAAGCAAAAAGCTCGCCGCCCAGGCTCCATAAAAAGCAGATTCA
>CAYUAA010000156.1:0-2454 GCA_964442585.1 uncultured Elusimicrobium sp. | reverse complement strand
CCCGTCGTGTAAAGACAAACAGAGCAGCGGGCAGATGAGCTGGCAGAAGTTGAAACTGGCTGGTGCGACTAAAGAGGCGCTTTATTTAATGTGTGGGGAAACCGCGGCGGCGCAAGGCTGCCAACCGACGGATCCGCGTGGGGAAACGTATACGGAGGCTTGTCCTTACTCGAGTGGAACAATTACTTATACGTGGGATTACACAAGATGTACCTATTTTATACAGGATAATTGTTCTACAAAGAAAAAATGTTTAAGTAAAGTTAGGTTTTGTGCCGGCCATGATATTGTTGTAGGCCGCGCCCTGGAATCTGACATATATTGTACTGACGCGCAGACTGGTAAGTTTGGTATATGGCAATACGCTGCAATAGTTGATGAGGTAAGAAACCAGTACGAGAATGTGCAGAATATTAATTGTACCCCCGGCACGGAATGTGATGCTTGTACGCTAGGTCAAAAATATATAAATATAAATTCTGTCAGATCTCAAACCTGTGCTAGTTATAAGAGTAATGGGGAATTACACTCCTTGTATTTGGTGCCTTATGCCGTTTGTGCGCAAATGATGGATTGTGCTGAAGGGAGCGAGAATTCCTGCGATTCCTGGGCAAAGATTAAGGGGCCGGGTGATATTTTATTGCCCGGGACGAACCGCGAATTCTAAAGTAACTCCGAACAAAATAAAAAATCCCCCGGATAATTGCGCCGGGGGATTTTGATATTGCGTCATATTTACTAAAATATAAGTATGCAAGCTTCTACCCGTAAAGGCATGATAGTGGTGGCCGTAGCCAACGGTTTATTGTTGTTTGGCTATGGGTTGTCTCTTCCGTTTTTTACCATTTATTTAATCAGCCAGCGGCATTTGTCGCCCGCTATGGCGGGGCTTGTTATTGCGTTGGCGGGGCTTTCACGCTGTGTTTCCAGCGCGATCAGCGGCGAACTGGCCGACGCATTTGGCCGAAAAAAAGTAATGATGTGGGGGTTATTTTCCCAAATTATCGCCATGTTTGCTTTGGGGCTTTGCATTGAACTCAACGCCCAGGTGGGTTGGATGCTGGCGTGTTATTTTTTAACCACGTTTTTGGGCGCATTTTTCCGTCCGGCTTCCAACGCGTGGGTGACTGACAACACTTCCCCTAAAGAGCGTGTGGAAGCGTTTGGCGTTTTACGCATTGGGCTTAACATCGGTTGGGCGTTAGGGCCGGCCGCGGGCGGTTTTTTGGTGCGGTATTCATACAGCCTGGCATTTTTCTTTACCGCGCTTTTGTACGCCGCCACTATTTTGTATTTGGGGCGGCTGATTGAAGACAAACACGTGCCGTGCAAATCCCGCAAGCCCAGTTTTGTTTCGGCGTTGTTGTCGTTAAAAGATTCCCGCCTGGCCAAAATTTGCTTTTACGTGGTATTGATTACGGCGGTAAATTCCCAGTTGGTGGTGGGGCTTTCCATCCACTGCAAACAGTATTTGCACATGCCGGAAAATTATATCGGCTGGTTTTTTACCATTAACGGTTTGGTTGTGGTGTTTTTGCAGTATTGGGCCACGAAAATTATGGCTAAAATGCGTTTGTCTACGGCTATGCTAATTGGGTGTTTGCTGTATGCTGTGGGGTTTGGTTCGGTGGGATTTTTTGATACGTTTACGCTGATTGCCGTCGGCGTATTTTTGGCCGGCGTGGGAGAACTGATTGTTTCGCCCGGGGAACAGACGCTTGTTTCCAACATCGCTTCGCGCGAAACGCGCGGGCGGTATTTGGGGATGCTGATGGTTTTTTACAATTTGGGTTCCGCGCTTGGCTTTTTCGGCGCGGGCTTGTTGGGCGACTATGTGGCGCCGTTCTATCTTCCGGGCCCGTGGCTGATTGTGGGCGCGGCGGCGGTGCTGGCGGGGCTTGGGTTTTGGTCCATGCGCCGCAGCCTTACGCCGCAGGAAGACGGAAAAACAAACGTGCCCGTGCCGATTAAAAAAGATACAATCACTTTAAATTAGTAATAAGGAGAAGCTTATATGAGAGGAATTATTTTTGCCGTGCTTACTTTGGTAGTGGGCGCTTTAATTGGAATCGGCCTGGAAAAACTGGCCTCCTTCCTGCCCCAGCAGATGGACGTGGCCCTTACGCGCGTATATGGTTTGGGCGTGCATCCGCTTTCGCTGCACGTAAGCATTTGCGGTATTATCGGGCTTGTGCTGGGATATATTATTATTTCCAAATTCGTGAAAAAATAATATGCGGCTGATTTTGGCTTCCAAATCGCCCCGGCGCATTGAACTGTTAAAAAAAATGGGGAAGGAATTTGAAATCGTTCCTTCCCAAAGCCCGGAACGGACGGATTATAAACGCCCTTCCCGGCGGGTGATGGATTTGGCCGTTAAAAAAGCGTTTGACGTGGCTAAAAAATATCCCGCGGCGGTGGTTATCGGCGCCGATACGCTGGTGTACTGCAAGG
>CAYUAA010000155.1:0-2454 GCA_964442585.1 uncultured Elusimicrobium sp. | reverse complement strand
AGGAGAAGGCTGTTCTCCGGCTCGGTGTTCTTTCGGATAAAGAACGCTTGGTCGGCAGGGTTCAGTCTAAGTGTACAAAACAATGGTACTTTCCATGCAAGACAGAAAAGACATCATCAGCAAATTCCAATCCGGCGCCAACGATACCGGCTCCGCCGCTGTACAGATTGCGCTCATCACGGAACGCATCCAATACATTTCCAACCACTTGAAAGCCAACCCGAAAGACTTTGCGGGCGAAAGAGGCCTCAACAAATTAGTCGGTCAGCGCAAACGCTTACTCGCTTACTTGAAAAGAACCGACTTTGAAAAATATCAAAAAGTCACCCAAGAACTTAAATTAAGGAAATAACCCCTAATGCAAAATTTTAACCATAAATTCGACATTCACGAAGTGGAAGTAACCGTCGGAAACGAAACCATTAAACTGCAAACCGGTTTAATGGCCAAACAGGCCGACGGCGCCGTCGTGGCCACTATGGGCGAAACCATGGTGCTGGCGGCTTCCGTTTCTACGAAAGAGCAGAAACCGGGCATCTCCGATTTTATGCCTCTTACCGTCAATTATAAAGAAAGAACCTACGCCGCGGGTAAAATCCCCGGCGGTTTTTTCAAACGCGAAGGCAGAGCCAGCAAAAAAGAAACGCTCTCTTCCCGTATTATTGACCGCACCATCCGCCCGATTTTCCCCGAAGGTTTCGCCTGCGAAACCAACGTAACGGCGATGGTCATCTCCAGCGACGACAAACACGACGCCGACGTTTTGTCCGTGCTCGCCTCTTCTGCGTCTCTGGTCATTTCCAACATTCCGTTTAACGAACCCGTCGCCGCCGTACGCATCGGCCGCAAAGACGGTCAGTACATCGTCAACCCCACCAAAGAAGAACAAGAATCCTGCGATATGGACCTGGTCATCGCCGGTTCCAAACAAGGGCTCTTAATGGTGGAAGGCGGCGCCAAAGAAGTGGAAGAAGAAGCCATCATCAAAGCGATGGAAACCGCCAAGCCGGAAATTGACAAAATGTGCGACGTGCAGCTTAAACTGCGCGAGCTGGCCGGCAAACCGAAATTTGAATACGTCGTGGAAAAACTGCCGCAGGAAGTGGTCGATTTGGCCAACGGCAAATTCCGCGAAGAAGCCAAAAAAATCTTGCACGCGTTTTCCGATAAGCAAACCCGCGACAACCAAGTGGCCGCTTTGAAACAATCCTTCACCGAAGAATTGACCGCCGCCTATGGCGACAATGCCGCCACCTACGCCGGTATCGCTTTGGAAAACATCATGTATGAAGAATCCCGCAACCTCGTCTTGCACGAAGGCGTGCGCGTAGACGGCCGCAAACCGACCGAAATCCGCCCCTTGAGCTCCATGGTGGGCCTGTTGCCCCGCGCTCACGGGTCTGCGTTGTTCACCCGCGGTCAAACCCAGTCTTTGGCTGTAGCCACCCTGGGCACCCCGGACGACCAGCAAATGATTGAAGGTCTGGACGATACCACCTACGAACGCTTCATGCTGCACTACAACTTCCCCGGTTATTCCACCGGCGAATGCAAACCGGACCGCTCTCCGGGCCGCCGCGAAATCGGCCACGGGGAACTCGCGCGCCGCGCGTTGCTGCCCTTGATTCCCAGCGAAGAAGAATTCCCGTACACGATTCGCGTCGTGTCCGACATTATGGAATCCAACGGATCTTCCTCCATGGCCAGCGTCTGCGGCGGCTCCTTGTCGTTGTTTGACGCGGGCGTGCCGATGAAATCTCCCTGCTCGGGTATTGCCATGGGCGCCATTTCCGGCGACGGCAAATTTGTCGTTCTGTCCGACATTATGGGCCTGGAAGACCACCTGGGCGACATGGACTTTAAATTAACCGGTTCCCGCAAAGGTATTACGGCCTTCCAAATGGACGTAAAATTTAAAACGGGTATCCCGCTGGACGTTTTGCACCAGGCTATCCGCCAGGCTACCGAAGGCCGCATGTTCATTATGGACCACATGGAAAAAACGATCGCCGAGCCGAAGAAAGAAGTTTCCCGCTTCGCTCCCGTTATTTTCAAAATGCGCATCCCCGTGGACAAGATCGGCGCTTTGATCGGCCCCGGCGGCAAGAACATCAAACGCATCACCGAAACCACCGAAACCAAGATTGACATCGCCGAAGACGGCACGGTAACCATCGCCGCCGCCAACGCCGACCGCTTGGATATGGCCAAAGCCGAGATTGACATGATGACCGCGGAAGCGGAAGTCAACAAAATCTACAAAGGCAAAGTGGTTTCCATTCAGCCTTTCGGCGCGTTTGTGGAAATCTTGCCCGGCAAAGACGGACTCTTGCATATTTCCGAAATCGAAAAACACCGCATCAACAAGGTGGAAGACGTGCTCCACTTGGGCGACATCGTCGAAGTAAAATGCGTGGAAATCGATAACAACGGCAAAGTGCGCTTGTCCCGCAA
>CAYUAA010000154.1:0-2473 GCA_964442585.1 uncultured Elusimicrobium sp. | reverse complement strand
CACGCGGATAATTTTCATGTAAACGGTTTCTTTGGCGGATTTGGTTAAATTGAGCATAATTTGTCCTAAAAAGAATTTGTAAATATTGTAGTTTTTTTGGCCCGCCAGGCAAAGCGATTTTTTATTTTTTTCGTCTTAACGCAAAAACGGCCCCCTGTCGGGAGCCGTTTTAAAAACAAAATCGGACGATTAATTTTGGTCAGCCCGCGTAGTTTGCTGAGGGCCGCGCGCTTTAAGCGTCTGCGCCACCGTACGCTGCACGTAAACGCGTCCTCGTAAGGCCGTCTGTGCCTGCACCACCGCTTTTTGGAACTGCGCTGCGGGAAGAGCGGTCATTTCATCTACGGTTTTAAACATGCCTTCAATCCCTTCCATTTCCGCGGGAGCCTGCAGCAGCGCGCTTTGCAGAGCCTGGTCCTTCACCCGCTGCAGTTCGTCCAGCCGTTCGTTGAACCGCACCGCCGCGGCCAATAAAACAGCCAGTTTGCGTTCTCTGGGGTATTCCTGGTAAACCAACACCGTGCTGCCCACCAGGCGCGCATCTTTATTATACGCCCCCAATAAAAGGGCGAGACTGATGTCCTTGCCGCCGAACTCGTCAGCCCGCGCGCGCAAAACTTTTAATTTGGCGGGCATAGAAGCGCGCTGGGCCTCGAACGCCGTCTGCTTAGCCTGCGCCTGAGAGAACAACGCCCCGCACGCAATAACCGCCACCAACATAATACCTGTAAAATTGATAAAACGCATTTTCATACCGTCCTCCTGTTTGCCCTAGTATCGCAAACAGGAGCAACATTTGCCCACCCCAAAAAAGGATTAAAAAACGCCCCGCCGGTTTAGAGCGGAGCGTTAAAAAAGCGTTTAACGGCTGGAGCAAAATCCCGTAAAAAGGGTCTCAGCGGCCGTCGGGCAGAAACGTGCGCGTTTGCCACAAAAAAACATCTTCCAGAGTAGAAAACAGCGGGTCTTGCTTGGTTAGAGCAAAGCGGGCTTTATGGGCGTGGCGGTCGTACGAAATGTAAAACCCTTCGTTCCAGGCCTGCCACAACTCCGCACCCAATTCGCTGTCCAAACCGTATTCCTGCCAATTTACGCCGTCCGCCGATATGCGGATGGAAGAAGGAGTGTCGTAAACGTCCGGGCGGATGACGACGCCCTGCTTTTCAAGCTGGCGGGACCAATAAGCGTTTTGGTCTTTAAATTCTTTTTGCATGGTCTCACGGTGCAGACGCAAAGCGGACGCCTTGCTGTAGTTCCAGGAAATCCAGCTGTTTTCCCCCGGGTTCCAAATCAACACGTCTTTGGGACGGTATGCGTTGCCTTTTATCACCAACGCCAAAAAACCAAATTTTAGCTTGGCCGACGCTTGTTTGG
Source organism: uncultured Elusimicrobium sp. (assembly GCA_964442585.1). Lineage (GTDB taxonomy): Bacteria > Elusimicrobiota > Elusimicrobia > Elusimicrobiales > Elusimicrobiaceae > Avelusimicrobium. The sequence goes on along the minus strand of CAYUAA010000154.1, from coordinate 1,099 downwards.
CTTCATTTAAAGAGCTCAAGGCATCCGTTCCGGCTTGCACCGGGCGGTAAGACAGTGCGCGCAGCTCTTCAAACGTGGACACAAAAACGCCCTTATATTGGGTTTTCGGACCATACACGCCATCCAGTATGACGGCTTCTTTGGCCGGATCAAAGGAAGCCAGCGAATGTGCTTCATAAATATATCCCGGCAAAGGAGCGATCCCCAGAGAAGAAACTTTTAAAGATTCCAACAATTGACCAGAAGACCGCGCGCGGAAAACCTGTTCATAGCGGCGCGCACTGGAAGCGTAATCGCCCATGCCAACGGAAGAAAAATGCAGTCGCAAGGCTTCTTTACCCAACTGCAAATTCGGCACTTGCACATGGAGCGCCGCCTTCTGTTTAAAAATCTGTTTGGTTACTTTGCCCGTCATAGACAGCTCCTGTGCGTCTGCGCAGGCGCAAACACCCAACAAAATAAACAAAAGCAATTTTCCATACATAAAAAACAATTCTCCTAACAATAAGTTTACTATATTTTCCTAAAAATAATTCTCGCAGACAAGAGCCAAAAGACCTATTTTCCTTAGGCCAAAAGACCTAAAAATTCCCCGGTCCCTAATTTATTGCCTCCCTTTGCTCCGCTTATAAAAAGCATTTCAAGCGGATTAGGAGTTTTATTTGTTTGAGCCGAAAGCGAGTTCAAAACGCCCCGTTTCAAACGGTTTTTTATGAATCTTTGGCGGAGAACTTTTTGCTTGCTTTTTACCGGCACAAAAAGTAAAGCGGAACAGAAAGCATTTTTCTGTTCCGCTTACGCAAAACATCCGTCAACAACAGCCGTTATTGTTATTTAAGCGCTTCCAACATAGCGGGGAGCACGTCGTACAAATCCCCCTCTACCGCATAGTTGGCCACTTTCATAATCGGGGCTTCCGGGTCTTTATTAATGGCGACAATAACGTCGGAGCCGCTCATTCCGGCCATATGCTGAATCTGGCCCGAAATACCACACGCGATATATAATTTCGGCTTTACGGTGCGGCCCGTCAGGCCGATTTGGTAGCGGTAATCAATCCAACCGTTATCCACCGGTGCGCGGGACGCCGCCACCGCGC
>CAYUAA010000153.1:0-2480 GCA_964442585.1 uncultured Elusimicrobium sp. | reverse complement strand
CCGTATTTAAAATACGGCATTTCCGTAATTTTATTTTTTGTGGGCGTAAAAATGCTGCTTTCGCATCACATAAAAATCCCGGTGGCGGCATCGTTAGGGGTTATCGTAGGAGTGTTGGCCGTCAGCGTGTTGGCAAGCAAAATTTTCCCGCGCAAAGAAGCCTAAGACTGGACACGTCCGCGATTATTTACTAGAATATAAGAGCAAAATTTAATTCAGTTACAAGGAAGGAAACTATGGCGTATAAATGTGCAGTGTGTGGCAAAGCCCCGGTGTCCGGCGGCTCTTACAGCCACTCCAACATGAGAACGAAAAGAAGCTTCAAACCCAACTTGCAAAAACAAAAAGTGGTGCTGGAAGGCAAAACGCAGACCGCTTACGTCTGCACCTGCTGCATCAAAAGCGGTTTGGCGCAAAGACCTACCAAATAAGTCGTTTTTTTAACGAAACCGGCCCGCGCTTAACACCTAAAGTGCGGGCTTTTTTTAAGGGAGGCCGTATTACGCAATTTAAACGTTTGGCCGCAGTAATGCTTGCGGCGTTTTTTTCTTTTTCGTACGCGCGCGCGGAAAAATCCGCGCAGCCGGAAATGGACCCTAACGGGCCCTGGATGATTTGCGACATTGACGTAGACGGACTGAAAAACATCCGCAAGAAAACCGTCACTAAAGCCGCCTCGGCCAAAAAAGGCGTTTTGTACGACCGTTACCAAGTGTCCGAGGACATTCAGGACATTTCCGCTTTGGGCAACTTTAACAGCGTGGAAGTAGACATTTCTCCCGTCTCCGGATCCCGCAAAGAAAAAGACGGCGGCTCCACTCTTTATCCCTGCCACCGCATTACCTACATCGTGGCGGAAAAACCCATTTTCGACCGCCTGACCTATACCGGACGCAAACACCTGGGTAAAGGCGCCATCACCCAAGCGATGACGCTGAAAATAAAAGACCCGTTCAACGAGACCAAATTGCAGGCGGATTTGGAACGCATTAAAGCCAAATACGCCGAAAAAGGCTATGTCAACGCCGACGTAAAATACCAGCTTACGCAAGACGACGCCCTGGGCGTGGTGTACGTGAACCTGATTGTCAGCGAAGGCGACCGCGTACGCATCGGTTCGGTATTGCTTAACGGTGCGGACGAACTTCCGGCTGAAAAGATTTTGAAAAAAGCCTCCAACCGCCCCGGCAAAGTGTTCAAACCCCAGAACCTCCAGCGCGACTACGTCAAAATGATTCTCTACGGTCGCAACAAAGGTTATGCGGATTTTATGCTCACCCCGCCGGATGTAGACATCAACACCGAAAAAACCGAAGTCACCATTTCTTACAACGTAACCGAAGGCGAAAAAGTGGATTTCGGCGCCGTTTCGTTTGAAGGAAACAACGTTTTTACTCCCGAAGAATTGCAAAAACAAGTCTTCTTCCGTGAAGGCCACTTGTACAACCAAAAAGATTTTGACGACACCATTACCGCCATTCAAGACCAATACGCCAACAAAGGCTACTTACAGGCGCGCATTACGCCGGTCAAAAAAATCCAGGACGGAAAATTAAACCTCACGTTCGATATTGCCGAAGGCCATATTTTCTATATCGACAACATCGACGTCACCGGCTACACCAATACCAAAAAATTCGTCTTCACGCGCGAACTTTCCATAAAACCCGGTGATTTGTACGATAACGAAAAAATCCGCCGAAGCCAAACTAGAATTTTAAATCTCGGTTTTATTAACGACGTACAAGTGGACCTTCAGCCCACCGCCGATCCGCAAAAAGTGGATTTGGATTTTAACATTGTCGAAGGCCGCCCCGGCATGTTTACGGCGGGCCTGGCTATGAGCTCTATGGACGGCCTGTACGGGGAACTTTCCGTCAACCACATGAATCTGTTCGGCCGCGCCCAGCGGCTTTCGCTGCGCACGCTGTTCGGTAAAGAAATTTTGGACTATACCGTCAGCTGGTCCACTCCATGGATTTACGACAAGCCCACCTCTCTGGGCGTAGACTTATTCAATACGCGCCGCTACCGCTCGTTCGCCGACGACAACCAAGCCTATACTGAAAAACGCCTCGGCGGACGCGTGAAAGTCGGTCCGCGCTTTAACGACGACATTTACCAGCTTTCGTTTGGTTACTCGTTTGAACACATCGACATTTACGACATCGAACCACGCTTCCGCTGCACCCCGGGCAGAGACCCGTCCACCTGTATCGCCGAAGGCGTAACCAACATGTCCACCATCAGTACGGACTTCGCCATCGATACGCGCGACAACATCTGGGATCCTACCCGCGGCTGGCGCAACTCCATCGGCCTCGCGCTCGCCGGCGGCCCGATCGGTGCGGATTTGGATCTGTGGTATTTAAACGCCCGCTCTATTTTCAACCAAACCGTGCTCAATCCAGGCGGCAACTACCCAATTGTATTTGTGCTTTCCAACAAATTCGGCTCCGTAAAAGCGTATGGCCGCACCA
>CAYUAA010000152.1:0-2486 GCA_964442585.1 uncultured Elusimicrobium sp. | reverse complement strand
AAACGCTCCGTAAGCGACATTCAAAAAGCGTTCCCGGAAAAATCACCCGAAGAATGCCGCCAAATCGCGGTGGAATCCTGGCGCAACATGGGGGCCATTTTTGCCGAATTTATTAAACTCACCGGCATGAAACCCGAAGAATTTAAAAAACACAGCCGCATCATCGGCGCGGAAAAAATGCTCAACGCCCAAAACAACACGGGCGGAATCATCCACATCGGGCATTTTACCAACTGGGAGGCGTTTGGCCTGGCGGGCGCGGTATACGGCGTGGACAAAGCGGTGCTCGCCCAGCGCGTTGACAACCCTTATATCGACGAAGAAACCAACCGCCTGCGCAATATTTTTACCGGACGCACCTTTTATAGCAATCACGAAGACAAACCCTTTTTCGCCTGTATGCGCTGGCTGAAAAAGAAAAAAATGCTCGGCATTTTGTTCGACCAAAACACCATCACGGGCGAAATGTGGCTGCCGTTTATGGGCCGAACCGCCGCTTTTGCACCGATTACGGCACTGCTGGCCATTAAAATGCAGGTGCCCGTTTTCCCGGTGCGCGTGTGGAGAGAGAACGGGTGCGTCGTGTCCGAAGTAATGGACCCGGTCTATCCCCCCGCCGAATACAGCAACGAAAACGTCCGCGCGTTTACAAAAAAACTTGTCGGCTATTATGAAGAATGGCTCCGCGCCGACCCGGCCTCCTGGCTTTGGGCGCATAACCGTTGGAAACGCGAGGCCGAAGGCAACGCTTATTTGCAAGCGCACCCGGAGGAACGCATATGAGCGAAAAAATAAAAGCAGTATTCTTCGACCGAGACGGTACCCTTATTCACGAAAAACCCGGCACCTATTTAAGCGAGCCCGCCAAAGTGCGCCCTTATAAAAGCGTATCCGCAGCGCTGGCGCTGCTGAAAAAAGCGGGTTATAAATTTTTTATCGTTTCCAACCAGTCCGGCATCGGCCGAGGCTATTTCACCGAAAAAGAAGTAAACGCCGTGCACGCGCGCATGCTAAAACTGCTCCGCCCGGCCCAAATCGAAGAAATTGTTTTCTGCCCGCACGCGCCGGAACAAAAGTGTAACTGCCGCAAACCCGAACCCGCCCTGGGGCTGAAACTGATTAAAAAGTATAACATCGATCCCGCCCAATCTTACATGGTGGGCGATAAAAAAGCCGATGTGGAATTCGGCAGAGCCATCGGCTTTACGCCCGTACTGGTTACCACGGCAAACGGAAAAAATCATTTAAAAAAATATCCCGCCATGCGTCCCGCAAAGGCGGCCAGCAACCTGTTAAACGCCGCACGCTTTATTTTAAAACACGCGGAACAAACGCATGGCGCATAAACTGGCGGTTTTTGTTTTAGCTTTCTGTTTGGCGGCATGCAGCGCACGGCCCGTCCAACAGACCGAGTGCCCGGCCGCAACGTCCGCCCCGGAGGTGCAGCCCTCCGCCCCGTTATCGGCCCCGCCGCTTCAACCGGCTCAAACGCCGACGCCTCCCCAAAACAACGCACCGCAAGCTAATGTATCCGCCGCAAAAACCGCGTCCGCAAACACCCTAAAAACAACCGCGCCGCAAAAAGAAGCGTCTTCCGCCGCTGCGCGGGAATTATCCCCCACCCAACGGATTGCCGCCCTGCGCGGCAGGCAAGCCGCCGCACAACCCACACCCGACAGCCCCTCTTTCGAAGACGAAGAAATCATTTCGCTTGAAAACCGCCGATTAAGTCCCCTGGCTTACGAACCCGTCTCCGATGAAAAAACAACCGCGCCGTGGACGGGAGAACAATTAAAATACGGGCTTTACTATTCGTTTATTAAAGCGGGAACCGCTTACATTAAAACGCGCGGAGTGACGCAAATTAACGGGCGAACAGCATACGTCATTCAAACCACGGCGTTTTCGGCCCCCGTTATTGACGCTTTTTTTAAAGTGCGCGATATTAACTATTCCTGGTTGGACGCAGAGAATTTTTATTCGTTGGGCTACTCGCAAAGCGTGCGCGAAGGAAATTATAAACGCGACGAATGGCTGGCGTTCGACTACTCCGCCAACGTCTATTACGGCGAAGTACAAAAAAAAGCCGAGCCGCGTCTGATTTCCGGCGCGCTGACGGCCCCGGTACTGGATATGCTTACCTCGCTGTATTTCGTACGCGCACAGCGGCAGCTTACACCGGGAAAAGACGTCGTGTTCGACATTGTCAACCGCGAAAAACAATACCCCCTCATCGTAAAAGTGCTTAAAAAAGAAACCGTTAAAACCGCCGCGGGCAAATTTAACTGCATCGTGGTGGAACCGCAGTTTAGAGGAGAAGGCATTTTTGTAAGCAAAGGCAAAAGTTTAAAAGTGTGGCTGACGGACGACGAATATAAAATGCCCGTTAAAATGAAGACGGAAGTGTTCATCGGCAGCGTGTCGGCGGAACTACTGGAATACAAACGCAATTAAAGCTATAATGAAAGGATAAACCAAACGGGAGC
>CAYUAA010000151.1:0-2506 GCA_964442585.1 uncultured Elusimicrobium sp. | reverse complement strand
ACCCATTTGGCGTTGGAGCAAATCCAATGGCCGGGGATGACGGCTTCTTTTACTTTATCGTAATTAAGCGCCGGTTGGGCACCGGTAAAACGGGCGGCGGTTTCGTACATCCAGGCGGCCGCTTTCATCAGCCAATACGGGGCTTGGGGCATAAACGGTTTTTTTACATTCATGGCTGCGGCCATTTCTCCGATAAAATAGTCCCAGCAGTAGACGTCCGGCTCGCAGATAAAAAAGGTTTCTCCCCCCGTATCAGGGCGGGAAAAGGCAAGCCATAGGGCCTGCACTAAATCGTCCACGTGCACAAAGCTGAAAAATCCGTCTCCGGACGTATTAACCATTAAACCGCGTTTTACCCAGGCGGCGATTTTAGACACGCCCGAATCGTTGCGGCCGTATACAATAGGCGGCCGGACAATCGTCCATTTTACGCCGGGTCGCAACGTTTTAACGGCTTTTTCTCCCCCCAGTTTGGTGATGCCGTAGTCGGACACTGGGGCCGGCTCCATTTCTTCGGTGCGGGGCGCGTTTTTATCGGAAGCGAAGCCGCTGGCGGCCAAGCTAGATACGTGCACAAACGCAGAAACGGACGGAGTGTTGTTTACGGCTTGCACCACGTTTTGGGTGGCTGTGATATTGGCTTTTTCAAAATCTTGGTAATTAAAACCGAAGATTGCCGCGGCCAGGTGAAAAACGCCGTCGCATCCTTCCAGGGCTTTTTGTAGGGAGGCCGCGTCGTTATAATCGGCCTGTACGAGGGTAACCGCCGGATTGGCGGGCTGTTTTTTAGGCGCGCGGCGGGTAGTGATGCGCACGTTGTAGCCTTCTTTTAGCAGTTTATCCGTAAGCGCGCGGCCGATAAATCCGTTGCCGCCGGTGATTAAAAGGGTTTTTTTCATGGTTAGTCCATTTCGATTTGGATAGAATCAATCAGTTCGTCCGCTTTTTTAGAAACGGTCTTTTTAATTTCCTTCTTTACTTTGTCGCCGTCCATATCCTGGTTGATGAAGTTTTCCGAGCGGCGCGCGTTGCGGCGGACGAAATCGAAATTAAATTTAAAGCGTTTGAGTCCTTTTTCAACATCGGCCCGGGTGGGGATTTCCCCATATTTCAGCTTATTGATGGGGGTTACTTTGTCCTGCTGAGGGAAGTACCACAAAAGCGTATAGAATACCGCACCGATAAACACAATACTGATTAATTTGTTTAACGTTTCCAGCCGGTACAGCCCGAAAATGTTGGAGATGATGGACAATACCATAATTGCCCCGGTCCACATGGCGATTAAAATACCGATAAACGTCCAACCGGCGATGTCAAAATCCGGATAGCACACCATAACCGCAAAGCAACACAAAAGCAATATTGCAAAACGCTGCCAACCATTCATAAATTATTTCTCCTGTTTAAATTCCACGCTGACGGTGAGTTCGTCTTTCTCGTAATACATCGGAAGCGGCGCAAACGGCCCCGCGTTGATGACGGCGGAGGAGGCTGCAAAATCGAATGTATCGTCGCCGGATTTGCGTTCCACTTTCAAATCTTTCACCTTCCCGTCGCGGGCGATGGCAAACGTTACCAGGGCGGAAAGCGTAACGCCCGCCGGGCGGCGTTTTTCCCATTCAATCCATAACGAGTTGCGCACCTGCGTAATATACCACGGGTACGGGAAGTTTGCAAAATCAGTTTGAATATTGCCGCCTTCAAATTCGCCTTCTTTCGAAGATTCTCCCCCACCCTTTGCGGAGGCGGGTTCATCGTCCAGCACGCTGGGGGCGTTCAGCGGCTCGGCCTTGGGGGCCGGTTTAGGGGAGGCTTTTTTTGCGGGTTGTTTTTTAGCGGAAATTTCCGCTTTGGAAGCGTAGGATTTTTTGTCCGGCTTGGGGGCTTCTTTTTTTACTTCGGCTTCTTTAGCGGGCGCCGGGGCCTGTACGGCCGCTTTGGGCGCCTGCAGAGCGGCGGCTTCCTGCCCCGTGGTGGCGATCACCTTGCCGGTGCCGATAAAGTCAATTGTATACGTGGCGGACGGTTTTTTTGAAGACGGAGCCAATGCCAGCAGCAACAAAAGCGCCGCTAACACATGCAGTCCCCCGGAAACAAACGTATACCTGTTAATCATTAATTTTTCGCCAGTACCCCGATGCCCAGTTTGGCCGCGCCCAGTTTTTTGGCCACGTCAAACACGTTTACCACTTGTTGGACGGGTACGTCTTTATCCGCTTCCACCAAAATGGTTTTTTTGTTGGCTTTGCCTAAGCGCAAAATCAGTTCGCGCTCCAGGTTTTTAAGGGTGAGTTTTTTGTTCATGACGGAGATGGTTCCGTCTTTTTGTACTTCCACGCGGATGACATCGTCGTCCGTTTGGGTGTTTATGGCGTTAGATTTGGGAAGATCTACCGTCAGCTGCATTTGCACCAGCATCGGGCTCATCACCATAAAAATAATAAGCAGAATCAGCGTGATGTCGATAAACGGCACCATGTTGATTTCGGCCATGACGGTTCTG
>CAYUAA010000150.1:0-2515 GCA_964442585.1 uncultured Elusimicrobium sp. | reverse complement strand
ACCCGCGTGCGCGCCAAAGTAACCAAAAATAAAGTGGCCCCGCCGTACCGCCAGGCCGAATTTACTATGATTTTGGGTAAAGGCATTTCGCGCGAAGCGTGCATTATCGATAAAGGCGTGGAAGCCGGCTTCATCGAAAAAAGCGGCAGCTGGTTTTTGTATGGGGAAGAAAAACTGGGCCAAGGTGCGGAAAACGCCCGCCAGTATTTGAAAGACAACCCCGAACTGGCCGCGGAGATCGAAGACAAATTGTACGTTAAATATTTGGGCCACCATTACGGCGGTAAGAAGTTGACGGACGCGGAAGCCGCAGCGAAGGAAGAGGCGGAAGCCAAACCCGCCGTCAAAGGCAAAGCCGCTAAAAAATAACGACTGTTGTTACTTTTGTAATTCGCAGAGCGGGTGGAAAATGTTTTCCGCCCGTTCTTGTTTTTTCCTATAATAACGCTATGGATGAATTTTTGTTGGAAGATTATAAAAATCACTTAACGTTTGAACGGCAGCTCGCTAAAAATACGGTGCAATCCTACGGATCCGATGTGGAAAGTTTTTTGGAATATTGCGCTGCCAACGAAATAAAGCCCGAAGCCGCCCAGCCCGAATTTTTAGACCAATACAACTACCAACTGCGTGTGGTGGAGGGATTGGCCGCTTCCAGTGTGTTCCGCAAAATGGAAGCCGTCAAAAGTTTTTACCGCTTTTTAATGGTGGAAGAAAAAATTAAAGAAGACCCTACCCGCTTTTTAAAATCCCCTAAGCTGACTCAAAAAATTCCCACCCAACTGACGCGCGAAGAAATGGAACGGCTGCTTTCTTATCCGGCTGAAACGCTGGCCGAAATGCGTACCGTAACCATTGTAGAACTGCTTTATGCGGCGGGTTTGCGCGTAAGCGAATTGATTGGTCTCAGGCTTGAAAACGTAAATATCGAGGAGGGGTGGGTGCTGGCCTTTGGCAAGGGGGGCAAACAGCGTTTTGTGCCGATTCACCAAGCGGCGTGCGAGCGTTTAAAATGCTATTTAACGATGCGCGAAGGCTATTTTGCGAATAAGGAAGTTTCTTCGGAGGTGTTTCTGAATAAGAACGGTAAAAAATTAAGTCGCGTGTCGGTATGGAAAGACCTGGCCGACTTAGGGCGCAAGGCGGGAATTTCACAGAAACTTCATCCGCATTTATTCCGGCACACATTTGCTTCCCATCTGTTACAAGGCGGCGCGGACCTAAGAAGCTTGCAGGAAATGTTAGGACATGCCAATTTGACGACTACGCAGATTTATACGCACTTAGATGTAACCGACCTTAAAAACAAGCATAAAAAATTCCACCCGCGCGGCTAAAGCAAGCGGGGGGGAATGTCCCCAAAAAGCTTATTTTACGAAGGTGTAAATAAATGTAATTTTCGCCGCGCCGCACTTCGGTGCGCTTTAGCCAACAGATCCTTTCCGTCTCCCTATAAAAAGGGGATTTTTACCTCTAAAAATTGTTAAAATAAAAGTAATATGAGTATTGATAATTTTCCGCAGATTGATAAAAAGCAACAAGACCGCTGGGAAAGCGCCAACCTCTTTGCCAGCCCGAAGATGCCCCAAGGCAAAAAATTTTACTGCCTGGACATGTTCCCTTATCCCTCCGGTGCAGGCCTGCATGTGGGGCATCCGGAAGGTTATACGGCTTCGGATATCTTAGTGCGTTATAAACTAATGAACGGGTACGACGTCCTGCACCCCATGGGTTGGGATGCCTTTGGCCTGCCGGCGGAAAACTATGCTATCGCTACGGGTATCCACCCGCGCATCACCACGCAGAAAAATATCGCCAATTTTAAACGTCAAATCAAGTCTATTGGTCTGGCATACGACTGGAACCGCGAAATTGATACCACCGACCCGGAATACTACAAATGGACGCAGTGGATTTTCCTGCAGCTCTTTAAAAAGGGCCTGGCTTATGAATCCACCGTGCCGATAAACTGGTGTCCTTCCTGCAAAACGGGTCTTGCCAATGAAGAAGTTTTCAACGGCAAGTGTGAACGTTGCGGCCACCAAATTGAGCGTAAAGCCTTGCGCCAGTGGATTTTAAAAATTACCGATTACGCGGAAAAATTGTTGGAAGGACTCGATGAGCTCGACTGGCCGGAAAGCACCCTTGCCATGCAGAAAAACTGGATCGGCAAATCTTCCGGCGCCAACGTAACTTTTAAGCTGGACGGACATGACGAAACGATAACCGTTTTTACCACCCGTCCCGATACGCTTTTCGGCGCGACGTATATGGTTGTTTCTCCGGAACATCCGATTTTGGAAAAAATTGTCACGCCTGAGCAGAAAGAAGCGGTCAAATCCTATCAGGCCGAAGCCGCCAAAAAGAGCGATCTCGAACGCGGCGATTTAAATAAAGACAAAACCGGCGTATTCACAGGCGCGTACGCCGTTAATCCGGTAAACGGGAAAAAAATCCCGGTCTGGACGTCCGATTATGTGCTGATGGGTTACGGTACGGGCGCGATTATGGCCGT
>CAYUAA010000149.1:0-2552 GCA_964442585.1 uncultured Elusimicrobium sp. | reverse complement strand
TATTATACTAAATTAGCGGGCTTTTGCGCTATACAATTTACTTGCGTTTTTCACCGTTTCGCGTTCATTATACAGCGCCTAAAATTCGCTTATATATATTGTATAATATCCGTCGTGTATTGTAAAGAGAATCACGCCCGCGGCGCAAATTATTACTAAGGAGATTTATATGCCCGAAATCAATTACAGCCTGCGCATTGTAGACGGTTTCCCCACCCCAAACGTGCAGTTTATCGACATCAACGGCCTGCTGGCCAGCCCCACGCATTTTGCCGCGGTTATCGACCAAATGTGCCAAATCATCCGGGAGCACATTCCGGCCGAAACGTTAAAGCATACCGCCATTATCAGTCCGGAATCCCGCGGATTCTTTTTTTCCGCACCGGTTGCTTACCGTTTAGGTCTGCCGCTGCTGCCTATTCGCAAAAAGGGCAAGATTCCCAACAAACCCTACCGATTCCGCATCACCAACGAATATGACAGCTACGAAATGGAGATGGATGAAGATTTCCTTCAAGCCTACCCGGGCTTTATCTATATTGACGATGTATTGGCCACTGGGCAAACGCTGGCTTCCATCCGCAGCGCGCTGGAAACGAAAGGGAAGCAACTGTTGCTGGCCCTGCACTTAACGGCCGTAACAAGCTTAAAGGCCATGCGGGAAGACCTGCCACAACTGAAAAATCTCCCTCTTAAAGAGATATTATAAGGGAAAAACAAAAATTTCCCAGTCCCGTTTACCAAAAATTATATTATGCCGTATTAGACACAAAAAACGCCGGCCTCAAAAAAAGGACCCGGCGTTTTGTTTTAAGCTGCAGCAATTAAAATTCGCGGAAGCTCTCACCCGTACAAACGTTATTTACACATTTGGGAGCGATATCTACGCGGCACATTTCGCGCGTGCAAGGGGCCGCGGAGCAGACTTTTTCAAACACGGCTTTAACGGCCTGGGCGCCTTGTTGGCTGACAGCCACCAAGCCGTCACACGGACAGCAGCCTTTCTGTACAGCCACGCAGTCGGCATCCGCCGAGCAGACTTTATCGGCCTGCAAAACGGCTTTCGTCAAAGCTTTGGGCTTGGCGTTGATTCCCACAGTTTTGGGAGCGGAAGAACACGCAGCCAATACGGCGGCGCATACGGTTAAAAATAAGGCTTTTTTCATAGTACTCCTCTATTTTACAAGATAATTTTTATATGGCTTGGGCGTACCCACACAAGTCCCGTTTTGGCAGGACGTTTCGATATCCACATAACACATTTGCAGCGTGCACGCGGCGCGGGCGCATTCTTTCACAAAAAACGGCTGCAACGCGGCGGCGGCTTCTTTATTAACCGCTTCTTTCCCAGCGCACATACAGCAGGCTTTGTTGACAGAGGTGCAGTCCGCGTCAATTTTACAGGACTTATCGGCCGATTGCAACGCTTCCATATAGTTTTTAGCTTTCAAATTAACGGGCGTTTTTACTTCCGCCGTCTTGGCGCATCCGACAAATAGGGCGGGCACGCACAACAATGCTAAAAGTTTTATATTCATTTTTTAGCTCCTTGCTATGATAGGATATTATATCAAATTCTATACTTCTTCCAAATTTATTATAATGGAATGGTTGTAGAAAATTTTATCTGTTTTTGGAACCGTGTGGAGAACACGGAGGCATTACAACGTAATCCAGAGCAAGTCCAAAAACAGCCGATTAGAGGCGCAAAATAAAGGGCCTTATAACCCCTTTATTCTGTGCCAAATGTTTGTCGCCTTATGGCGGCAAACTACGGCTGTTTATATTTGCGGCACTTGCTCTGGCGCGGTATAACCGGCCGTTTTTTATTTAGGGTTCCAAAAGCAAAAGGAGCCCTTTATGCACAACAGCTATAAATCCGCCCAGGGATTTACTTTAATTGAGCTATTAGTAGTAGTGCTTATTATTGGTATTTTATCAGCCGTAGCTTTACCCCAATATACTAAAGCAGTAGAAAAAACACGCTGGGCAGAAATCTATCAAGCCGAACGCACCCTTGCCAAAGCACAGGAGGCCTATCATTTGGCCAATGGAGAATATACCACCGATCTTACTGCTCTTGATATTACTTTTCCCGGGATTGATCAAAAGGGAAACAGATTTTGGACAAAAACTTATGTGGGAACCTGCAATGGTTCTAAAGAAGGTGTTTACTGTGAATTTGACAGAGTAAAAGACGGAAAAATTGATTACGGGGATGCCTCTTTGATTACTTACTATGGGCAATCCCGCCAGTGCCGCGCACAAGCCAACACAACCGGAGACAGCATTTGCCATTGGCTGACAGAAGGAAATACCCCCTCCAAGCTTGGCAGCGAAAACCGCTATTATTTTTCTAAGTAAAACAACATGGAAACACTGCACAACAAGAATAGCAGCCTAAGATACATACTTCAACAGAACTGAAAAAGAAAGGACGGGTGAAAAATTATTTTCCACCCGTCCTGCGAATTTTAGAGGTTAACAATAACCGTTAACTACTCAATAATTTTGGTAACAACCCCGGCGCCTACCGTATGACCGCCTTCGCG
>CAYUAA010000148.1:0-2566 GCA_964442585.1 uncultured Elusimicrobium sp. | reverse complement strand
GCGTGATGTCGATAAACGGCACCATGTTGATTTCGGCCATGACGGTTCTGTTTTTGTGCGTGCTCATGGTTAATTAAAACCCGCTTTCGTTTTGGCGGAAGATAAATTCATTCGCGGCGTTTTCCAGTTCTTTAGCGAAATAGTTGGTTTTGGACAGGAAATAGTTGTACGCGATAACCGCAGGAATGGCTACAAACAGCCCGGCCGCGGTGTTAACAAGCGCCTCGGCGATACCGGCCGCCACGACGGAAGCCCCCGCATTGGCCGCCGCGCTGGAGGCCAAATCTTTAAACGCGTGCATAACGCCGATAACCGTACCAAAAAGCCCGATAAACGGGGTGATGCTGCCCAAAGTGCCCAACACGGTCAAGCGGCGTTGGAGCTTGGAAATTTCCCAATCAATAATGTTGCCTGCCAGTTTTTCCAATTCGGCCTGCGGGCGGTTGCGTTCTTCCAGCATGCGGGAAAACAGCTGTGCCGCGGGCGTATTTTTTACAACGTCTTTTTTGCACGCTTCCTCCACTTTTTGGTAGTTTTCGGAGCGCAGCGGATGGCGGGAATACGCAATCAGCTTGCGCGACAGATTAATGGCCGAACGCAATTTAAAGTACCGTTCCAAAATTACGGAAATGGAGTAGACGGACAAAAGCAACAGTAAAATCAGCACGGGGCCGCCGGCGGCCAGCAGTTCGCGCAGGTTGGTCATATTGGAAAAATCCATGTGTTAATCTCCTTGGGGGTTAAGCCCGAATAAAAAATATAATAAAAAGCTGAATTAAAATATTGGCCATTACTCCGGCCATCACGTCGTCAAACACCACACCGAAGGTGTTTTCCATGCGGTCAAACGTTTTTACCAGCCACGGTTTTAACGTGTCGAACGTACGGAACAATACGAATGCCGCCAAAAGGTACGGCCACATGCGGGGCAAAAAAGCCATGGCGGTAATATAGCCCGCAATTTCGTCAATGACGATTTTTGGGTTGTCGTGCCCGGTGTATCCCTTAAATTGTACTTTTTTGCATACCAAGACCGCAAATGCCCAAAACACAATCATCAAAACGGCATAGCAAAGTTGGTTTTTCGGCATCGCCAAGACCAAGGGAATCCCGACGATTGTGCCCAAAAAACCGGCTCCCGTATTCTTCTTAAAAGGAATCACAAGCGCGGGTAAATAGCTGATAAAGCACCCGGTAGCCAGGGCGCGCCAAATTATTTGCACGGCAGACTCCACGATTTTTTAAGTAAGTCCCAGTTGTTGCGCAAGTAAGACACCGCGCTGATCCACGTAATAACGGCCGCGATGGCGGTAATGGCATACGGGATTTTACACAACAGTACAAACAGAAATACGCATACTTCGCGCGCACAACCCGTTAAAATGTGGGATAAATGATAAATATCCAGCACGAAGAAAATAATGCCGATGGCCGTCATTTGGATAACGGTCTTGAATTTTCCCCACCGTTCGGCAGCCATAACCTTGCCTTCCAACGCGGCGATGACGCGAAGCGTGGAAACCATCAGTTCGCGCAAAAGAATAAAGAAGACCGCCCAAATCGGAACATCCAACTCTTTAATGCCCACAAACGCAAAGAACGCCGCGGCCACCAAAATTTTATCCACAAACGGGTCCACAATCGCGCCAAAAGGCGTAATGGTATTGGTTTCGCGCGCAATTTTTCCGTCTACCCAGTCCGTACTGGCGGCCAAAATAAAAATAAGCGTGGCCACAAGCCGCGCCCAACCGCAGGGCATTAAAATAAACAAAAACATGACGATGGACAGCGCGGCGCGCGTGAGCGTAATTTTATTGGCAAGCGTCATTTTCATTGAAAAAATCCTCCAAAAATATTTTCCGCAAGCGGCGCGTTTTTGCGCGCGGCCGATAAATCCGCCGTGGTTAGCATCAGGTCCGACTTGATGGCGATGGCGGTGGGAAAAAAGTCCCGCTTGGAGAGGGTTAAATAAAGTTCGTACTCCTCCCCTTCTTTAGGCGTTAACACCAGGACGGCTTCTTGGGGCGTCTGGCTTTTTACGGCGGCGTTGTGTTTGTCCACCAGCGCGGTGTAGTTGCCAAAGTCGAAAAGCGCCTGATTAGGCTGGCCTTGCTGCCAATCCGCCCAAGACAGGGTGGTTACGTGCGCACCCGTTTCGTCCAAAATAATAATTTCCTTTTTATTGGTAACGGCGGATTGTTCCACTTCGTTTTGCGGGGTGAGTGTATCCAAACGCAAAAAATTATTGGCCCGGTCGTACGAAAGCGTGCCGCGCGAACGGCTGACTTGTACGCCGTCGTAAGAAGTGGTTTGTTCAAAACGAGTGGAAAGAGTATTTAATTTTTTGTCCCATTCTTTTAAACGCTGCGCCAAAATTTGGGCGGAGTAAGTAACGTCTTTTTGCGGCGCAGGTGCGGCTGCGGAAGCGACGACGGGTTTGGGAGCCGGCTTTTGCGTCTCGGCCGGGACTTTGGCTTCTACGGAGACGGGCGTTTGCTGTACCGGGGCTGGCGATTGCGGTTTATCATCCGAGCAAGCGGCCAGAGACAGTGTCACCAACGCGGCT
>CAYUAA010000147.1:0-2590 GCA_964442585.1 uncultured Elusimicrobium sp. | reverse complement strand
CGGAAGCGTAAATGGCAAGCGCCATGGCGGTGCTGTACTGCGGGTCAAAAAATTCATCGTCGCTGGTGATAAGGTCGCGCTGGACGATGCCGCGGCGCACTTCTTTAAGACCTAAAATGTTAACACAGTGGTCCGTCACGCCGGGCATTAAAGAGCCTCCGCCCGTAACTACGCCCACGACGGGAAAATTCTTGTAGCCGGAAGAGTCCACACAGCGTCCCACTTGTTCGATAAGTTCTTCCACGCGGGGCTGGATAATATCCAGCACGTAGCTTTTTTTAATGTTGTGCGTGCTGCGTCCGTCCAAAGACGGCACGGGGATTTCGCCCTCTTCGTCCAAAAACGTGGGAAACGAAACGCCGTATTTTTCCTTAATTTCGCGCGCGTTTTGGCGGGAGGTGTGCAAAAGGCGAGACAAATCGCTGGTGATCAAATCACAGCCGTAGGGAATGTCACGCGAAAATTTTAAAATACCGTCGATGTAAATACCGACGGACATCGTCTCCCCGCCTAAATCCAAAATCATCGCGCCGATTTCTTTTTCTTCCTGCGTCAGTACGGTGTCGGCCAGCGGCACAAGGCCGTAAAAGATGCGGTCAATTTTATAACCGGGCCGCTGAATGGCTTTGGCCAGGTTGTTCAAATGGGTGGAAGAGCCCGTGGTGATATGCACGTCCACTTCCAAAAGCGAGCCTTCCATCCCTTCCGGGTTGGTAATGCCTTTTTGCTTGTCAATAGCGTACCCTTGGGTGATAACGTCCACAATTTCGTTATCGTTTTTAATGGGCATGGCTTTGGCATTTTCAATCGCCAGGGCCATATCGGCCTGGGTGATTTCCTTGTCCATACGGGAAATGTTATACGTACCGTGGTTGGAAAAAGATTCCAAATGCGCCCCGCGCACGCCCACATACAGGCTGCCCACTTCTTGGTTGCATTCGCGTTCGATGCCGCCCAGCACATGGGTAACGGCGGCGGACGTTTCCCGAATGTCCGACACCATACCGCCTTTAAGCCCGCGGCACGGCACGGTGCGCCCCGCCAGCACTTTTAAGGTATTCGTTTCAAAATCATGCGCAGCCGCAACGCACGTAATCTTGCCGCTGCCAATATCCAATCCTGCAATAAGATTCGTTTTTGCCATATCAAAATCCACCTGAAAAAAATTGCTCTAGTTCTATTATAAAATTTAATGGGACTTCTGTGTTAAAAAAACTTTTCCGTCGTCAAAAAATTCAAAATTAAGCCGGTACGGCTTATCGTAACGCCCGCGGGAGCGCGCAATAATCTGCGCCGCGCGCGCGGCCTTCTTTTTTAAATTGACGGCTTTGCCAAAATCGATTTCGCTTCCGTCGGGCATATACATTTTAACCGTATTTTTGGTTAAATTCATGCGCAAAAACGCAAAATCCAGTTCTTTGCCCAGCTTCAGCGTGCTTTCCACCAGGTCCACAAATTCCGCGCCGAGTTTTTCCGGTGCCGGTCCTTCCAGTTCCACAAACGGCACAGGGTGCAAAAGATCGGGGTTTGGGTCGGCGTAGACGGTACTGTCCGGGTCGATATATTTAACGGTTTTATCCGGCAAGACGAATTTGGCCAGCGGGCTTCTGTGCTCGGCCGACAATTTTAATTTGCCGCTAAGCAGGCCGCGCTTGACGCTTACGCCTTTTAGCATGGGATATTTTTTAATAATTTCGCCGCGCAAAGCCACCGCGTCTTTAACGGCGAAGGGCTTGCCCTCGTACGGTGCGGCCAGGGCGTGCAAATCTTTGGCAAAACGCCCCGTTACGCCCGTAACGGCCACCGTTTTTACATGCCAGTTGGAAATTTGGGAGCTGGTAATAAGATGATAGGTTTTAACGGCGGCCCACAACACCCCCGCACAAATACCCGTTAAGAAGAGAAGTAAAATCAGCTTAAAAAAAAAGGATGACCCCTTTTTCCGCCGGACCACGCGTTTCTTTTTTCCTAAAGACGACGTAGACGGCCGATAGATGTCATTCTTTTTCATGCTGTGCAACCAAAAAATTAAATGGGCGGAAAGGGAGTTGAACCCTTAAGGACTTTCGTCCATACGGTCCTGAGCCGTACGCGTCTGCCAATTCCGCCACCCGCCCAATTAAATATATTATAGAATATTGTACGAAAAAAATCCAACTATTTTATTTGTATAGGGAAAATTTCCCCAAAACCGCTTAAAAACGGATATTATTTTTAAAACTTTTTTCCATTTCGCGGTTCAAATCGCGCTTTTTTAAACTTTCGCGTTTGTCAAACAAATGCTTCCCTTTGGCCACCGCCAATTTTAATTTAGCCCAACCGTCTTTAAAATACACTTCCACCGGTACCAGAGAATAGCCTTTAATGTCGGCCTTGGCGGCCAGCTTGCGAAGCTCTTTTTTATTCAGCAGCAGCCTGCGCCGACGGGTTGGATCCGGCTCGGTAAGAGAATTGAATTTATAAGGCTTTACGTGCATGTTGTACACGCACGCCTGGCCGTTCTCCACCCGCACGAAACTGCCCTCCAGGCTAAGTTCTTTTTGACGGATGGATTTTACCTCCGCCCCCAACAGCTCCAGCCCGGCTTCGT
>CAYUAA010000146.1:0-2669 GCA_964442585.1 uncultured Elusimicrobium sp. | reverse complement strand
CCGTACGAAGAATTAAACTGCATCGTCTGTCATGGCGGCGGCGGGATTACCGTCGGTGCGCACCGTAGGGGTAAAGTGGTGGACGTAAACAACGGCTACGAAGGCGACGGTCCCATGACCCCGCAAAGAAGCGGTGGCACCCCTGGCGCGGGCTTGGTGCAGATGTGCTTTTCTCAAAAATATTCTCTGCGCGACATGCGCTTAAAAATGCGCGGCAAAGGGGGGCTGGTGGCCTATACGGGCACGTCCGACGTGAAAGATTTGGAAGAATTTATCCGCACCGGGCACAAACGCCCCGGTTCGCTGATTACCTGCACGCGCGAAGAAGCCAAAATGGCCGAAGACGCTATGATTTACCAAATTGCCAAATATATCGGTTCTATGGCTGTTGTGCTGGAAGGCCGGGTGGATTTTATTGCGCTTACCGGCGGACTCATGTACAGTAAATACATTCCGCAGGAAATCGGCCGTTATGTGGGGTGGATCGCCCCGATGTACGTATTCCCTGGCAGCGAAGAAAAAGACGCGCTGCGGGTAGCGGCGCGCCGTGCGCTTATGAATCCTAAAATCGTATTGGAATAC
The DNA here is from genome assembly GCA_964442585.1 of uncultured Elusimicrobium sp. Lineage (GTDB taxonomy): Bacteria > Elusimicrobiota > Elusimicrobia > Elusimicrobiales > Elusimicrobiaceae > Avelusimicrobium. The sequence goes on along the minus strand of CAYUAA010000146.1, from coordinate 2,087 downwards.
GCATAAGTTTTGTTTTATCATCAGCAGTAAGGAGAATTAAAAATGAAATTCACAAGTTTTGCGGATTTGATTTCGCAAGTAAAAGGCAAATCGAACCGCGTCGTTGTTCCGGGCGCCAATAATAAAGAAGCCCTCGAAGCCATTAAAATGGCCGACGAAAACGGTCTTATTTCCCATGGCATTTTAATCGGGCCCGTCGCCGCCGTAAAAGAAATGGTGGCCGCCGCCGGATTGGACGAAGCCAAGTTCGAATTTATCGACTGCGAAGACGTTCCCACCATGTGCAAACTGGCCGTGGACCAAATCCTGGCTGGCAAAGGCGATTTCTTGATTAAAGGCTTAGTGGACACCAAATACTACATGAAAGCCATTTTGAATAAAGACGCCCATCTGGTGCCGGAAGGAGCCCTTCTTTCCCACTTTGTGTTGTTCAGCACGCCCAAATATAAAAAACCGTTTGCGGTAACCGACTCCGCCGTTGTTATCGCGCCGACGTTGGAACAAAAAGCCAAAATCATCCAAAACGCGGTAGACACCATGCACAAACTCGGCCTGGAAAACCCGAAAGTGGCCTGTGTTTGCCCTGTTGAAAAAGTAAATGAAAAAATTCCCTCCACCGTGGACGCCGCCGCTTTGGCGCAAATGAACGCCGAAGGCAAAATTACCGGATGTACCGTGGAAGGCCCGTATGATTTATACATTTCGCTTTCCGCCGAAAAAGCGGCCGAAAAAGGCATTAAAGGCAAAACCGTCGCCGGCGACGCCGATATTTTGATGCTGCCGGACTTGGATGCCGCCAACCCGCTTTACAAAGCGCTCGCCTTCTTCGGCGACCATATGGAAGCCGCCGCCGTGCTGGTGGGGCCGAAAATCCCGGTCATCCTTCCTTCCCGCGCCGATGACCCGAAAGTAAAACTCAACGCCATCGCGTTGTGCTCGTATTTGAAAGACCAAAAATAAACCAAGTAAACGGGGCGGCTTAAAAACCGCCCCGCATTATGCCCCTATGAAAAACGCGATTTTGAATTTTTTTAACCGAAACTACCGCCGCTATCACGACATCTTGTTTTACGTGCTGACGCTGGCGGTGATTGGGGTTTCCACCGTGTTTGCCCTGCATATTACGCGCCATAAAAACGAATTGGAGCGCGAAAATCTGCGCACGCGCGAAATCCCGGTGTTGGAATACACCGTGGGTCGCAAGCCGGTATACGTCGCGCTGCAGGAAGCGGGGCTTTCCAATAAAGAAGTAACGCAAATTGTTTCCAAACTTTCTACGCTGACCGATACGCGCAAACTGCAAAAAAACGACGTTTACTCTATTTCCGTGGAAGACGGACGCTTTGTGCTTTTGGTTTTAACGCAAGGATTTAAACGCTATTACGTGGCCAATGTGGAAGGCGTGTTGGTGGCGGGGGTAAGCGATGTGGAAATTAAAACGCGCATTAAAACCGCGTCCGGAAAGATTAAAAATTCTTTGTTTAATTCCATGTTGACCGAGGGCCTCCAGGTACCGCTTATCTTAGATTTTACCGATGCTTTTTCCTGGACCATCGACTTTAATACCGACACCCGCAACGGAGATGAATACACCGCCCTGTGGGAAGAAAATTATACGCCTTCCGGCGAAATTACCAGCCAGGATTTGCTGGCCGCCAGTTATAAAGGCGTGTACGGTACTACGTACGCGTTTTATTTCGAAGACGATTTTTATGACGAAACGGGTAAAATGAGCAAAAAGATGTTCTTAAAATCACCCATCAGCTTTCGTAATTACCGCATTTCGTCGCGCTTTTCGTACGGGCGTCTGCATCCGATTTTAAAAATCCGCCGCCCACACTTAGGTATCGATTACGCCGCCCCGTCGGGTACGCCCGTTCAGGCGGTGGCGGACGGAACCGTTACGTTTGTGGGCAAAAAAGGTGGTTTCGGCAACTTGGTGGAAATTAAACACTCCAACGGATATCTGACCATGTACGGCCATTTGAAAGGCTTTGGCAAGGGCGTGAAGGCTGGAGCCAAAATAAAACAAGGCCAAACGGTGGGCTATGTGGGCAGTACGGGGCTTTCCACGGGGCCGCACTTGG
>CAYUAA010000145.1:0-2718 GCA_964442585.1 uncultured Elusimicrobium sp. | reverse complement strand
TACGGAGCCTACCTCTACCTAAAAAAAGAAACCGAAGCCGCGCAAAAAACGGGCGTTCAGACGGAAATTTTCGAAGTAAACAACCAAACCCCGGCGGCGGACTTTTTAGCCTTGGTGGAAAAATTATCCGCCGACGATACGGTAGACGCCATTCTTATCCCGCGGCCGCTGCCGACCCATTTGGCCGCCACCAACTTTGCTGATAAACTCGCTCCGCAAAAAGACATTGACGGTATGTCCAACGTCAACATGGGCAACCTGTTTTTATGCAAAACGTGGGACGAAGTGCTCGCCCTGCCTGGCTTTGCTTCCAGTACCGCTATGGCGGTGGTGCGGCTTTTATTGTTCCACGGCATTGAGTTGAAAGGCATGGAAGCCGCCGTTATCGGCCGCTCGATTACCGTCGGCCGGCCGCTGGCGCACCTGTTGACGTGCCAAAACGCCACCGTCAAAATCTGCCATACCAAAACCGATCTGCCCCGCGCCCTAAAAGACGCGGACCTCGTTTGCTCCGCCGCCGGAACGCCCGGCTTACTAAAAGCGGATTGGCTGAAACCCGGCTGCTGTGTGGCGGACATTTCCACCAACTGGAACGAAAAAACAAACCGCCTGTGCGGGGATGCATCTCCGGAAGAATTGGAGGAAAGGGGCGTGTCGTACTCTCCGGTACCGGGAGGCGTAGGCCCGGTAACGCTTGCGGTACTGCTGGAAAACATTATATTATCTGGTGAGAGGAAACTATAAGGAGAGCCTTATGAAAACCATTTCTAAAATTCTGATATTTTTATTATGCGCCGGCATGCTGGCGGCCTGCAACACCAACGCCAAGAAAAAAGAAAAATATAACCGCAAAATTTATTTAACCGAACAGGATTATATGGACGATCTCGCCCCGGTTGCCGAATTGGAGCGGCGCGAAACGCCCCCGGCGGCGGAATCCGAATATATTTTTAACGTAGGCCCGGAAGAAAAGAAAACGATTTACTTCTTTGACGACCGCCAACAGCCCAAAGTGCCCGGCCAACCCAGCGAAGCCGATTATAAAAAAGAAAAACGCCTTTGGACCAAACCCAAACGCTACACAGCGGAAGAATACTACGGTATGCAAGGCGGAGGAACGGAAGATTCTTCCTCGCAAGAAACCGATTCTTACAGCTACGATTATTAATCTCGTCCCAATCAAAAAGCCCCGCTTGCAAGCGGGGCTTTTTAACGCGTACCCAAGTTATAAAAACCGGCCGATATCATCCGTAAAAATCCCGTCTGCGCCCTCGGCGGCCAAGCGCACCGACAGCGCAGCGTCATTAACCGTATACAAATAAACCTTCAAGCCGTGCCTATGGCAAACGCGGGCGATTTGCGGCGTAAAGCGCGTATAATTTATATGAACGCTTTCCGCCCCCACCCTAAGCGCGGAGGAAACGTCAAACGAGCGCGTTAACAGCCCGATACGCGCCTTTTTATCAAGTGCGCGCAAACGGACAAGTGTTTGATAATCAAAGCTGGAAAACAGCGTTTTGGACAAAATTTGCGGATACCGGGAATACAATAATCCGAGCAATTTTTCTTCCAGGCCCGGATAGCGGTTATCGTCATTTTTAAGTTCAATGTTTAAACATTCCAAACCCGGGATCACTGCGGGAATTACCTCTTCCAACCGCGGCACAAAAAGAGGGCGCATATCAAAAGAGTTGGTAAGCGGATACGTCTGGAGCGCGCCAAACGTCAGCCCGGCAATTTGCACATTAGTCCCAGCCGTGGATAAAAGGGAATAATCGTGATGAACGGCCAACACGCCGTCCAGCGTAAGATGAACGTCCAGTTCATATCGGGTGGCGCCCAATTCCCGCGCGCGTTCAAAGGCGCGGACGGTGTTTTGGACGGCTTGTGCGCTTGCCCCGCGGTGTGCAAAATAAATCATACTTGTAGTGTAAAAAAATAAACGAAAGGCCGCAAGCCGTTTTATCCATATAAAAACCCCGGTTGTAAAGCCGGGGGAATAAATAAACTACAAATTAATTTTTGACGCAGGTTAGCACTTGGCCCGTTCCGGCGGCATTGTTGCACGATGTACCGGAAATGTACTTATATGATCCGTTCACACAACCCGGAACATTTTTTGAAATTAAACATTTATAATCGCAAGACGCCGCCCCCCGCTTACACCTCGTATCGCAAACAAGCTGTAGATCCATCAGCCCACATGCTGGCATAGATCCCCCGGTAAAATAAGTGTTATTTAATTGTCCGCCTATATACGTACCATTTTCCCAAAATAACCATCGCTCATCCGACGTATCAGTTTTTGGAGATTTAACCAAAGAGCCCCCTTGATAAAACTCATAGGAGTACACACAGCATTTCGCTCCATTCTGACAAATAGCGGGGCGAAGATACTCATCCCCCCCGGGATCATCATAACAATTGTCAGGATCTGCGTCGGAATCGGAACATCTTTTTCTCCAATCCCTATTTCCACCGCCGGAGTCCGGCGCATAGTGACAATTTACCATAATGCCGATATCAATCACTTTTGGAACAAACGTGCCCACACATTTCCCACTTTGCAGAACCATATTGGAAGGACAAACACACCTGCACAAGCCGTTATCCCAAGTTCCGCCCGAAGTAGCACACCCCTCGGCGCCTGAAGAATCACAACTTCCCTTTTCTTTGAGCAAATACTGTTTAGCACACGTAGCCGCATTCGTACACGCC
>CAYUAA010000144.1:0-2736 GCA_964442585.1 uncultured Elusimicrobium sp. | reverse complement strand
CGAAGGCGGTCATACGGTAGGCGCCGGCGTTGTTACCAAAATTATTGAGTAGTAAAATTGTTTAGTTCACTGTGGCGGGGACATTGACAACCCAATGTCCCCGCAGAGTTCCCTGAACAGACAATATTAGTCAAAACATATTTAAGGACATACTAAGATGGCAACAGAAAGAATTACGATCGCGCTGGTTTGCACGGAATGCAAAAACAAAAACTACTACCAGATTCGCGGCAAAAAGAAAGAATATAAATTGGAACTGAACAAGTTCTGCAAAAAGTGCGGCAAGAGCACTACGCATAAAGAAGGTAAAGCTTAATTTTTTAGTGGGGGCGTCGGTTAACTGGTAAACCACCGGTCTCCAAAACCGGGACTGAAGGTTCGAGTCCTTCCGCTCCTGCCAGGTTTTATACCAAGGAAAACGGATATATTTCTATGAATAAAGCAATCAATTTTCTTAAGCAGTCTTACGGCGAATTAAGAAAATCCACCTGGCTTTCCAGACAGGAAGTGGTGCAATCCACTATTCTGGTGGCGATTGTTGTAGCGCTCGTAGCCGCTTACGTAGGCGTTATTGATTTCGGCCTGACGGAAGTGTTGGGTGCGGTAATCGGGGGTCGTTAATGGAAGAAAAAGCCTGGTACGTCGTGCATACCCAAACGGGGCACGAGGATAAAGTAAGAGAAAAAATCCTGCTTAACATCGAAATTCAAGGTTTCGGTGATCGCGTTTTTCAAGTCTTGGTTCCCACCGAAGAAGTCGTCGAAGTAAAACAGAACAAGAAAATTTTGCGCAAACGGAAATTTTTCCCGGGTTACGTGTTGGTTGAAATGAACATGACCAGCGAAGCGTATTGGTTTATTAAAAGCATTACGGGCGTAACCGGTTTCCTGGGCGATCCGAACCCGGTGCCGCTGCCGGAAGAAGAAATTGCCGGCATCGTGGAACTTACGGATAACACTTCCGGCAAACCCAAACACGTGGTGGAATTTGAACGCGGCGAAAGTGTCCGCATTACGGAAGGTCCGTTCAAACACTTCATCGGTGTGGTGGAAGAAGTCAACGAACAGAAAAACAAACTTAAAGTGATGGTAACGGTGTTCGACCGCGCCACCCCCGTAGAAGTGGACTTCCTCCAGGTGGAGAAAAACTAGATTTTACCGCAGTAAGCAGTAAAAAATATGGAGTAACAACAAAATGGCAAAAGAGAAAAAAATTAAAGGTTACATCAAATTGCAGATTCCCGCTGGCGCCGCCAATCCGGCCCCGCCTGTGGGTCCGGCTTTGGGCCAGCATGGTGTAAACATCATGGAATTCTGCAAACAGTTCAACGCCAAAACGGCTAAATTGGAAAAAGGGGTAAAAATCCCGGTCGTCATTACGGTTTACGAAGACCGCTCTTTCTCCTTCATTACCAAAATGCCGCCGATGGCTGTGTTGATTATTAAAGAGCTTGGCCTCGCCAAAGGTTCCGGCCAGCCCCATAAAGATAAAGTCGGCAAGATTACGCAGGCCCAATGCGAAAAAATCGCGGCCGTTAAATTGCCCGACCTCAACACCAAAGACGTCAAAGCCGCCGCGGAAATGGTAAAAGGTACCTGCCGCAGCATGGGCGTGGACGTAGTAAAATAAATTTAAACGACAGGGAGGGCGCAAGCCCGTTACTACCTAAGGAGTATTTAGATGGGAAAAAGAATGGAAGCAGCTGTAAAAGCATACGATAAAAACAAGGTTTACACCATGGCCGAAGGCGTGCAAATCGTAAAAGATAACGCCAAAGCCAAATTTGACGAAACCGTTGAAATTCACGTAAGCCTTGGTATTGATACCAAAAAAGCTGACCAGCAAGTCCGCACCACGGTGGCGTTGCCCCATGGTACGGGTAAAACCAAACGTATCGCTGTTATCGCCAAAGGCGAACACGCTCAGGAAGCCGAAAAAGCCGGCGCCGACAGAGTGGGTGCCGATGACATCGTGGAAGAAGTAATCAAAGGCAAAATTGACTTTGACGTACTGGTTGCCACGCCCGATACGATGAAAGACTTGGCCAAAGCCGCCAAAATTTTGGGCCCGCGCGGTCTTATGCCGAACCCGAAAAGCGGCACCGTTACCTTTGACTTGGCCAACACCATTAAAGCCTTAAAAGCTGGCCGCATTGAGTTCAAAGCCGATGCGTATGGTATCGTACATGCCATTATTGGTAAAGCTTCTTTTGATGCTGCCAAATTGGCCGAAAATGCAAAAGCTGTGATGGACACCATTCTGCGTGTCAAACCCAGCACCTCCAAAGGCGTTTATGTAAAGAGCATTTCTTTAAGCTCCACCATGGGCCCTGGGGTGTTTGTTACTAACAAATAACTCTCTTTTGCACTCTAAGCCCCTTCCATTAGGAAGGGGCTTTTTTATTGGCAAGGATAACGGTTGTTTTTTATAGTATTGTTAACTTGCGGTTTACGCAGACCGGGTGGCAGCATATTTTCCACCCGGTCTTGCTTATAAATTCTGCTCACAATAAACCCCGGGCGTAAGCCCGAGGAGCTTCATTAAGATAAACAATTTTCCAAAACCTGCTGATTCGCGCTTACCTTGGGACTTACATAATTATCACGCTGCCGCGTCCCAACTAGTCCGCGCTACTCAGAGCGGTTTTGAGAAATCATATGAACATCTGCGGTGGTATTCTCTGCCATACACGGCGTAGAATAACGGCGCTGGCTGTTCTTAACTTAGGGTTTTGAC
>CAYUAA010000143.1:0-2836 GCA_964442585.1 uncultured Elusimicrobium sp. | reverse complement strand
CCGCTTGACGGCGTTTAACACGCCCGAACTCACGCGCGAAGCCGCCGCCCGCGTGGCCGCTTTAAAATTCTGATTTTTTGGTAAAATAATTTTGAAAGGAGAATTTTATGAAAACTGTTTTGCAAAATAACCGCCGCGGTTTTACGTTGGTGGAACTGTTGACGGTAGTGCTGATTATCGGCGTGCTTACTTCGGTGGCGTTGCCGCAGTACATGCGTTCGATTGAGCGTTCCCGCGCTACGGAAGCCATGGTGGGCTTAAAAGCCCTTAACGACGCCGTTTACGCTTACGCCGCCGGACGCAGCGGCAATAACGTCTGTCCTCTTTCGTTTAAAAAGCTTTCCACCGTTTTGCCCGGCACGCTGGGGGGCAACAACGGCAGTACGTTGACTACGAAAGATTTCGTCTATACCATCAACTCCGCCACCAACGCAGTAATTCCGGGCACGGACTGCCCCGGCGTAACCGCCAGACGCAAAGGAGGAGCGTCCTACGATTACATTATTTGGAACCCGTATAAAAAGGGGACGGGCGGCAAGGCTACTTCTCTGCGGTGCACCAGCACGATCAAAAAAAGCATTGATGTGTGCGAATCGCTCGATTTGTATGTGGCGGGCGAAAATCCGTATTAAGGGTTTTACTTGATTTTTTAGTTATTATTGGTAAACTTAAATAGAAAGACGTTTTACCTAAACTTGTTTGTATGGGGATTTTATGAAAAAATTATTACTTGTATTGGCTGCGTGCGGCTGTGCCGGTTTTGCTCAGGCCGATAACATGAGCTTTGTTACGGTATTGTCCAACTCCGTCGGTTCGTTTAATAAGTTGGAAACGGCTGACCCAACGGTTGCTTCCAATGCCGCCACCGTCAACTTTTGTACCCAAGTAGGCACGTCTGGAGCGGTGGAACTGAAAGGAACCAAGCATGCCAATTTAAATAAGATTACGCTGTCGAATAATACAACGGCGGGGAGAACGGACGGTGGCAAATACTCGTTAAGCGGTGTAACGCTTAATAATGGAGGCCGGATTAAAGGCGGCAACTTGTTAGGCAATACGTTGACGGTTAATAACGCGGCGTCCGGGAAAGGGACGAACGTATACGGCAGTACGCTGACGGCGCAAGCAGCAAAGACGAAGACGTTAAACGTAGGGAGCGGCAAAAGCGTGATGAGCGGAACGGGGAGTGCGGAGCAGATGGTATGGAGCAACGAGTACCAGAGTGACACGGCGTGTACGAATGCGGCCACATGCGCTAAACAGTATTTGCTCAAAAGTAAAGGATCTTCCAGCGGGCCGCTGCGCCCCTTTGAGCCGATCGAGGAAGAAGAAATAGAATACGAGTATTATTGGGAATGGACAAACACCGGGGCGTCGCCGCTGGTTGGAGTCAATTTAGCTTGTATTCAGACTTGTGTGTCGACTTTAGACAATGCTGAAATAATTGATCATCCAAAGCCGATTCCTCTTACCAAATCGGCCGATGCGTTTGGTCGGACTTGTAATGCGGACAGTGTAAATTACGTTTGTAAAGGCCAAGCCGTAAACGGGACAAAAGGCGATGCAGTATATGCTGGTACGGCGGGCCAAAAATACTGCGTCGAATATACGTGCAAGCGCAGAGCCAAATAATTCCAACGGTTTTGCAAGGCGGGGGAGGCAGCTGGATTGCGCCCCCGCCTTTTTGTGTATAAGATATTCCAGGGGGCAAAATCCCGGGGTGCTTCATTTGCTCTTTTTACGGATTCAATTTGCTATAATTTGTATATGAGGAAACATACCTTTTTCCGTCCGCTTTTGGGATTGTTTTGTTGCGCTTGCGCCGTTCAGGCGTGGGGGCAGCTTGCGCCGCAGGCCGCGGCCGCGGAGCAAACGCCCGGGCAGACCGTCAGCAAATCGTCGTTGGCGGCCAACCGTACGGACGGCAAATTAAACGAAGCCGTTTTGCATAAAAGCGTACTTTCGTATGCGCTGCCGGCCGATATCGCCGCTGTCGCCAAAAAGTGTGCGGCAGGGAAAGCTGACGAATGTTATTTTTCCTTTAAAACGTTTGAAAATTCGCCCGACGTTCAAACCGCCGCGGCCGCCAATTTGGAACTGGCCGTGCTCTCTATGCAAAGGGGGCTTGCAAAGCAGTCCCTTTCCTACATCGCGCGCGCCGTGGAACTCAACCCGGACGACCCCTTTACCCAGCTTACGCAAGGCTGGCTGTTTTTATCGGCCGGAAAATATAAAAAAGCCCGCCAAGCGTTTAGCGATTTAATGTATCTTACCGCCGATTTTGAATACGTTTCCTCCGCCAAGCTGGGTTCCGCGCTGGCATGGTATTTCGGGGGGGATAAAGAAAAAGCCGCCTCTGAACTACAGTATCTGTATACGTCTAATCCGTATGCCATTTCGTTTGTTTCTTATATGTTGGGGCGCATTGCGTCCGAGATGAAAGCTTCCAAAAAACTGGCTCCGGTGTTTTTGCAGCAGGCCTTGTCGCACGACGAAAAAAATTACGCCGCCGCCCAGTTGTACGCCCAACTGTCCGAGAAAGAAAAAAACAAACTGCGCGCCTGGCAGTATTACGCCACTTTGTACAGTCTGGACCCGGACAATAAAACGCTCGCTAAGAAATTGGCCAAGTATGCCAAATCGTTGGGCGATAAAAGCATCGATTATCTTTTTTATCTGCGTCTGGAGCAGCCCATCGTGCATGTTATGGAATCCACTCCGTCGGCCGAAGTGAAAATGGCCCTGTACGCCAACCGGGAACAAATCCCGCAGCCGCTTTTGGCTGCCTCCGTCATGGGTTCGGGCACTTTAAAAGTGACCGATGAAAAATTAGGCG
>CAYUAA010000142.1:0-2855 GCA_964442585.1 uncultured Elusimicrobium sp. | reverse complement strand
AATCCTGAATGGTTACCGCACCTTTGCCTTCCACGTTTGGCGGACGGCTTTCCAAAGACACCCAGTGCGGCTGCTGCAAGCGGAGCTCCGCGGTATCTTCTACGGTAATGATACGTTCGTTATTGGAAATATAACCTGAAATAGCGTTTAAAAACGTGGTTTTACCGGTACCCGTACCGCCGCAAACGATGATGTTTTTGCGAATGCGAACGCATTTTTCAATAAACGCCATACATTCCGGGCTGATGGTGCCAAAGCGATAATAGTCTTCCGGCCCGAAGGGTTTGGAAGAGAATCGGCGGATGGTGAGCGTAGGGCCCGAGACCGCCAGCGGCGCGATAATGGCGTTTACGCGGGAGCCGTCTTTCAAACGAGCGTCCACAAGCGGAACGGATTCGTCGATACGGCGGCCCAACGGCGCCACAATGCGTTTAATTACCTGCACCACTTGTTCGTTGTTTCTAAATTTGTATTTGGTCAAGGTCAATTTACCTTTTTGTTCGATAAAGATTTTATCAAAGGCGTTGACCATGATTTCGGTAACGGCCGGGTCGCGCATTAAGACTTCCAACGGCCCCAAACCTAAAATTTCGTCCAACAGTTCCGAAGTAAAACGCGTGCGCTGATCGCGCGAGAACTGCAGATTCGGCTGTTTTTGCAAGATATCGTCCACAATGGCGGCCACGCGTTTGCGCGTTTGTTCGCTGGCGGAACTTTCTTCGCTGATAACGATATGCTCGATTTCCAGCGTATGCACCACTTCTTTATGGACTTTTTGTTTTAAATCATCCCAGAAAGACAATTTGGTTTTGTTGCCTTCTTCTTCCCCCTCCACGGCGATATGGCTTTCGCCGCCGGAAGCTTTGCCGTCGTCAAACAAGACGGGGGACCAAATTTCCTTGGAAGCCTGGGTAAATTCTTCGTCCGACACGGACGCAACCCAATCTTTGGGGGCCGGTTTTAAATCGCGGATTTTCGCTAATACCAAACGAAGCCCTTTTACCCATTCGGACTGGGGATTGGTGATAATTTCCACTTCGCGGCGGTTGGAAGTGGCCATTACGTCGGCGTCCCAGGGCAGGAATACGTCCACATCGCGCCCCAATTGGGCATAAAAGCGTTCCATTTCTTCGTAAGGAATGGAGCCCGGCATGTCATAACCGTTACAAATGACGCTCACGCGGTCCAACGGGTAGCGTTGCTCTTTATAATCATTAAACAACTGTACCGTGGAATTGATGTGCGTGCGGGTGGCGTTAGAAACCCAAAAAATTTTATCGGCGATATCAAACGCAAACGCCTGCATGGGAAAAGAGGAATCCACATCCAAAAAGATGTCAAACGTCTGGGACAGGCGCGACAGGATGGGGATTAAAATCTTCGGGCTGATAGAGGCCGCCTGCGCGCGTGTATTGCCAAGAGGCAACAATCCCACGCCCCACTGGGACATGGAAATTTTACCGCGCAACAGTCCGCCCACTACAGCGATAGAGGTGTTGCCCAATACTTTAAGCAAATCCGCCACGCTGACGGGTTTGGCGATATCCAAATAAAAGCTGTGTTCCTGGCGCGCGAGCGGATCAAGCGGCACGATAAGCACCGGGCGTTTTTGGATACCCGCCCAGCCTAAAGCCAAATTCAGCACAAGCGTCGTTCTGCCCGCGCCTTCTTTAGGGCCGGCAAACGCGATGATTTTTGCATCGTTTTTTTGGATTTCTAACTCTTCAGCCATAAAAATTCTACTCTACGATTTCAACCGTGATGAACAAGAAGAGCGAGCGTTGCTCTTCGGTAACGTCTTTGCTTTTAAACAAAAGGCCGATTAACGGCAAGCGGCCCAAGAACGGTACGCGGTCTTCAGACACGTTGCGCATGCTGCTTTTCAAGCCGCCGATCACCAGCGTTTCGCCGCTGTTGATTTCTACGTGGGTTTCCACGTCGCGGTTGGTGAAAGACGGCGCGGTGGCCGTACCAATAACAACGGTTCTGGAGTAGTCCACCGTCGAAACGGACAGCTGCACCTGCAAATCGATAATGTTGTTGCGTTCCGGGATAATGGTAGGAAGCACGTTAAGCAAAATACCGTATTCTTCCAATTGAGAGCCCACACCCTGATTGTTTACGATCGGTATCGGCACTTTGCCGCCTACCGTAATTTTGGCGCTGTTTCCGGAAGACGTAACGATTTTAGGGTTCGAAAGCACCTGTGCGCGGCCTTCAGTTTCCATCAAACGCAAACGCGTGGTAACAGCCGTTTTGCGTTCAAATTCGCCCAAAGACAGAATACCGGGAATGGAGGCTTCTTCAAAATCAAAAAGCTGGTTCCAGGAAAAGCCTTTGACGCTTTGCATCGTACCGCTGATTTCCACCACGTCGGCGCTGACCGCCACCAAACGTGTTTTTTTGGCGTGCGCAAAAGACGGCGCCAACAACCCAAGCAATAATACCGCCAGAGATACCTTTGTAATGAATTTTGTATTGGTCATGATTTATCCCGTTTAATTGTTAAATAATTTATCGAAAGTAGCAATTTCCATCAAGTAGTTGGTTACGTCGCCGTGAGAACGCAAGATGACGGAGATATCACCCTCGGCCTGCGCAAGCGCCAGGTACTGCGCGTCGCGCGGAGAAAGCGAGAGCGAAAGAGCCGAGCTGTCCGAATAGGCGGCGGCATCTTCATCCTTACTCTTCATGGCGGCGGCGGTGCGGGCATCCAACCCTTGTCCCAAGTCCGCGCCTACCCCAAGCACTTTTACGTTCTGCAACAGCGTTACGGCCACTTTTTGGCGTTGGCCGCTTTTCATCATCGCTTCAAACGTAAGAAGAACGTCCACGTTATCGTCGGGCTTAATCAT
>CAYUAA010000141.1:0-2871 GCA_964442585.1 uncultured Elusimicrobium sp. | reverse complement strand
TTTACTAAAATATAACCATGAACGCTTTTCCCATTATTGTATCTTCTCCGTCCGGTGCGGGTAAAACTACCATCGTGGACGCGGTGCTAAAACGCAACAAAACCGTTTCGCGCGTAATTACCGCCACCACGCGTGCGCCCCGCAAAGGCGAAAAAGACGGCGTGGATTACCATTTTTGGACGATCAAGCAGTTTGAACAGGCAATCAAAAAGGGCCAAATGTTGGAATGGGCCCAAGTGCACACGCACTATTACGGAATCCCAAAAAAATCGGTGGACGGTCTTTTAAAAAAGGGCGTTTGCCCCATTTTGGTAATTGACGTGCAAGGCGCCCGGACCGTAAAAAACGAATACCCCGAAGCCGCCACCGTGTTTATTGTGCCGCCCAGCTTAAAAGAGCTTAAAAAACGCATTTTGGGCCGCAACGATAATACGCAGGATATCGAAATCCGCCTGGAAACCGCCAAAAAAGAAATGCAGGAGTTGGACCGTTACGACTACGCCCTGCTTAACGACGATTTGGAAAAAGCCGTAAACGATATGGCCGGAATCGTGGCCGCCGAACAGTGCCGCGTATGCCGCCAAGATTTAAAAAAGATTAAAAATCTGAAATAACCAAGGGAGCGAATATGTCCGTAAAAAATGACAAAGAATTTGATGCCAAGTTAATGAACTACGACGGAGACCGCTACGACATCGTTGTCTTAGCGTCCACCTGGGCCAAAGAACTCAAAAAGAAACAAGAATACAAAAACCAACCCCATGCCGTCGTTATTAAAGTGGCGTTGGACGATATCCTTTCCGGCCGCGTAACCAAAGACGAAGTATTGCGCATCAGCAAAGAAAACTTAGAAGCCGAACTGCGCGCCCAGGAAGAAGCCCGCAAAGAAGCGGAACGCAAAGCCAAAGAACCCATGAGATTATAATCATGGCGGCGGATTCGCTTACCCGGCTGGCCGCAGAGTTTAAAAACTTTTTGGCAGCACAGGACGAAGATGAATTTATCGCAACGGCGGCGGCAACACCCGCCGCCGTTTCTGTTGCGCCCGAAAATGAGCCCGCCATTCAAGCTTCCGCCCAATTGCCCCCCATGCCCAAAGGTGAAACCTTAACCGTTGAATTTCCGCGCGTGAAAGCGCGCCAGCAAGCCGCCGCCTCCGTCGAATTCACCCCCGAACCCGCGGCGCAAGAATCCCGACAGGAGCCCGTCCTTATGACTACCGCCCAAAAAACCGCCGCACTGGCTGAACTGGCCGAAACTATTAAAAACTGTTCGCGCTGTGCACTGGGGACTACGCGCCTTAACGCCGTGCCCGGCGAAGGAAACGTGGACGCTGACTTGATGTTCATCGGCGAGGGCCCCGGGTTTGACGAAGACCGCCAAGGACGCCCCTTTGTCGGCCGCGCCGGCCAGTTATTGGATAAAATGATTGCCGCCATGGGTCTAAAGCGCGAAGAAGTGTTCATTGCCAACATCGCAAAATGCCATCCGATGACCGACCCTTTACACCCCGAAAAACACGGCAACGACCGCGCGCCGAACGCGGGAGAAATCGCCTGCTGCCGCAAATACCTGGAACAGCAAATCGCCATCATCTGCCCCAAATATATTGTGGCGTTGGGCGGCGTATCGGCCAAGGCCTTGATTTCGGACGCCAAATCGTTGGGTGCCCTGCGCGGCCGGTTTTACGATTTAAGCTTGGATTCCGTTAAACTCCCCCGCCCCGTTAAAATTTTAGCCACCTTCCACCCCGCCGCTCTGCTGCGTAATCCGGGTTGGAAAAAAGACGCCTGGGCCGACCTGAAAATGGTCATGGCCGAATTGGGCCTTAAAGGCGCCGCCAAATAAATTTTTATGTTCTGCAAAGTAGTGTTTGACGTCCCGTTGGACCGTGATTTCGATTACGCCGTACCCACCGAATTGGAAGATAAAATTCTTCCCGGCGTGCGCGTTACGGCCCCGTTTGGCCGCGTGCTGACGGGCGGCATGGTAACGCAGCTGACCGAAGTCGCCTCTGTGCCGGACGGAGTAACGCTAAAAGAAATCGTCTCTGTGGTGGACAAACGTCCGCTGTTTGGCTCGGACCTGTTTCCCCTGGCCCGCTTTATGAAAGGCCGCTGGGGCGGCCCGATTGGACAGATTCTTTTTGCGTTAGTGCCGCCGCAGCCGTACTTTAAACTCGACACGCCCCCAACCTCGGTACATATCGACGTAAAAATCCCCAAATTCAAATTAACCTCTTCGCAGGAAAACGCCTTGCGCGCGGTGCGCTCCGTACCGTCGTACGAATTTAACGCTTTTTTATTAAACGGCCCCGCCTATACGGGCAAAACGGAAACCGTCCTGCGTCTGGCGGGGGACGCGCTGGCCGGTTACGGCCAGGCTCTTATTACAGTGCCCGACGTAGTGGGCGCGCGGCAATTTATCGCCGAAGCCGAAGAACGCTTCGGCGCGGACAATGTGTTTTGCTGGCACAGTAAAATGTTGCTTTCCAAAAAGAAAAAATACTTTTCCGCCGTTTCCAACGGAGTGCCCTGTGTCGTTATTTCCACACGCTCGGGCGCGCTGCTGCCTTTTAAAAATCTGCGTTTCGCCGCCGTGCTGGACGAAGAAGACGACAATTATAAACAGGAAGAAAACAAACCCTATTACCACCTGCGCGATTTAATCCTGTTTCGCGCAAAAGCGCACGGCGCCGCCCTTGCGTTTGCCTCCGGCTCACCCAGTGTGGAAATGTTAAATTTCGTCAAAACCGGCCGGGTGCGGCAGCTTGATTTTGCAGAGCCCGTCCCCGGGCACGCCTTTACGCCGCAAATTAAAATTACCGACAAAAAGGGCTGAAAGTCAAAATTTTTATCCGATTTTTTACTT
>CAYUAA010000140.1:0-2871 GCA_964442585.1 uncultured Elusimicrobium sp. | reverse complement strand
AGCAAAAAGTTGCAGACGGTAAGAATCATTACCCCGTAGTCGGGTTTCAATAAATCTTCCATATCCGCTTCCTGCTGTTATTTCATTACCATGGTGAGCAAGCAGATAACCAAACCCAACATCGCGGCGCCTTCCAAAAGCGCGGCGATGATGATCATCGTGGTGCGCAGATCAGAACCGGCTTCGGGCTGGCGGGCGGTGCCTTCCAACGCGGCGGTACCAATTTTACCCAAACCAAGACCGGCGCCAATTACCGTAAGACCCGCGCCGATACCGGCGGCGATGTATTTAAGTGCTACGAGTTCCATATGTTTTCTCCTTTCGGGCAAACGCCCTTTTTGCTAGATTTTTTAAATTAATGCGTATGAATGACGGATCCGGCGAAAATGGCGGTAAGCAGCGTAAATACGTACGCCTGCAAAAACGCCACCAACAGTTCCAAACACGTCATAAAAATTTCAAGCGCCATAGCCGGAATGAGCGAACCCGCGCCTGCGGCTATATGCATATTGCCTACAATAAAAATAATCAACAGCAAACAAATCAACACCATGTGACCGGAAAGCATATTGGCAAACAAACGGATGGCCAATACACATACTTTGATGATTAAGCTGACCACTTCCAACGGGAAAATAAGAGGCACCAGCCAGCCCGGCGTGCCAGAGGGCACAAAACCTTTTAAAAAGCCAATGGGGCCGTGGAATTTAAGACCGCTGTAAAGCACCAACCCGCCGGAGCAAAGCGCCAGTGCGGCGGTGACGGAAATGTTGGAGGTGGCGGTTTTCATTTCGGGAATCATACCCGCCAGGTTAACACCTAAAATAAATAGAAACAGCGTGCAGAAATACGGCATAAAAGAGTGGCCTTCCTGCCCCATGTTCGGCAGAACCATGCCGTCGCGAATAAAAGTAACGTATTCTTCCGCCAGCGTGGTAAGCAACCGGCCCGCTCGGCTTTGGCCGCGCCGCGCGATAAGCGTTAAACCAATTAACAAAATAAGGCTTACCGCCACAATGGTTACGGAATGGGTGGTAATAGGGAGGTGAATATCCCCCCAAAAAACGCCCCAATCATGATCTAAAATATGGTGAGAAATTGTTTTAGCTACGTCCATCTTTTTTATCCGCCTTTTTTAAATTTGCGTCCGCGCGAGACATATTTTTAGCCGCGCGCAAAATAGTATAAAATCCCAATGCAAACCCGGCAAACGCGCCCGCCACCAACATCCATGGGGCGGTGCCCAGTTTCCCGTCTACAAAATAACCAGCCCACGTACCTAAACCAACCGCCACTGCAAATTCCAGCCCCAGGGTGGTGATTTCGACATGGTCCTGCTTGGAAAAAGGCCCAGCGGCCATGCATTCCTCCAGGATACTTACCGGGCGGTAAGTACATAAATATTATAAAACAATTTACGGCAAAAGTTACGGCAAAAGAGCCATTTTTTTCACACGAAAAAAACCGCTTTCTTTTATTGTATTAAAAAAACCCCGCTTTTGGGCGGGGTTTTTACAAAAAACGCGGCTTTTATAAGGCAAACGTAAAGATTTTACATTCAAAAGGCTTTAAATCCAACCCATAACCCTGGGCCATCATTTCAGGTGTGACGGTAATTTTCTCACCGGAGAATTCTTCGGTGATAACGCCGTTCTCGCCGGAAATACCTTTCATGGACAAACGGCCCTTGGCGGGCGCGCCGCTATAGTTAATCATAACGAGTTTGCCGGTATTCATTTGTTTCCACTGCCAGGCCAAAATGTTGCGGTGGGTCTCGTCGCCCTGCGAAGCAATATCGCGCAACGACCATTGGCCGCCGTGGAACGCCGGATCAGAAGCGATTTCCAACAATTTACGGTAATAGGAGCGGACTGCTTCGTCTTCTTTAAAAGAATCCTTGGCGTACTGAATCGGCATACGCGCCGGACGGCCCAAAATTTGGAACAAATGGAACAAACGCGCGCCGGGCAGCGTAGCGATAATGGTGCTGGCAGCGAGCGATTTTTCGCGACCAAAGGCCTTTAAAGCCTCCTCTTCGTCGTGGTTGGAAGTAAAGCGGATGGAACGCATTTGGTACAAGTGTTCAGCACCCAAGTGACCTTTGATATTTTCCGGCGTGGAAAAGCGCAGGCGGTCATAGAGCACTTTATCGTACGTATAGTCGAAACCCATTTCCTGGATTTCCCACTCCAAGCCCCAATACACTTCGGCGATGAACACAAATTCGGGATATTTTTTGTGTACGGCTTCCAATGCTTGATGCCAAAATTCTTCTTTCGGCAAATCGCCGCCGATAAACTCCCACCAAATATCCCGGTGTACTTTGTTAAGAGAAAGCATGGCCATATCGCAGCGTACGCCGTCGCACATGTCGGCTACGCGGCAGAGGTTGGAAATCATAAATTCGCGTGTTTTGGGGTTAAAATAATTCAGTTGGGCACAGTCGGTCCAAGGGGCAAAATAGGGGTCGCGCCCATGGGCAATATAAATGCCGTCCGGGTTTTTAAAGAACCAATCTCTGTGCGCGTGCGGCTCGTTCGCACCCGTGTTAATAAACAAATCCGGATTGGCGGTAACGGCCGGGCTATCGATGGCGGTGTGATTGCCGACAAAATCGAGCAGTAAAATCATGCCTTTGGCGTGCAAGCGTTCCCGCAGTTTGGCCAACGCTTCATTGCCGCCAAGGGTTTCGTCAACTTCGTATTCGTATACGGCATACGGAGAAGCGGTGATATCCTGCGGATTGAAGTCGGGCTCGATACTGCGGATGGCGTTTTTAATCTCTTCCACACCGCGCGCAATTTCCCGCGCGGCCGGGCTTTGTTTCCAAACACCCATCAGCCAAACGGCGTTAAAGCCCATGGCTTTGGC
>CAYUAA010000139.1:0-2872 GCA_964442585.1 uncultured Elusimicrobium sp. | reverse complement strand
TGGCCGTACGTTTTGCGGCCAAAGAAGCCGTTTATAAAGCGCTGCCGTTTGACGGCGTAGCGTTTAAGAGTATTTCCGTCTTCAATTTAGAAAGCGGCTGTCCGGCGGTGCACGTCAATGACCGCCGCTTTGACGGATTATCTGTTTTAATCTCGCTGTCGCACACCGAACACTACGCGGCGGCTTCGGCGGTGGTGTACCGTGATTAAAAAAATAACGCGAAAAGAAGTCCGCTCTTGGCTGCCCGTCCGGCAGCGGGATTCGCATAAAGGTTCGTTTGGGCGCGTGTTGGTGACGGCCGGATCGCGCACGATGTGCGGCGCGGGGTTTTTATGCGCCAAAAGTGCGCTTTTGGCGGGCGCGGGGCTTGTGTTTTGGGCGTTGCCAAAAAGCATGCAGCCCACGTTTGCCGCCGCGCTGCCGGAAGTAATCACACTGCCTCTTGCGGAAACGGAAGACGGCTTTTTGGCGGCGGAAGCGTTTGATGATTTGCAAACTTTTTGTGCGGATAAAAAACCGTCTTTGGCCGTTATCGGCCCCGGTATGGGGAACAGTTCTCTTCTGGGCCGCGTACTGACGGAACTTGATTTGCCTAAAATTGCAGACGCGGACGCGCTTAATTTTTTGGCGCGCGAAGGCGGTACCGCGTGGCCGCAGTCTAAGCCCGTCATTTATACGCCGCATCCCGGCGAAATGGCGCGACTGTTGAGGACTGCCGCGGCGCAGGACGAAAAAAACCGTCAGGTTCAAGTGCGGGCGTTGGCCCGGCAAACGGGCGGCGTATGTCTTTTAAAAGGGTTTGGCACGCTGGTTTGCGGAGGGGGAGAAGAGAGCGTCATCTGGCAAAATACCAGCGGCGGCACGGCGTTGGCCAAGGCGGGCTCGGGTGATGTTTTGGCTGGCCTGATCGGCGGTTTATGGGCGCAGCTGGGCGAAGCGGACGGATTTAGCGTGCATACCGCGCTTAAAGCCGCCTTGTGCGGCGTACATATCCATGGGCTGGCGGGCGATTTGGCCGCCGCAACCCGGACGGATTATAGCGTTTTGGCGCAGGATATCGCGGCGCATATTCCGTTGGCTATAAGCGGAATTTTAAAATAATTTTGCACGGGAGGATTTATGAACTCGGTACTTTACGTTGCTTTGATTTTCTTGGGCGCGCTGGGGCTTGTTTCCTTGTTGACGGTGTGGTTTTGCATGCGCGCGGCCAAAAACGTGCTTCATCCCGCGTCCAAACGCAAACCGCTCGACGCATGGCCGGACCAATTTGGCCTGCCTTATGAAAACGTCTGCTTTAAGACGGAAGATAAAGTGCAAATAAAAGGGTGGTTTATCGCCAGCCCCGAGTATTCCAATAAAACTATTATTTTAATGCACGGTTGGGGTATGAACCGCGCCGATATTTTAAAAAATACTTATTTTTTACGCGATTTGGGTTTTAACCTGTTTTATTTTGATTTTCGCGCATTGGGCGAAAGCGGAGGGAAAACCAGTTCTATCGGCTATTTGGAATTGAAAGACGTTGCCGCCGCCGTGCGGTTTTTAAAAGAAACCCGTCCGCAGTTTTGCGAGAAAATCGGTTTGTATGGTTTGTCCATGGGCGGTATGGTGGCCATTTGCGAGGCCGCCCGCAATCCGGAAATTACCTGTGTGGCGGCGGAAGCTTCGTACTATTCGTTCAGAAGAGTGGTTTCCCGCTGGGCGTGGGTGCATCACCGCGTACCGTATTTTCCGCTGATTCCCATTATTCTGCACTACATCCGCAAATACTTGGGTGTCAATCCGGAGCGTTACAGTCCTAAATACAACATTCCTAAAATCGCGCCGCGTCCGGTGCTTATCATTCACGGCCGGTATGACAATTTAGTGCCCGCCGCCCAGGCGAAACTGCTTTATAAAAAAGCGGGCAATCCCAAGGAAATTTGGCTTGTACCCGGCGCCAAACATAATAAATGCGCCGAAGTGGGCGGTTTTGAATATAAACAGCGATTGGCGGATTTTTTTAGACAGTATTTATAATTTGGGCATACGCCGCCAGGAGAAATATGAAAATTGCTATTTTTGATTTAGACGGAACCCTTTTAAATACTATTGCCGATTTGGCCTGTGCCGCGAACCATGCATTGGAGGCGTTGGGTTTTCCTCGCCGGGCGGAAGATGAGTGTATTCGTTTTGTAGGCAACGGCGTAACCAAACTGCTGGAACGAGCCTTGCCAGACGGAGCCAAAACTCCCGCCAACGTGGAACGCATGCGTGAAGAATTTTTTAAGTATTACGACGCGCATTTGTGGGATGCTACCGCCGTTTATCCCGGCGTTGCTCAGCTGTTGGACACCTTACAGGCGCGCGGGGTGATGCTGGCTGTCGCTTCCAACAAATACCAAAGCGCGGCGGAGCGACTGGTAAAACATTTTTTTCCGCAAATTAAATTTTTTGACGTGCTTGGTCAACGCGAAGGATTTCCCGTCAAGCCGGATCCGGACATCGTCTACGAAATTTTGCTTTCGGGCGGCGCGCAAAAGCAGGATGTGTTATATATTGGCGATTCGGACGTGGACATGCAGACCGCCAAAAATGCGGGTGTACGCGCATGTGCGGTAACATGGGGCTTCCGCTCCCGGGACGTGTTGGAATCCTTCCAACCGGACTTTATAACGGATAATCCTCTTGATATTGCATCGATGATTTAATGATTATGCCACGCCAAAACGGCTCTTCGTAAGAAGAGCCGTTTTTTTATTGCTCTTTTAGAAAGAAGCAAACAAAATAATTCTTTTTGTGCCGACAAAACGTAAACAAAAACCTTGTCGTACGTAGTCCATAAAAAGCAGATTTTCTCATTCTCTTTCTTTTTCAGGCAGCAGAAAAAGAA
>CAYUAA010000138.1:0-2912 GCA_964442585.1 uncultured Elusimicrobium sp. | reverse complement strand
TCTTTTTGACGGATGGATTTTACCTCCGCCCCCAACAGCTCCAGCCCGGCTTCGTACGTGTCTTCTATAAAATAATCGTGATACGCTTTACGGTTGGTGCATACCACTAAAACGGCGCCTTTTTTCGTCATAAAAGTATTATAGCAAATTATATTTACGGCCCACGCGGAATAATCTAATAATTAAGCCAGCCCCATATGGGAAACGGTTTTACATAATATAATTCACAGAAATACTCTTTGTTTGAATCTGTTTTTTATGGCGGCCGGGCGGCGAGCTTTTTGTTTACTTTTTGTCGGCACGAAAAGTAAGGGTTATCCCATACAAAACTTTATGGGATAACCCTTATCTTATTAACAGCCGCTTGACTATAAAAAACGCCGATTTTTATAAAGCTCCGTCCGGCAGAGCAACTGGTAATGTGCCCCGGGCGGGCAAATCCCCCATTAAAATTTTAGCCGCCGTGCGGACGGAATCTTCCGTCGGCCCATATAACGCCAATACGGTGCGCGCCTGCGGATAATACGTAATTTCGTACGGATTTAATAATGAAACCAACACCGCTTTTTTGCCCGACGCTTCCGCCGCGCGGAACAACTCGCGCGCTACGGAAAGCTGGGCCTCGTCCATGGCCGCCGCACGGGACGTACCCACCGCCACCAAATGCGCCCCGCGCATACATTCACCCGCGGTCTTTAAATCCTCCGCGGATGGAGAAACCGGCAACGCCACCGTACGGGTCGTCTTTCCGCGCGCAGTCAAATAATCGCCAAAAGCGGCTACCTGTCCGTTAAAAATATCGCTGGCGAACATCACGGCGCAGACTTCTTTTATGTCATCGGAAAGAGGGACCAGGTTTTGCTCGTCGCGCACCAGCGTCACCCCCGCTTCGGCGGCGCGGCGGGAGGCGGCGGCAAAGCCCGTTTCAGCGGCGGGATTACTCCGCACGCCGTCAAACAATCCCAGTTTTTCTTTCAGAGCCAACACGCGCCCGGCGGCCGCCCGAATTTCCTCCCGCGTCAGCGCGTTTTCGCCTCCAGACTGTATATTTTTTTCCACAAAATTGGCGGCGCGTTTGGGATACGTATATGATTCTTTTATTTTCTGCGCGGGCGCGCTTAACAAAAGCATGTCATTCCCCGCCCGGTACGCACGGAAAACCATTTCGTCTACACCCAGGTTGTTCACCGCGCCCATATCCAGCCCGTCGGTGGCGATAACGCCGCCAAACCCCATTTTTTCGCGCAGTAAACGTTTTAACACGTTGGCGGAGAAAGAAGCCGGATTATTTTCATCCAACACGGGGTACACCACATGCGAGCTCATCACGCCGTACGTACCCGCGTCTATCGGGGCGACAAAGGCGGAAATATGTTTTTGCCACAGCGCGTCATCGGGCAAATTGGTTACCGGCAATTCCCGGTGAGAATCAACCGATGTGTCGCCATGCCCCGGAAAATGCTTGTTAAACGCTCCCACGCCGTTTTCCTGCAGTGCGCGCACAGCTACGGCCGCCTGACGCCCCACAGCGGCGGCGTTGTCCCCAAACGAACGGGTTTGAATAATGGGATTTAACGGGTTGGAATTTACATCCGTCACTGGCCCGAAAGCCACATTTCCACCGACGGATTTTATCTCCCGCGCCTGGGCGGCGTACGCCTCCGCCACGATTTCGTCCTGCCCCGAAGCCGCCAACAGCATGTTGGAAGGCATTTGTTTCAACCCCATGTACAAAGGAGAAGTAACCGTTCCGCCTTCGTAATCAAATGCCAAAATAAGCGGAATTTTATGCGGGCTTTTGGCGGCCCATTTATTTAGATCCGCAATTGTTTTGATAAGCAGTTTGCGCTGTTTGTCGAAATACTGTTTCTGCGCGGCGGGGGCCAATGCGGGGCGCGTTAACAGGCCGTCCGTGGTTTTGAGGATAAAGCCCCCCACCTCGCCGCGTTCAACGGCTTTTTTAAACCCGCGGTGCTTACCGATAAACACCCGCGGCACAATGGTTTGGCCTACCTGCTCGCGCAGGGAAAGTTCCTGCGCCAGAGGAGCCGCCTGCAAAACTCCGGCAAAAAAACAAAATACGGCTAATAAAGAAATTTTTTTCATAACTCTCCTAAAATTTTATTATAGAAAAAAACACTTCTATCCGCACCCACAAAAAACTCCCCGCGTTTTTGCGCGGGGAGTTCAAAAGATAAAGCGCGCAGCTTAATGGCCGCAGCCGTACCGTGTGTCGGACAAAGTCCACAACTGCTGGTAAGAGGTTGAGGAGTCCGTTACTTTTACACAGCTGCTGTAAATGTACGTGGTTCCGCACCATAAGTTGTTATACCCATCCGTATCCCTACAGCCGGCATGATTGGTCGAAATGGTTAAATGGGCTACGCAAATATCGCCTTCCGTAGTGCAAGGACCGAGATTTCCGTCCGAAATCGTCGGCTCAATGCCAGGGGTCACCACGCCACCGTCGCCAATACCGCTGTTGCCCTTGCTGTCACAGTTCAACTTGCAGGAACCGCTGCAGGAATAGTGAGGGCACGTCCGCAGGGTTTTGGGATTACCGGTAAATCCTAAAGCACCGCCAGATTGACAAGTTAAAGAGGTAACCCCTTCATTGGCAATATTTTGAGTGATAAAATAGTCGGTAGCCAACACATTTTTCCATACCAATTTTTCACCGCTTGAAGTAGTGGCCTTCCAACACTTTGTATTGGTTTTAGGAGTAGACAAAGAACAGCACGCCCCGTCGTGGTAAAATTCACCGAGATTCGGGCATCCGCATTGCTGC
Source organism: uncultured Elusimicrobium sp. (assembly GCA_964442585.1). GTDB lineage: Bacteria > Elusimicrobiota > Elusimicrobia > Elusimicrobiales > Elusimicrobiaceae > Avelusimicrobium. The sequence continues at coordinate 124 of CAYUAA010000138.1, read as the reverse complement.
GTGCTTTCGTCCCACCACGTCCGAGGATCGCCGGAAGTCTGCGGGCATTTCTTGGTCAGACTCACAGCCCCCTTTTCTTTGAGCAAATACTGTTTAGCACACGTAGCCGCATTCGTACACGCCG
>CAYUAA010000137.1:0-2945 GCA_964442585.1 uncultured Elusimicrobium sp. | reverse complement strand
ACAACATGACCAAATGGGCCGAAAAAGCCCCGGTGCTGATTGCCGCCGTGTCGGATAAAGGCTCTTTTACCAGCCGCATCGGCAATTTTTTCCGCCGGACGGAATTTTACTTGGTGGACCAGGGCATCGCATGCGAACACCTGGTGCTGCGCGCGTGGGATTTAGGCCTTGGCAGCTGCTGGATCGGCTGGTTAAATTCCAACAAAGCCGAAAAGTTTTTTAAATTGCCCAAAGGCAAAAAAATCGAACACTTAATTTCCCTAGGCTATCCGGCCGAAGAACCCAACGCCCGTCCGCGCAACACGTTTGAAAACATCGTAAGCTACAACGAATACAAATAATAAAAAACCCCGGCGTAAAAACCGGGGCTTTTTTATGGTTGTTTTTCAAACTTTTCTTTAAACCATTTAATTACCCAATCGGGTTTATAATCAATAATTTTTTTGTTATGCGCGGTGAAAGACTCCGCCGGCGCGATAATTTGTTTTTTGCGCGGCAAAAGCGGGTATTCGTAATCCGTCACCACTTCGATATTGGGATACCATAAGTTGTGCACTTTTTTATCCACCCAGTGCTGCAGCCCCAAGTTGGGCAATCCCAGCCCCGCCGAAGCCGCCCAAAATACGGAATTGACCGCTATTACATATAAAGGGAACTCCGCCTTTAACAAAGAAAGCAAATGCCACGTCTGGTTAATGGCGAATTTTTTGATGTCCACTTCCATATAATCCGCATTTTCTTGAGGGCCGCCTTTGGTAACGCTCATAACGAAGTAGCCTTCTTTAATAAGTCCCTCCGCCAGTGCGCGCATATGCGGGTAAACATAGTTGGAACCGCGCGAATCCAACTGCAAGAAAACAATGCCTTTTTTGTCTTTCGCTTTGGCGCGCACGGTTTGCAGCGTTTCGGCCACCACCGGGGCAGGCGTTTTGGGAAAGTACATCACGGGCGCGGGAGTTTTTTGGGGCGCGGCCAGCGAGAACGTTTGAAACAAACTGGTTACGCGGTGGGGAATGTGAACGCCGTACTCGTAATAGACGGGCACGGTTAAAAAACCGTCGGGGATATTTTTAAATGCGGCGGAATAATCGTAATTTTTCCAAACGGACGGATGCCGTACGCCCTCGAAATAAAATACGCGTTCAAAATGCGGGTTTTCTTCCAGCAGTTTGCCCACCAAAGGAGAGTTATTGCGGTCAAACCGCGCGCCCACATGCGCGTGAAAAGGCAAGTTGGGGTATTTTTCTTTTAACGCGGCCAACAGCGGCGTAGCGTATAAATAGTCGCCGATGCCCATAAAAAACACAAACGCCACGCCTTTGACGTTTGGATTGACGGCCAAGGCTTTATCCAAATCATAAACGACGTGTTCGTGAATGCAAAGGGGCCGCTTAATGCGATACCAGTCTTTTTTAAAAGGAGGCTTCTCGTTTACGGGCTTGGCCGCCGGGCCCGGAGTAAAGCGGTACCAGGAAGGAGTATGGGCATAAAAAAAGCCGAGCGTTTTATAAAACAACCAGCGTAAAGTTTCGTAAAAAACGCACGCCTCGCGGTTGGCGTAAATTAGATTACGCAATTTAAAAGTTTGCATATATATTAGTATAGCAAACAAAAAGCCGCCCCCGAAAGGGCGGCTTTACACCAAACACAGGCTATTTATCCAAATCAACCAGTTCGTACTCGCCGGAACCCATACCCAGCTCTTTCATATACGAAAGCTGCCGCAGCCCTTCGCGCGATTCGATGCGTTCTTTTAAATCGTGCAGTTCGGCTTCGGGCAATTGGTATACCATATCAATAGAAGCCTGGTCCACCGCCACTAAATCCGCAGACGCCAAAATGCCGATATCACGCGCTTTGACGGGTGCGGCGGAAGTGCCGGCGCAGTCGCAATCGACGGACATGTTGCGCAGTACGTTGATAAAGGCGATGTTTTGACCGAAGTGGTCCACCGTGGCTTTAGCCGATTCGGCCATTTTTTCCTGAAATAACGCGCCCGAGGAGCCCCACTTATTATCCGCGGTGGAGCCGTGAATCATCGCCTTTCCGATTTTGCCGTCCGCACAGCCAATGGCGATGTTTTTCATTGATCCGCCGTAACCGCCCATCGCATGGCCTTTAAAGTGGGTCAGCACCAGCATAGAGTCGTAATCCAGCATATGCTTGCCGACCGAAATTTCCTTAAAATGTTTGCCGCCTTTTACGGGAATCATCGCCGCGCCGTCCGCGTCCATGATATCCACTTCGCTAAACGTCCAGCCATTGGTTTTTAAGGTTTCGCGATGTCCTTCGGTGTTCTGGCGCGGGCTGGCATAAAGCACATTCGTTTCCACCAGCGTGCTGTTGGGAATGTGTTCCCACAACGCTTTTACCATAGGCACCGGCAAAATGTTGGGCCCGTGGGGTTCCCCGGTGTGAAATTTAATGGCCGTTTTCCCTTGCATATTCCGGCCGATTTTATCGTAAATTTTAATAAGGCCTTCCGGGCTGATGTCCCGCGTAAAATAGACCACCGCCTTCGGCGCGGGCTGGGCGGGCTTGGTCCCTGCCGGGGCGCAGGCGGCCAGCGCGGCGGCCAACAGCAAACAAACGCTTTTTTTCATAAATACATCCTCCTCTAAAGATATTTATATTGTACTGGTTGGAGCAGGCTTCAAGTCAAGCAAAAAACAGAATAACATGAACGATTGCCCTGATTTGTCAAATTCGCTTTAGTTTGTGCGGGCTAGACGCCAGCCCCGGCAAGGCGGAACCCCATAGAGATGAGGAACGCACCAGCTAACAGAATTTGGCAAATTGTCGCCCGGACAAACAACAAGGGATAAGAACCCTTGTGCGTAAACCGTCAGTTAACAACACCCGTTAACTTCCCCTCGTTTGCCAAAGCGGAGCCAAAGTTATACAATATATACAAGCCGGAGTATCCCTCCGGGCTGCCGTGCTTT
>CAYUAA010000136.1:0-3003 GCA_964442585.1 uncultured Elusimicrobium sp. | reverse complement strand
AGTGATAACCGCACCCACAGCAGGCAACCGGCCATCACGCTCTTTGGTTTCCGGCACGGCTAAGTCAGCAGCGCTTTGTTTGGTAACTTTTACGGTAGGTTGTTTGGATTTTTTCTTCATAAAAAAACTCCCGATAGTATTTTGGTTTTAATGGGGTTTGAGCCCATTACTATTACCGCTTACTATCGGGAGTGAAGTCAAGTTATTCCAGGTTTATTTTTACTTTACTAAATCCTCGCTAATTAGTTCCGCTTGCTCCAGCACGCGCTCTGTGGCGGATTCCTGCTGATCCGGCGGGTAGTGGTACTTACGCAGGATTTGTTTTACCGCGCGGCGAATACCCGCTTTCACGCTTTCCCGCTTGCTCCAATCCACTTTTACAGAGCCGCGCAGATAGTTGGTCAATTCTTGGGCAATTTGTTTGAGAACATCTTCCCCCAATTCCCGGACGGAAGCTTCGTTTTCTTCCAGCGCATTATAAAAGGCCAGCTCTTTCTCAGACAGCCCTAACTTTTCCCCCTGCAAAGTGGCCTGGTTTGTTTCTTTGGCAAGGGCAATGAGCGCCTCTATCACTTCCTGCGTTTGCAGTGCGCCATTGTTATATTTGTTGACGGTTTCCTTTAATTTTTCGGAAAATTTCTTAAACTGGGGCAGGTTTAAGCGGAATTTGGTGGAAATTTCCCCCTCTACTAATCGCCGCAACATTTCCGCCACCAGATCCTTCTGCTTCATATTGCGGATTTTATCCAAAAAACGCTCATCTACTAACGATAAATCCGGCCTATCTAACCCCACTTGCGCAAAAACATCAATGGGCTTGTCCGTCGCAATCGTTTGGGCTACCAACCGTCCGATCAACTCCGAAAGTTCTTTCTTGGATTTGCCGGTATGCGTCTTTTTCGTCATAGCCGTATGGATGAGGCAGAAAAACGCCAATTCATCCACCAAAGCGGCGGCTTCGGGCAAACTCTGGCACAAACCGTACGCTTTTTGCGCGGCCAGCACATTATCCGAAAATTGCTTTTGTGCCGCTTCACGGTCCTGCTGACTTTTTAAAATAAAATCCCATGCCTGCGGGACAAGTTCATAGGCGCAGTTTCTAAAATCGGAATAGTCAAACCCGCGCAAAATTTCGCGGCATTTCTCCATATATTCCTGTAAAAGTTCGTAGGCCCGCTGAATGTTGGCCGCCACATCACCGCGGCCTCCGCCCTGGGTATAATCCCTCACCGCTTCTTCCAAACTACGCGCAAGACCGATATAATCCACCACCAAGCCGGCGGACTTATCCTTAAATACGCGGTTTACGCGGCTAATGGCCTGGATTAAATTATGCGAGCGGATCGGCTTATCAATATACATGGTGTGCAGGTTCGGCACGTCAAAACCCGTCAGCCACATATCGCATACAATAACCAGTTTTAAAGGATCGTCCGGGTTTTTCATCCGTTTCTCTATTTCTTTTTGGACGCGCTCATTATGCAAATGCGGTTTATAATTTTCCGGGTCAGACGCAGACCCCGTCATAATCACTTTAATAGCCCCTTCTTTGGGGTCGGCGCTGTGCCATTGCGGGCGAATTTTGACAATTTCATCATACAGCCGCACGGCAATATTACGATTCATACAAACAATCATTCCTTTACCATCTAAGGATTGGAGCCTTTTTTCAAAATGATCCACCAAATCCACCGCCAATACTTTTAGGCGTTCCGGCAGCCCAGCCAGTTTTTCTACAGTCAGCCAGCGCATTTGGGCTTTTTCGGGGTCGGACATATCGGCCGCCAGCCGGTTTACCTCATCGTCAAAGTGTTTTAACAAAGCCTCGCGCGTGTTTAATTGGATATGGCGCGCCTCATAATAAATCGGCACAGTGGCCCCGTCGCGGATAGCGGCTTGCATATCATACACGTCCACATATTCGCCAAAAACGGCCTGCGTGTCGCGGTCGGCTTCGGATACGGGCGTCCCTGTAAAGCCCACAAAACAGGCGTTAGGCAGTGCATCGCGCAGGTATTTTGCATAGCCGTATTTTAGTTTTCCTCCGCGGAAACTGGCGCCAAAACCGTATTGCGTGCGGTGCGCTTCGTCCGAAATTACCACAATGTTTTTCCGCTCGGAAAGAACAGGGAAGGTATCCTGTCCGTCTTCCGGCAGGAATTTTTGCATAGTGGTAAAAATAACGCCGCCGCTGGGGCGATTTTTCAGCAAACTCTGCATTTCTTCCCGACTGGTAGCGGCTGCGGGCGAAAGTTGCGGCGCGCAGCGGGCAAACGTGCCGGAAAGCTGGGTATCCAAATCGTTACGGTCGGTAATCAAAACGATAGTAGGGTTTTGCATACGGGTAGAGAGCATAATTTTATGGGCCAGGCAGACCATAGATAAACTCTTGCCCGAGCCGGTGGTATGCCAAATTACGCCGCCTTTGCCGCTGCCGGTTTCCAGCGCGCGGGCGATACTTTCTACCGTCTTACGCACACCCCAAAATTGATGATAGCCCGCAATCTTTTTGATAGTTTTGGCTTCATCCTTTTCAAACACGACAAAATACTGCAGATAGTCTAATAACTGAGTTTTATCAAAAAACCCTTTGATTAGGATTTCGGCCTCGTGCTCGGTAGGATTATCGCGTTTTTCCCCATGCAGGGTGCGCCAGGGCATATAGCGTTCCTCATTGGCGGAAAGAGAGCCAATCCGCGCCACGATACCATCGGAAAGGATACACGCCAAGTTATAGTTGAACAAATCCGGGATGTCCTCTTTATAGGTTTGGATTTGGTTGTACGCGGCGGAAATATCCGTTTTTTCGTTTGCTGGATTTTTCAGTTCAATAACGGCAATCGGCAAACCGTTAATAAATACCACAATGTCGGGCCGACGGTTGTTTATAGACCCCTGGATAGTAAATTGGTTGACGGCTAAAAACTCGTTGTTTTCGGGACGCTCAAAATCTACCACTTTTACATCGGTGGCGGTATCTTCCCCTGCGGCGTTTTTGTGTTT
>CAYUAA010000135.1:0-3024 GCA_964442585.1 uncultured Elusimicrobium sp. | reverse complement strand
TCCAAAAAGGTATAATAAACAAGCACGACGAAAAATTATTTTCTTTTTGGCAATTTGTACCCTACGCCTACGCCGTTTACGATAAAAACCGCCGGAACGCCGTACAAAAAACGCTTGAGCGCTTGGAACGGCGCGGTTGTTTGTGCGCCGGAAGGTACGGGAAATGGGAATACTCGTTTATGGAAAAATCCCTGCTGCAAGGCTTGGAAACCGCCAAAAAACTTGTATAATGAGGTGTTATGAAAGTTCTTGTTTTTGGGGGCAGTTTTGACCCCGTCCACAAAGGCCATGTTTCTTTATTCCGCCGCGCAATGAAAGTAATCGCGCCAGACGTTGCGCATATCGTTCCGGCATACCACTCGCCGTTCAAGGCTAAATCGCCCACGCCTTTCCGCCTGCGCATGAAAATGCTCAAACAAGCGTTTAAAGGCATCGGCAAAAACGTAGTGTTCGACGATTACGAACTCAAACAAGGCGGCAAAACCTACACGTATCAGTTGGTGCAATACTTACAGAAACTGTATAAAGACCCGGAAATTTACCTTCTGGTGGGCACTGACTGCTTAAACGATTTGCACAACTGGAAGAACCCGGATTTTATTTTTAAACACGCCGTCGTCGTGGCCGGCAAACGCAAGGGGTATGACGAAAAACCCGCCAAATTCCGTCACGTATTTCTGCCGGGATTTTTTCCCAAACTTTCTTCCAGCCGCGTGCGTGCGCACATTTTGGCGTGCGGGGACGTGCCCGACACGGTGCCCGCCATCATCGCGCCCACCATCCGCCAAAACAAACTCTACGGGCTCGACGTGCACGATTGGCTCAAAACGCATTTAAAAACCAACCGCTATTTACACTCCAAAAATGTGGCCGAAATGGCCGCCGCTTTGAGTGATATCTACGATGTAAACGTGGAATCCGCCGTACGCGCCGGCATTCTGCACGACGCGGGAAAAGGTTTTTCCGGCCCGGAACTGATTTCTTTTTGCAAAAAACACAAAATCAAAGTGCCGTTTTTTGAAGACATCTGCCGCCAGGAACCCAGCCTGCTGCACAGCTATGTGTCGTGCTGGCTGGCAAAAAACCTCTTTGGCGTAAAAGATAGAGACGTGTTGAGCGCCATCGCCGAGCATACGCTGGGCAGTCTGGAAATGAGCCCCCTTTCCAAAATTTTATTTGTGGCGGATATTTCATCCAAAGACCGCAAATATAAAGACGCGTTTGTCATCCGCAATCTGGCATTGCAAGACCTGGACAACGCCCTGCTGTATGCGGCTAACCGTAAACTGCTGTTTACCATCGACTCACAAAAATGGCTGTGCCCGCTGGGGATTGATTTATGGAACCATCTCATCAAAAAAGCAAAATAACCGGACGGCTTTTACTGCTTGTTTTGTTGGGTGCGACGGGATGGGCGGCCTGGCAGCAGTTCAGCTCGCCGTTGGCCGGGAATTTGGCGGGCGATAAAAAAGAAGCCGTTCAAATTACCGTATTGACCAAGCCGGCCATGTTTGTTTCTTACAATCCCAAAACGAGAAAAGCCTCCGTGCGCATGCTCAGCGAAAAATTTAACCAAAAAAATCCGCTCGAACGCACGAAAAAATTGTTGGAATCCGAACACATTTCCGTCGATAATCCCAAATTTTTCGAACCCGCCCAAACCCAGCGGGAGGAATTTTGGGACGGTTTTAAAAACGCCCTCTCTTCCTGGCGTTACAATCCGTTTTTGGCCCCCAAAGCGGCGTGGGACTATCTGGCCGCCCGGCACGGACGGCGCACTAATTTATCCCCAGCCGAATTTGCGCTTTTATCGTTAGAACTCACCCAATTAGAACCGAGCGACTTCGCCGTCACGTTCCCCCGCGCCAAAAAGCGCTCCGCCCATAAATCCGAACCCGTTCCCGCCGTAGTGCCGGAAATGTCGGCAAAGGCTCCTTTGGCCCTCAAAAACCGTCCGATTGTGGTGGAAGTGCTAAACGCCTCCGGCCGCAAAGGCCTCGCCCTGGAACTGACGCAATACCTGCGCGACCAAAACCAAAAAGGCCAGCTGCGCGTGGACGTGCTGCAGTATGACAACTACCCCGCTTTACAGGATACTTCGTGGGTGGAAGACTATAGCGGCCGCCTGGTACAGGTAAAACAACTCAGCCAGGCTGTGGGCATTAACGGCGAAATACGCACCGGCTCGGCCCCCAACGTAATTTGCGATACGCGCATCATCCTGGGGAAAGACTTTCAAATGCCCCTGTAACGTTCGCCAATACGCCCCCAAAAATGCTAGACTAAATTAATTGCCGTATATACCGTTTTAATGAGGTGGAAATATGAATACAAAAGAACTTGTTTGCCTGGCGGCCCGGCTGGCCGATGACAAGAAGGCCGAAAATATTAAAGTGATTGATTTGTGCGGGCTTTCCTCGCTGTGCGACTTTGTACTTATCGCCACCGCCACTTCCAAACCGCATCTGGATGCGGTGGAAGAAGAAATCAGCAAAAAACTCAAAGAAGAAGGCTACTATAAATCCAATCGCGACGGAGGCGACAGCAACCAGTGGCGCGTAAGCGACTACGGCGGATTCTTGGTCCACGTCATGACGCAGGAAGCGCGCGATTTTTACGCGTTGGATAAAATTTTCAGCTTCGGCAAAGAAATCGATTTCAAAAAACCCGTAAAGAAAACGGTAAAAAAAGCGGCCGCAAAAAAGACCGCCGCTAAAAAAACGACGGCTAAAAAAACCGCCGCTAAAAAACCGGCTGTAAAAAAAGCCGCCGCTAAAACCGCGGCTAAAAAAACCACCGCTAAAAAAGCGGCCGTAAAAAAGACCGCGGCTAAAAAAACCACAACCAAAAAAACGACGGTCAAAAAAACCGCGAAAACGAAATAACTCACCATGCTAGAAAAATTGAAACAAGACGTTATGTTAAAGCTTTCCAGCGCGGAATATTTTAAAGGCTCCGAACTGCCGGAAGTCGAATTTTCCGCCGCGCCCGCCCATACGGGGGCGGACTTATCCATGACATGGG
>CAYUAA010000134.1:0-3044 GCA_964442585.1 uncultured Elusimicrobium sp. | reverse complement strand
CCACCGCCGAAATTCCGCTCACCAACTTAAACCGCATCCGCGTGGTGCCGGAAGCCGAATTGCCGATTAAATTAACGGCCTATTCCCCGTGCTTTCGCAAGGAATCGGGCACGTATGGTAAAGACACGCGCGGGCTGATCCGCAACCATCAATTTGACAAAGTGGAACTTGTAATGCTGTCCAAGCCGGAAGAATCTTATCAAATGCTTGAAACCATGGTGTTGGACGCGCAAGACGTATTAAAAGTGTTGCAGATTCCGTTCCATGTAGTGGAACTGTGCAGCGGAGACATCGGCTTTTCATCCGCCAAAACGTACGATATTGAAGTTTGGATGCCCAGCGAAAACAGATTCCGCGAAATTTCTTCCTGCTCCAACTGTTTGGACTTTCAAGCCCGCCGCATGGGTCTGCGCTTTAAAAACGCTCAAGGCAAGCAGGAATATGTCCACACCTTAAATGGCAGTGGCTTGGCCGTGGGCCGCACGTTTGCTGCCATCTTGGAAAACTTCCAACAGGCGGACGGTTCCGTTATCATTCCGGAAGCGTTGCGTCCGTACTTTGGCAAAGACAAAATTGAGGCTAAAAAATAATGCGCAAATTTATTTGTGTGGTGGCGGCGGTCTGCCTGTTGGCGTCCGCCGCCGTTTTACCGGCGCGTGCGGAAATCCAGCTGCCGCCGGACGTTATGGCCTCCGCCAGTGAAGGCATCAACGGCGTTTACAGTTTAGATTTCGAAACCGCCGACAAACATATCGCTCGCGTATTTGCCGATTACCCGGACCATCCGTTTGCGCACTTTGGCAATGCGATGATCGCTTGGTCGCGCTATGAATACGAATTTGAAACCAGCGACGATAAACAGCGCAAAGTGTTTGAAAAAATTTTGGACGATTCCATCGCCGGTATCAAACGCTGGATAAAACAACACCCCGAGGATCCCAACGCCTTTATGGGTATTGGCGCGCTGTACGGTCTGCGCGCGATGTTCTCCATGCGCAACCGCAGCTGGATTACGGCGTATTTTTCGGGCCGCAAAGCCATTAAAAATTTGGAGCGTTCTTTAGCAATTGACCCGACATATTATGACGCCTATTTTGGCTTGGGAGTGTATCAGTATTATGCGGGTACGTTGCCGTCCGTTATTAAAGTATTGGCTAAAATTGTAGCGATTAAAGGCAATCCGGACGAAGGTGTCAAGCAATTAAACGCCGCACGCGAAAAGGCCATGTTCACGGCCGACAGCGCCAAACTGCTATTGATTGAAGTGCAAAATACGCGTGGCAGTAAATATTACGATCCTGCCAAATCGGTGGAATATATTCGCGAGCTGCGTGCCAAATATCCCAAAAATCCGCTGATGCACTATGTGGAAGTAATTTGTCTGTATGAAACCGGCGATTACGACGGCGTAACCGCTCAGGCGGACCAGTTTTTGGAGCTTATCGGCCAAGACCCGTTTTATAAAGACATTTATATTGCGCGCGCTTATACGGCCCTAGGCACGGTGCAAATGGCCAAAGGCCATTTTGATAAAGCCCGCGAAGCGTTTGAAGAAGGCCGCGAAGCGTTAAAAGGCCAGGAAGTCAGCCGCTGGGGATTGTGGAACGAGTTCCGTCTTGGCCAGGTGTACGATTTGTTAGGCCGCCGCGAAGATGCGGTAAAACAATACCAGTATGTCCTTTCGTTTAAAGACAAATGGGGCTTTGACGATGCGGCCAAAGCGTTGTTAAAAACGCCGTATGTGTTGCCGGAAAATGGGGACGTCGGGCCGCTGCCGCCGTTATAATAAAGGGTTTTAACTTGTTTGCGCATACGGAACGAAAAGGAACTTTCGTTCCGTATATTTTTAAGGATAAACAATTTTTAAAATTCTGTCGTCTTATTCGCTCTTTGGGGTTTGCCTAATTGCCACTACGCCGTATTCCACTCGGTTCGCGCAGCTTGGACCGGTTTCTGTGGGGATATTTCCTCCTGTATGGCATTGAGCAACGTCGGATGATATCTTCTGTGGACGGCGTACAACGCGAAGCATTTTTCTTTGCGTTTCATTTTTTTATAATATATTATATATTGCATTATTGTGAATGCCACATTATTAAGGAGAGTAAAAATGAAAAAATTAGCAGTATTTGCTGTTTTATTAGGCATATTCTTTGGTTTTGCTTCTTCCGTTAAGGCCAAGGGGATTGAAGCCGGGACCCAATTGGTTAGCGGTTATTTGGGGGCGCTTGCTCCTTTGCAGGATGCGGGAATGGACGATATGTACTTTTATGACGGATCTCATCTTTTTAAAATAAATGATTTAGACTGGGGCGATTCCGGCGTTGGTTTTGGTGCGTCTTATTTATACTTTTTAAGCGATTATTTCGGTGTCGGCGGAGAAGTCAGCGGCGGTGCTTTTAGCGAAGCTGAATATGAGCTGCACTCTTTCAACGGTCGTAGTACTTTTAAATCTTCTATGAACACTTTTAACTTAATGGCTGTTGGCCGCTTAAACGTAAATCCCCAAAACCGCGTGCGCGTGTATGTCCCTTTTGGGGTGGGGTTGACTTCCGCCAAAGGCAAAATTAAACTTGAATCTTGGGCCGGCAACGAAAGCGTGGACGGAAGCTCTTCCTCGTTTGGTTATTTTGTCGGTGCGGGTGTGGAAGCCGATCTGGGTCAAAGCAACTGGGTGGTTGGCGGTGAGATCCGCTATCAAGGTTTTCGGTTTGATCTTGGGAAATACGATATTGAAGGTGTTTCCGGCACAAAAAACTACAGTTATCTGTCTATCCTGGCCAAAGTCGGTTATAAATTTTAAGCTGGGTTAAAACATAAAAACCCCCGCCCAATCGGGCGGGGGTTTTGTTTTGGGTAAAACTATTTTTTCTTTTCGTCTTTCAATGCCAAGTATCCCATTAAGCGGTAAATTAACTTAGAGGTGTTAAATTCCGTAATAGTATCGGCTTTGCGTTGGCAGGCTTCCACTACGTCGACAGCTACAATGTTTTTATGTTTAATGACTTCGCGGAACAAGTCCAGCGCTTCATACCACATAAACC
>CAYUAA010000133.1:0-3068 GCA_964442585.1 uncultured Elusimicrobium sp. | reverse complement strand
TTCGGCCACTCTTTTGGCAAGTTGTTCTTCGGAAAATAATACGCGTTCCAAAACGGGATTTTCAGGCATAAGCCCTCCAGTAAAGAATATATATAATAGGATAGCTTATTTTAGGCGGCCTGTGAAGACGGAAAAATAAAAACGCGCAAATGTTTTGGCGCGTCTCCCGGGCCTGCGCCAAAGAGAGAATCTCCAGGCAAAAATTTTACCGACCTCCGAATTGCTAAACTGGCCAAACCGCTATAATGTTTTGAATAGGCGGAATATAACAAAAGAGCCCCTCTATAAAGACAACCAATACCTGGATTATTCTGTCGGGCGCCAATTAAATGAAGCCCTCCGGTTGGAGGGCTTCTTATTAATTTTTATTTGTGGTGTAATTGATACCACTGCAGCATTAAAATGGTTTTGGCGTCCGTAATTTCACCTTTTTCCACCATTTTATAGACTTTTTCCAGCGGAAATTTTTGCACGTTTAAAAATTCGTCCTCGTCCGGGCAGTCCTTGCCGCGCTTAAGGCCAGTAGCCACATAAAGATGTTGCTCTTCGTTGGAAAACGCGTTGCACGGGTGAAACACCATCGCTTCTTTTAACGATTTGGCCGTCAGACCCGTTTCCTGCTTGAGTTCCGCGCGCGCGCAGGCCAAATACGTTTGCCCCGGTTCGCGTTTTCCGGCCGGAATTTCCCATGTGGCCCGCCGGATAGGGTAGCGGTACTGCTGCACCAGGTAGACGTGTCCGTCTTCCACCGGAAGAATGCCGCTGGCGCCGCGGTGTTCAAAATAAATGCGGGTAGAAGTATTACCGTTAAGCAGTTTTACCCCGTCCAGACGCACATTTAGCACTCCCTTATAGAGAAGCTTGGAAGAAATTTTTGTTTCTTTTAATTTACTATAATGTTTCATATAAATATTTTACACCATTTGGCCCGTTCCCCGGCGTCCGCCGGGTCCGCGCCCGCCTGACAGATTTTGAATAAGGATTTTACCCATGGCCGAATTTGTACAACTGCACAACCATACAGAATACTCCCTCTTGGACGGCATGCTGCGCGTGTCCGAAAACCACAAGCCCTCCAAATTTTTACAAGGCTTGGCGGCGCAGGGTATTCCCGCCATGGCCATTACCGATCACGGCAACATGTACGGCGCGCTGGATTTTTACGAATCGGCCCATGCCGCCGGCATTAAGCCCATCGTAGGCTGCGAATTCTACATCACCGAAGGCAAATATACCGAAAAAGACAAATCCCGCACCGGCCACTTAACGCTTTTGGCGCGCAACCACGAAGGCTATTTAAATTTAATGAAACTCAACTCCCTGGCCTGGGTGGACGGGTTTTATTATCATCCCCGTATCGACAAAGAAATTTTATCCCGGCACAGCGGCGGGCTGTTGTGCCTGTCGGGCTGTTTGAAAGGTTTTTTATCGCAATACGTGCGTATGGACGGCGGATTCGAAAAAGCCTGTGCGCTGGCCAAAGAATACGAAGACATCTTCGGCAAGGGCAATTATTATATTGAACTGATGGACCACGGCATACGCGAAGAAGTGGAATCTTTGCCGCTGTTAAAAGACGTGTCTAAAATGACAGGTATCCCCGTCGTGGCCACCAACGACTGCCACTACGAAAAAAAGGAAGACTGGGAAGCGCATGACGTACACGTCTGCATCGCCACCGGTAAAACGCTCAACGATCCGCGCCGCATGCAAATGTCCCACGAATTGTACTTTAAATCGCCAGAGGAAATGTGCGCCCTCTTTTCCCACACGCCCGAAGCGTGCTCCAACACCCTGGCTATCGCCGAAAAGTGCGACTTACAATTCCCCAAACACGGCTTTATTCTGCCCAATTTTGATATCCCCAAAGAGTTTCCCAACTCCGCCGAATACTTTAAAGATTTGTGTCGCAAAGGCCTTACCAAAAAAATGAACGGCAACGTGCCGGCCAATTATTGGAAACAGCTGGAATTCGAATTCAACGTTATTATTACAATGGGATTCGACTGTTACTTCCTCATCGTGCAGGACTTTATCAACTGGGCTCGCGCAAACGGGATTCCGATAGGTCCCGGCCGCGGATCGGGCGCGGGATCACTGGTGGCGTACAGTATGGATATTACGCGCGTAGACCCCATTCAAAATAAACTGCTGTTTGAACGCTTTTTGAACCCGGACCGCGTCAGCATGCCCGACTTGGATATTGATATGTCCGACGCCGGCCGCGAACGCGTTATCGACTATGTACGCGGCAAATACGGGCATGATAAAGTATCCCAGATTATTACGTTTGGAACCATGAAAGCCAAACTCGCGCTTAAAGACGTGGCGCGCGCGATGGAAATACCGGTGGCCGAAGCCAACCGCATCGCCAAAATGATTCCCAACGATCCGAAAATGACGCTTGAAAAAGCGCTCGATATTAATGAGCTGCGCAACGAAGTAACCAATAATCCCCAAAGCAAACGCCTGTTTGAAATGGCGCGCAAAATTGAGGGCTTAAAACGCCACACGGGTATCCACGCCGCCGGCGTACTGATCACTAAGGATGCCGTGTCCGAATATGTACCTTTGGCGCGCGGCGCGCGCGACGCCATCACAACCCAATTCGAAGGCGAACCTTGCTCGAACCTGGGGCTTTTAAAAATGGATTTTTTGGGTCTGCGCACGTTAACGGTTATCGACAACGCCGAAAAAATGATCCGCGCACGCCACAATCCGGATTTCGACATCAATAAAATCCCGCTGGACGACAAGAAAACCTACGACATGCTCTCCGCCTGCAAAACGTTGGGAATCTTCCAGTTAGAAAGCGGCGGCATGCGCGATTTGATTAAAAAATTGCAGCCTTCGCAATTTAGCGATTTGTCGGCCTTGGTGGCGCTTTACCGCCCGGGCCCGATGGAATCGGGCATGATGGACATGTTTGTGCGCCGCAAAAGCGGGCAGGAAAAAATCGAATACGAAACGCCCCTGTTGGAAGAACCGCTTAAAGACACCTACGGCTGTATGCTGTACCAGGAACAGATTATGGAAATTTCCAAACGTCTGGGCGGGTTTACCCCCGG
>CAYUAA010000132.1:0-3206 GCA_964442585.1 uncultured Elusimicrobium sp. | reverse complement strand
CCGTAGTTATGATTAAACAAGGAAAATGCTTTTTTACGTCCGAGTCCGTTTCCAAGGGCCACCCGGACAAAGTCTGCGACCAGATTTCCGACGCTATTTTAGACGAAATTTTAAAGAAAGACAAAACCGCCCGCGTCGCCTGCGAAACGTACATCACGAGGGGTCTTGTGGTCATCGGCGGCGAAATTACTACCCGTACCTGGGTGGATGTGGAACAAATTGCGCGCGACGTAATCAAAAACATTGGTTACGACGATGCCAAATACGGTTTTAACTACAAAACCTGCGCCGTAATCAACGTAATCGGCAAACAATCGCCCGACATCAGCCAAGGGGTGGACGTCGGCGGCGCGGGCGACCAGGGCCTTATGGTGGGCTATGCCGTAAACGAAACGCCGGAACTGATGCCGCTTTCGCTGGTGCTTTCCCACGAAATTCTGAAAAACCTGGAAAACGTACGCCGCAACAAAACGCTCCCCTATCTGGGCCCGGACGCAAAAAGCCAAGTAACGGTGGAATACCAAGACGGAAAACCCGTCCGCGTGGATACCGTGGTTATTTCCACCCAACACACCGAAGACATTTTAGACAAATCCGGCGACAAAATTACCGAAAAATCCAAAAAAGAAATTGCCGCCGCAGCCCTTACGCCCGAAATCAAAAAGTGGATGGATAAAAACACGAAAGTGTATATCAACCCCACGGGAAAATTCGTCATCGGCGGGCCGCAGTCCGACACCGGGCTTACGGGACGCAAAATTATTGTAGACACTTACGGCGGCCGCTGCCCTCACGGCGGAGGCGCGTTCTCCGGCAAGGATCCGACCAAAGTGGACCGTTCCGCGGCCTATATGGCGCGCTACATCGCAAAAAACATTGTTGCGGCCGGACTCGCGCATGAATGCACCGTACAAATTGCGTACGCCATCGGACGCGACGAACCCGTCGGCTTTTACGTGGATACGGACGGCACCGGCGTTCTGCCCGATGAAAAACTCGCGCAAATCGCCCGTAAGGTATTCCCCCTTACGCCGCGCGGCATCATCGAACATTTCAAGCTAAGAAACCCCGGCTATTGCCCCACGGCGGCCTACGGTCACTTCGGCCGCAAAGAGTTCGCCTGGGAAAAGACGGACAAAGTGGCCGCGCTTAAAAAAGCCGCCAAATAATTCTTCCCCGCGGGGCGCACGCCCTGCGGGTTTTTTATAAATACTCAATAAGGATTGTTTTATGAAATCTCGCGTACAACTCGCCAAAAACCGCCACAAAAACGGATATAACTGCGCGCAAGCCGTGGCCTGCACGTATTGCGATCTTTTGGATATGGACGAAAAAACCGCCTTTCGCGCGGTGGAAGCCTATGGTCTGGGCATCGCCAAACGTTACGAAATGTGCGGGTCCATTTGCGCCATGATGATGTTGGCCGGACTTAAAAACAGCGACGGCAACATGCAAGCACCCGCCACCAAATTTGCCACCTTCGATTTAGGCGGCCACATGATTAAACAGTTTGAAAACTGGAACACCACCGCCTGCTGCGCCCTTTTGCGCGGCACGGACGGCAAAACGGACCGACTGCGCTCTTGCCGCGGCTGTGTGGCTGACTGCGCGCGCATTGTGGAAGACCAACTGTTCCCCGGCTTATTTGAGCCGTATGAAGACCGATCTCCGGAGGAAGAATAATGAAAGTTTGCATGATTGTTACAGACGGATTTGAAGAAATTGAAGCTGTAGGCACCTACGCCATTCTGCGCCGCGGAGGACTGACAGTGGACGTCTATTCTCTTTTAGACAAAGACGCCACAGGCCGTTTTGGCCTGACGATAACCCGTTTGCATCCGTTTTCGCAGTTAAATGCGGCGGAGTACGACGCGCTTGTCATTCCCGGCGGACCGGAATATAAGGCCTTGGAAGCCAGCGCCGAAGTGCAAACCCTTATCAAATATTTTATAGATGCGGGAAAAGTGGTCGCCGCCATCTGCGCCGGTCCCACGCTGTTGGGTCATGCGGGCTATTTAAAAGGCAAAAAATATACGTGTTTTATGTCCATGAATGAGGATTTCGGCGGACAATATCAAGACGATTACGCCGTGCGCGACGGAAACATCATTACCGGCAAAAGCGCGGCGGCGACGATTGATTTTGCGTTTGCTGTTTTAGAAGCCGTCGCCGGGAAAGACGCGGCGGATAAGACGAAAAAAGACATCTATTATAAGTAACGTTTTCGAACAAGAAAAAAACCGGGCTTTTTATAAGCCCGGTTTTTTATTAGACAGCCCCGGCGAACCGGGATATATTTATTTTTTTATAAAATATAATCGCTTGTGCTGCCGCTGCGCAACTTGCCGCCAAGCGACTTGCACAGCTTATGTCCCTCGGTCGTACGGGCCGCACACGTGCGATCCCCGGGGGCCAACGCCGCCACAGAGGGTTGTATTTTGATTGTTAAATCAAAATCACCGGGGTATCCACCCGAAGAATTATTGCGGTACGCACGCACCTGTTCGGGTAAATCTAACTGGTAATAAAAGTTTTTATCTTTTAAAAAAGTTTGCGAACCTACCGCTACTTTTTCCAGCGGAAAACTTAAATCTAACGCATCCCAAGGCGGAGAAGAGGAACGCAGCGTCGCCAACGATTCGCCGGCTAACTCGTAAACAGTAACCGCCTTACGTATACCGTCTAAAATCACCCAAGCGTTAGCAGCGCGGCTTTTTTCTACCGCTCTAGTATATTGCGGCAATGCCACCGCCGATAAAATACCTATTATTAAAACAACCACTAATAACTCTATAAGAGTAAACCCGCGATATTGATACATGTAATATATCCCCTTATATGTAAGTTATATCCAGTGTATCAAAAAAAAAAAACAATACAACCCTTGGAAACAAATTTTTATTGGCAGAAAAAATGCGGGACGAAATTTTCGTCCCGCATCCAAGCCAAAATTACTTTGAGACATTCTTAAAATCGCAGTGACAGCGAAGCTTCCGCCCCCAAACCATAATAAGCGTAGTTGGCGGCTAAACTTAAATCCAAATAAGAAGGCAGTTTAAAGTTGAACCCGGCCGTTGCGCGCGCCGTAGCGGCATGCTCGCGCGTACCAACGAGCGACGCATCTAAATCCGCGCGGTTTACATCCAGCGTCGTATAATCCACCCCGCCGCCGACATACGGCACAAAATACTTAAATTTCATCGACA
>CAYUAA010000131.1:0-3248 GCA_964442585.1 uncultured Elusimicrobium sp. | reverse complement strand
TTTTGGGGTTGTCTTTGACGGCCGCCAAAAACGCGGGCGTAAAATAGATGGGGTGTGGGCTTGTAAAACGCACGCGTTCTACTCCCGGGATTTCGGACGCGCGGTTGAGCAAGTCGGCAAACGAGGTTTGCCCATCGGAATACGCATTAACCGTTTGTCCTAAAAGCATAATTTCTTTGGCTCCCTGAGCGGCTTTACGACGCACCTCGGCTAAAATGTCTTCTTGCGGCAGACATTTGATAGGTCCGCGCACCGTAGGAACGATGCAATACGTACAGGCAAAGTTACACCCGCGCATAATGGTAACGTATCCCGTCAGACCGGGTTTTAACGGCTCGCCTTGCGGGCCAGTGGGGGGAAACAGGCCGCTTTTATCAAGCGTTTCTCCAAAACGTTCAATATTTTTTGCGCCGGAAAGGATATCTAAAAAGGGATAATGTTTTTTTAACTGTTCACCCATGCGTTGGGCGGCGCAGCCGGCAAAAATAACGCGACGGCCGGGGCGTTCTTTTTTCCACGCACCCAGGCGGCCCAAAAACGAAACGGCGCGGTGTTCCGCGTGATCGCGCACGGTACAGGTGTTGATAAGCACCGCGTCGGCGTCGTCCAAATTGTCGGTAGTGGTCATGCCGCGTGCAGCCAGGTGGGAAAACATTTCCTCCGAGTCCGCTATGTTCATTTGGCAGCCGTAGGTTTGAATAAAAACTTTTTTTGTCATAATAAAATAAAAAAGGCGGCCTAAAATAAGACCGCCTTTTGTTCAAGCAAGGTTAGAATTGGTTGCTGATTTTTTCCACGCTTTTTACGAGCGGCTGCGTAAGGTGTACTTTAATTACGCGGCGGCCTTTGGATTCCAAAGCCTGGAAGTCGCCCAACGCCTGCGCGTTGCAGAGTTGGCCGAAGGTGTAGTTCTGGCCCGGGATTTTGATGTCGTTTTCCGGGTCGGCGGACAAAATCAAAAATACGCCATTGTTACCGTCGCCTTTGTGCAACTGGCCGGTGGAGTGCAAGTAGCGCGGACCGTAACCAAACAATACGGCGCGTTTGGTGCGGGCCATGATTTTATCGCGCAGGGTGAGCAGCGCGTTGTCCATTTCTTTAGACGGATAAACATAGGGGAGCAGGGCGATGTAATCGTTGCTTTCCAAGATGGAATACAAGTCCTGCGCCAAGGTGTCGAGCTTTACTTCGTCGGCAATGTCTTTGGAAACGAGTAACGGAGCGTTAATTTCGGCCGGGATATTGCCCGCGCTGAGCTGGGCTAAAATATTTTTGGCGAGCGTTTTGGCTTCCTGCACATTGGGCTGGTCGAACGGGTCGATAGCCAAAATGGCGCCGGCGGCCGCAGTGGCGATTTCCCACAGCAAGAACATGGCTCCCAGGTAATAGTGGTTGGGCATTTCGATGGTCATCATCGGCAAACCGCGTTCGGCCAGATCTTTGGCCACGGCGGCTACGCGTTTGTCGTCTTCGCTTCCGGTGGAAAGATAGACGAAGAAGCGGTCTTCGCGGTAATCGAAATTTTTATGCAAGGTTTCACCTGCCACGGGAACGACGCCTTTGCCTTCTTTACCGGTGGATTCGGCCACCAACTGTTCAGCCCACAGGCCGAAGGTGGCGAAGTCCGCCGGGGTGAGCAGGGTCAGTTTGTCTTTACCGTGGTTGACGTTGCACGCGCCCATGAACGCACCGAGTTTAACGGCGGCGTTGTCTTTAGCGGGGGCTTCGGGCATAAAGGTGGCGGCTTGTTCTTTGGCGATGGTCAAAATTTTCTTTACGTCCACGCCCATAATGGCGGCCGGAACGATACCAAACATGGACAGCGCGGAAAAACGTCCGCCGATGTCGGCCGGATTCAAGAAAGTTTTGCGGAATTTGTGTTTTTTGGAGAGTTCTTCCAGGCCGGTGCCGGGGTCGGTAATAGCGGCAAAGTTTTGGCCCGGTTCTTTTACGCCGGCTTTTTTCACTTCGTCATAGAAATAAGCAAATTGGGAAGACGGTTCCACCGTGCCGCCGGATTTGCTGGCGAAGATGAACAGCGTTTCCGCCGGGTTGATTTGCGTGCGGGCAGCGTGTACCCAGTCGGGGTTGGTGGTGTCAAGCACGATCAGTTCAGGGAAGCCTTCCTGCTTGCCGAACACGGTGCGGAATACTTCGGGAGCCAAAGAGGAGCCGCCCATGCCCATAATAACGCAGTGTTTAAAATGTTTTTTTACGTCGTCGGCGAACGCTAAAACGCTGTCGAGGCGTTCCAGGGTCCAGTCGTACACTTTTTGCCAACCCAAAAATTTAGGGATAAATTCCATGTGTTCTTTATCTTTTTTCCAAAGGGTGGGATCCTTGGCCCAGAATTTGGTGTTAAATTCCAGTCCTTCCAATTTAATTTCGCCTTCGCGGATAATTCCTTCGGCCATAGGTGTTGCATGTGTATTCATATATTATTTCATCCTTTTATAAAGACCACGGGGGCCTTATTTAAAATTTAAATTTTCAATGTTTTTTACTTTGTTTAAACGGTCTTCGTGGCGGGTTCCCGCTTGAAAAGAAGCGCTTAAAAAACGTTCGGTCAGCTCTTCGGCTACGGCAGAGCCGATAATGCGCGCGCCCAGGCACAGCACGTTTAATGCGTCGTGTTCGACGGCTTGCCGCGCACTGTACGCGTCGTGACAGACGCAGGCGCGTACGCCTTTGGTTTTGTTGGCGGCTACGCAAACGCCTACGCCGCTGCCGCAAATCAAAATGCCGCGGTCCGTTTGGCCGTCGGCCACCATTTTAGCCACTTTGTCGGCGTAATCGGGATAGTCGGTCCGTTCGCAGGAAAAAGTGCCGCAGTCGGTTACTTCGTGTCCCAAACGTTTTACCGTTTGGAGGACGGTTTCTTTAAGCGGAAATCCGGCGTGGTCGCATCCGATGGCTATTTTCATAATTAGTAAGCCTGGTCCACCAGGTCGCACATGCAGTGGCCCATAAAAATGTGACAGGCCTGAATGTGCGGCGTATCTTTCACGGCGACGGTGAGGGGGATGTCGCACACTTCTTTAATAGTGCCGCCGTCTTTGCCTAAAAATCCGGCCGTAAAGCAGCCTTTGCGTTTGGCAAGCGCGAGTGCGAGGTATACGTTTTTGCTGTTGCCGGAAGTGGAAATACCGATTACCACGTCTCCTTCTTTTGCAAATCCGTCAATTTGGCGGGAGAAAACCACATCGTACGAATAATCGTTGCCGATGGCGGTTAAGGTGGATGTGTTG
>CAYUAA010000130.1:0-3264 GCA_964442585.1 uncultured Elusimicrobium sp. | reverse complement strand
CGTTTTGGAACGCGTATTATTTTCCGAAGAACAACTTGCCAAAAGAGTGGCCGAATTGGGCCGCCAAATTTCCGCCGATTACCGCGGCAAGCAGCCGCTTTTTGTAGGTATTTTGCGCGGATGTATTTTGTTTTATTCCGACCTGATGAAAAACATCAGCGTGGATTGCAATATGGATTTTATGTGCCTTTCTTCCTATTCCGGCACGTCGAGCACCGGTCAGGTGCGCACCATGCTTGACCTGCGCGAAAGCATTAAAGGCCGTCACGTTGTGGTTGTGGAAGATATTGTGGATACGGGTCTGACGCTTGAGTATCTTTTGGGCAATTTAAAAAGCCGCGGTGCGGCCAGTATCGAAATTTGCTGCTTGTTGGATAAACCCTGCAATCGCAAAGCCGAAGTTCACCCCAAATACGTAGGTTTTACGGTAGAAAACGAATTTGTCATCGGTTACGGTTTGGATTATAACGAGCTTTACCGCAATCTGCCTTATATTGGAGTATTTAGAAAATAATGAAGAACAAACGTCCGAATAACCGCCGGATTATTTCTTTCGGCCAAATCGCCGCGTGGATTCTCGTCTTTGCGGCGGCAGTGTTCCTGTTTAATAAACCGGGAACCAAAGAGGCTGTGCTGGATTATTCCGCCTTTAAGCAAAAAGTGGCGGCGGCGGAAGTGTCGGATTTAACGGTCGCTCCGGGTGTAATTACCGGCATGTACAAAAACGACCAGGGCCAATTTGCGCCGTTTAAAACGGTGCGCATGGAAGACCCCGGCTTGGTGCAGGAGTTGTCTGCGTCCAAAATCGCGTACAAAGCCCAGCAGGACAAAAGCTGGATCGGTAACATTTTGTTTAACGTGCTGTGGATCGTGTTGTTAGTCGGCTTGTGGTGGTTTATCTTTCTGCGCCCGCAAAGAAGCGACGGCAAAAGCGCCATGAACTTTGCACGTTCCAAAGCCAAAATGCAGGATCCGTCCAAAAACACCGTTACGTTTAAAGACGTGGCCGGCTGCGAAGAAGCCAAAGAAGAACTGCAGGATGTTATTAAGTTTTTGAAAAATCCCAAAAAATTCCAAAAGCTTGGAGGCAAATTGCCCAAAGGCGTGTTGTTGTACGGCGCGCCGGGCACGGGTAAAACGCTGCTGGCCAAAGCCGTTGCGGGTGAAGCCGGCGTGGCGTTTTTCTCCGCTTCCGCTTCCGAATTTGTGGAAATGTTTGTAGGCGTGGGCGCCGCGCGCGTGCGCGATTTATTCGACCAGGCCAAAAAGAACTCTCCCGCCATTATTTTTATCGACGAACTGGATGCCGTGGGCAGACGCCGCTTTGCCGGCATCGGCGGCGGACATGATGAACGCGAACAAACCCTCAACCAATTATTAATTGAACTTGACGGGTTTGAAAGTAAACAAGGCATTATTCTAATGGCTTCCACCAACCGTCCCGACGTGCTGGATCCCGCGCTTGTGCGCCCCGGCCGTTTTGACCGTCACGTTTCCGTGCCGGCGCCGGACTTGCAGGGCCGTGAAGATATTTTAAAAGTGCATGCGAAAAAAGTGAAACTTGCCCCCGAGGTGGATTTAAGAGCGGTCGCCAAAGGTACGCCCGGTTTTGTGGGGGCGGACCTGGCCAATGTAATTAACGAGGCCGCTATTTTAGCCGCCCGCGCCGATAAAGAAGCGGTGGAAAAAGCGGACATGGACGAAGCTGTGGAACGCGTGATCGCCGGCCCGCAAAAGAAAAGCCGCATTATTTCCAAGCACGAGCGCGAAGTCATCGCCGCGCATGAAGTGGGCCACACGGTGGTCGCTCGTCTGACGAACCATTCAGATCCGGTGCATAAAGTTACCATCATTCCTCGCGGTCAGGCGTTGGGGTATACGCTGCAGCTGCCGCTGGAAGACAAATTTTTAACCAGCAAATCCGAACTGTTGGACAAACTGTGCATCCTTCTTGCCGGACGGGCGGCGGAAGAAATCGTGTTCGGGGAAATCACCTCCGGCGCGAGCGACGATTTGAACAAAACCATGGCCTATGCCCGCAAAATGGTGGTGGAGTTGGGGATGAGCGACAAACTCGGCCCGATTGCGTTGCCTAGCGGGGAAGACAGTGAGGTCTTCCTGGGGCGCGATTTGTCCCGCCATACTACGTATTCGGAAGAATTGGCCAGAACGATTGATGAAGAAATCATGAATTTAATTAAGTCGTCCTATGCGCGCGCAAAGGAAATTATCGTTTCCAACCGCGCCGCGTTCGATAAATTGGTGGCCGTATTGCTTGAAAAAGAAGTAGTGGAAGCTGCCGAAATTAACGACATCCTGGGCTTAAAACCCGCGGCAAAAGAGGACGCTTTGCCCGAGCCCGAAGCGGACGAACCCGTTAAAGAGGAACCGAAGGCGCCGAAAGCCGACAAGCCGGAGGCTAAACAAGCGGAACTTTTTGACTAGGTTTTGCCGTTGCTGCGGGAAAAAACCGCACGCCCGTTTGGGGGGATGTTTCCGCCAAACCCGCGCGCAAGAGGAAGTGCATCATGGGAAAATACTTCGGTACCGACGGAGTTCGCGCCATCGCCGGCGAGTTTCCGTTGGTGGATGATTTCATCCAAAAATTGGGGTACGCCGCCCTGGGCCAGCTGCAAAAATACGCCCAAGGCGCGCAGTTAAAACCCCAAGTAATTATCGCGCAGGATTCGCGCGCGTCCGGCCCAGCCATTTTGGCGGCGCTCGAAAAAGGTATCCGCGCCAGCGGCGTGAACGTCATCAGTGTGGGCATCGCGCCTACGCCCGCCGTGGCCTACTTGGTTAAAAAAACCGGCAGTCTGTGCGGGGTGGTTATTTCCGCCAGCCATAATCCGGCTGAATTTAACGGCATCAAATTTTTTACCAACACCGGCACCAAATTGCCGGAAGAGTTGGAAAAATCGATTGAAGCCGAAATCGAAACGTTAACTTCCGTCCCCGCTCCCACGGGAACTTTCATGCAGGACGAATCGCTCGTCCAACTTTACGAACAATTCTTAATGTCCACCGTAGACGCCAACCTGTTAAAAGGCACCAAAGTGGTGTTGGACTGCGCCAACGGCGCGAGTTACAAGGTGGCCGTCAACGTGTTCGCCGGTTTGGGTATGGACGTTACCGTCACCGCCGCCAAGCCCGACGGTACCAATATTAATAAAAACGTCGGTGCGCTGCATACCGAATTTATGCGCCGGCTGACGGTAAAAGAAAACGCTTTTATCGGCTTTAGCTTCGACGGCGACGCGGACC
>CAYUAA010000129.1:0-3283 GCA_964442585.1 uncultured Elusimicrobium sp. | reverse complement strand
CAGTAGAACCGCCAGAATCGGCGACTGCAGCGAAGCAAACATTTGTTTATGGATAAGGGAGGTTAAGCATGGAACTTTGTATACAAATGGGGCATAATACACAAAAAATTGCAATCGAACATTTAGAAGACTTTGGTAATGGCACAGTTATTCTAAGCCCAATGAATACTTCTCCCTCAGCGCTCCACCGCGTCGATTACGCTTTGCGCATCTTTAGGGGCCAAAATATCTTCCACCCCGCAATGAAGCATTTTAATAGCGCTGGCCTCTTCGTAACGCAGGCGTGCTTTAAACAACGGAAAACTGACCACACAGCCTTTATAATTAAGGCGTTTTTTCAAAAGACCTTTAATCATTTTGTCCGACAGCATGGCCTGGTTGTCGTTGTCGATATTAGGGAAAATCATGTCCGAGGGCATAATAGCGTCCGCCCGGCGGAAAACATGTTTATAAGGAAAAAACTCGGCATCTTCCATTTGCGCCAGCGTTTTAAGCGCGCCCGAAACCCCCGGGAAATACTTTACACAATTAAGCGCACCGCCGTTGGAAAGCCCGGCGATAAAATCCCCCGCCTGACGGGTAACAGTCATCGGCTCGTCCCCAAACGCAGGGGAAGTGTATCCCAAATCCACCACCGGGGCAAGCACCCAGTCAAGCCCTGCCGCGCGCGCCATGCGCGCAATTAAATTGCCTTTACGGTAAGCCGCATCCTGCGGCGACGGAAAAGAATTTAACGAGATATTGGAAGGCAATACAGGCGCATCGGTAATAATTTCGCTTAAATCTTCGTCAATGTCCGCACAAAACAAAAGCCGCCCGTAAGGGGAAACATCGTTCATGCGGTGCGTAAAATCAAGCGTTTCCTGCGCCGTACCGCCATACACGCAAAAACCGCCCACCCCGCGCCGCGCCAAATCAGCAGCGTGGCTGATATCACTTTCACCAAACTGGAAACGAGGGAAAACAATACGGGCTGGTTTCATGAAAAATCTCCTGACGGCGCAAAGCCGTTAATTAAAATAATACGGACGGGAAAAGCGCTTCTTCTGTATCCGAAGGGATAATAAAGCCTGCATCCTCTTGGGAGGAATCTTCTTGTTCCTCCACCGCTGTTTCTTGCGGGGCGTCCGGCAATACTTCCGGCCGTTTGGGCGTTTTAAGCCATTGAATGACAGCCGGCGTTAAATACTTATCTAACATTTCATGCGACGTCAAATCGTACGCCGTCAAAAACGTAACGCGTCCGTTATTTTCGCCTGTGGTAACATAGGCCACATTGCGAATCACGCTGGCTTCCAAAAACATTTTTTTATCTGCCGCGCCCGCCGCAATCAAAATGTTGCCATTTTTATAGACGCGAAGTGAAGGGATTATCAGCACATCGCGCACATTGGTAGCGGGGCTGATCAGTGCCAGCATCGGCACATCTTGCGCAAACGCCAAACTTTTGGCGGCCACATTGGCCCCCAGCCCGGCGCCTAAAATGGCCATTTTCTCTTGCGTAACGCCTTTTTTACCCAAAAAAGAAAACGCGGCTTCGGCGTCGCGCGTCATTTTATTAAATTCGTTATCTACGCCTTCTTTCGCAAACGAAGACGCAGCCCCCTTGCCCGTACTTTGCCCGTAACCGCGCAAGTCCAGCGCCAAATAGCCTAGTCCCGCTTGGGCAAGCCCGGCTTTAAAAGAGGTAAAGGCCTCTTTATTTTTACCTAAATCGTGCAACAATACGACGGTACGGTTATTTTCCTTCGCCGGCGAATAAAGGGCGGACAGCGCCCACCCGTCCTGCGTGTTAAGCGTAACAGGGGTTTCTTGCACCTCTGCACCGGTAAGCGGCAAAGCCAATAAAGCCAGCACGCCAACCGGCGCAAAGTTTTTTATAAAACGGCCAAACATATTAGCGGTCCAGAACCTCTTCGGGCTTAAACCAAAGCGCGATTTCTTTTTCCGCATCTTCCGGAGAGCCGGAGGCGTGCACACAGTTCTGCATTACATCGCCGATAAAGCGGCCAAAGCTGCCGCGGATAGTCCACGGGGCGGCTTTTTCCGGGTTCGTGCTGCCAATTTCCTGGCGGATTTTGGCAATGGCGTTTTCGCCTTGGAATACGAACGCGTAAATCTTGTGGTTAGGCACATTGTTAAATTCACCCATCATGTATTGGATGACTTCGTCCAAAAACGGTTTGCCTTCCAAATTTTTATAATGGGCGCGCGCCAATTCTTCCGTAAGCGAAACGACCTTGGCCCCGGTCATTTGCAGGCCGAGGTGATCCAACCGGTCTAAAATAAGACCGCTGATGCGTTTTTCAATAGCATCGGGTTTAATAAGAACAAGCGTTCTTTCCATATATCTCATACAGACATTATACCAATATCGGCCCGGCTGTCAATCTTTATTACGTACGCGAAGGATTTTACGCCCTACAGATATAATTTAAGTATAATAGAAAGTAACGGAGATAACTATGGCGGAAACTAAAAACATTAAATTTGGCGTTATTGGCGCCGGTAAAATTGGAACTTTTCATACACGTACCCTGGCTAAAATGCCGGGCGTAACGCTGGTAGGCGTGTGCGACCCCGATGTAATGCGCGCCCAAAAATTAGCTTGGGAACACAACTGCACCCCTTATACCAAGCCCGAAGAGCTGGTAGGGCAGGTAGATGCCGTAATTGTAGCGGCGCCTACCCAGCTGCACCACCAAATCGGCATGTTCTTTTTGGAACGCGGCATACATACGCTGGTGGAAAAGCCCATTGCCGTTACCATGCAGGAAGCGCGCGACTTAATTAACGCCGCCAAACGCAATAACCTCGTTTTACAAGTGGGCCATGTGGAGCGCTTTAATCCGGCCGTAGTGGAAGCCGTCAAGTATATCAACAATCCCCGTTTTATCACCATCAACCGCCAGGGACCGTATGATGCGCGCATGTCTAACATCAGCGTCGTGCTGGACCTGATGATCCACGATCTGGACTTGCTTTACACCCTTATCCCGGCCGAAGTAATACATGTAGAAGCGGTGGGATTAAGTGTATTTTCCGCACATGAAGACATTGCCAACGTGCGCCTGCATTTTGATAACGGCGCCGTAGCCGACGTTACCGCCAGCCGCGCCAGTTTTGAACGCGCCCGCTATATGCACCTTTTCCAACCCGACGGTTACGTGTCCGTAGACTTTATGAACGCCCGCGTAAAAATGTACCGCAAAGAAAAACCCGTCATCAAAAACATGGCGGATTTAACCGTCGACTATCCCAAAGTGGAAAAACAACTGCCCAT
>CAYUAA010000128.1:0-3305 GCA_964442585.1 uncultured Elusimicrobium sp. | reverse complement strand
TTTTAGTTTTCAGGCTTAAACTGGTCCTTTCCTACCCCGCAAACCGGGCAAACCCAGTCTTCTTTTACATCTTCCCACTTGGTTCCGGCCGGGATTCCGTTTTCCGGATCACCCAAAGCAGGATCATACGTATAACCACAAACTTCACAGATATATTTTACCATACTGATTTCCTCCCCTATTTTTTTGAATACTTACGCGTGTGTTGCGCCTTTTGGCGTTTTGCCTTTTATTACATTATGATAATACGCATACGTCAGCGCTTGACCTTGAGGTTTAAAAACGCCTGCGTCTTTCACTTCACCGATAAACAAGGTATGTGTGCCAACGTCCACCGTTTGGTGCACTTCCACTTCCATATAAGAAAGAGTATGCTCCGTTACAATCGGACAGCCTAAAAAGCCTGTTTTATACGGAACTTTGGCAAATTTATCAAATGTACGCCCTGTGCGAAACCCAAACGTGCCGATAAACGGCAGCGGTGTGGCTTCTTCCAGTGGCATAGCGGCAAACACACGGCTTTTTAAAATCATTTCATGCGTAAGACTTTGTTTATTGATAGAAATTGCCATGCGGGCGGGTTCAGCCGTTACCTGGAAAACAGTGTTTACAATCAAACCGTTTTTCCGTTCTCCCTCGACGGTGGTAACAATATAAAGCCCGTACGTAATATAGTTCAGCCCCTGGTTAATTTCGTCAACAGACATAAGCTCTCCACATTATTTTAACTTTTCGGCGATTTTTTGGCTCATAAGTAACCCTAAATCGCGGCATTGTTTTTTAATGTTATCGTCAGGCACAAATGGGGATTTAATTGCCGGAGCCACTACTTCCACATTCATACTTTCCAACATTTTCGTCAGTTCGTCAATAGGCGCTCCGTTCCAACCGTAAGAACCAAAAGCCGCACCGACAAGCCCTTTTTTACGCAAACCTTTTAAGTAGCATAACACATCCGCCATCGACGGGAAAATTTGGCTGTTTAACACCGGCGAACCGATAATAAGCGCTGACGCATCCAACAATTCAGTTACTACATCGCTACGGTGATTGCTGTGCATGGATAGCTGTTTTACAACCGTCCCCCCGGCACGCAAACCGTCGGTAATATAGGTAGCCATTTTTTCCGTGCTGCCCCACATGGTATCGTATACAATAACAGCTTTATTATTAGGGGCCTGCGCCGCCCATTTGGCGTACAAATTTATAATTTTAGACGGATCTTTACGCCAAATAAAACCGTGATCAGGAGCAATCATTTTCGGCGCGAGACCCATTTTTTGCACTTGGGCTAAAAAGCGAAGTACAATGTCCGAATACGGCAAAACAATGTTGGCGTAGTATTTTTCCGCTTCGTAGAGCCAGAGCCGTTCTTCGTTTTCATCGTCGAACAACTTGCCGGTGGCGTAATGCATGCCAAAAACGTCATTGGTGAATAAAACATTTTCTTTTTCCAGATAGGAAAACATGCTGTCGGGCCAATGGAGCATACGTGCTTCCACAAACGAAACAGTATCCCCCCCTACATCGATATGGTCGCCGGTTTTGACGGTTTTTAATTTTAAATCCTGGTGAAACTGGGCCGTAATGTCTTTAAAACCCATATCGGAAACGTATACTTCTTCAGGTTCGACGGCTTCCACTGTTTGCGGAAGTGCGCCGGAATGGTCCATTTCCGAATGATTGGAAATAATAATTTTAATTTTCTTAGGATCGATAACGCTTTGGATACGTTCCATCATTTCGCCGTAAAATTCTTTTTTTACGGTATCGATAAGCGTCGGTTTTTCGCTCATAATCAAATAAGCGTTATATGTTGTACCGCGTTTAGTAGAATAACCGTGAAAATCGCGAATGTTCCAATCAATCGCCCCTACCCAGTATACTTTTTCCGAAATTTGTACAGCTTGCATCATATCGTTTTATTCTCCTAAATATAAAAGGGCCCCGCCCATAGGAAAAGGGCCCGTTAAATTAATTTTCAGCCTGCCACAACCCATGCAAATTGCAGTATTCGCGGGCGGTTACTTTATCAGAATCCGATTTAAATTCCGCTTCCGGTTTATCGCCCGGTTTTAAGTATTTACGCTGCACTTTGCCGCATTTTTCACATACCAATTCAATCCATTCAATATAATGGGCGTCGAGCATTGGATGTTCCACACTTCCTACCTTTACTTTGTATCCGCCTTCAATTTTTTCAATCACCGGCACGTGTTTTTCGGTTGCGCCGTCGGAAGTGCCTGCTTCCATATGTTTCATAGGCTGACCACAGCACACCAATTCCCCCGCGCCTGCGTGCACCACTTCCACCATATTGCCGCAAACGGCGCATTTATAAATTTCGTTTAATTTCGTCATAAATAAAATTCTCCGTTAGATTAATTTTTTTACTTCCATAAGTACGGCTTCATAGTCCGGTTCTTGCGTTACTTCCGGCACAAATTGGATATATTGGATAACCCCTTGTTTATCCAGCACAAATACGGCGCGCGTAAGTAAACCCAACTCTTCCAACAATACACCATAGTCACGGGCGAAACCAAAATCCCGGTAATCGGAAACCGTTATCACTTTATTTACGCCGTTGGCCGCACACCAGCGCGCTTGCGCAAAAGGTAAATCCCGGCTGACGGTAAGGACCATTACTTCCCCCGGCAGTTTATCCGCTTCCACATTAAAGCGGCGCGTCTGCATTTCGCATACCGGCGTATCGATAGAAGGTACACATGAAATTACCAACACCTTTCCTTCAAAATCTCTTTTTTTAACAGGTTCCAACGCATTATTGACTAAGGTAAAATCAGGCGCCTTATCCCCTTTTTTCAACTCCGCTCCGGCCACCTTGACCGAAACGCCGTTCATTTTAACATTCTTTCCCACAGATTTACCTCTTGTTAGTAATTAATCTTATTAAGGATAGTATATAATATTCCTTTTCCATCCTGTTTAGATTATTATAAAAACATTCCCCCCCTTTAGCAACGCATAAAAAATAATTATTTTTATAAAATATCCAAGTTATATTTTTTTAGTAAAAATTTACGTTTTTAACGCATTATCACTGTTTAAATGGTAAGATAGCCAAAAAAATAAAAAATCAAAAAATAACGCGTTTTTAACAATTTAAACGCTATTTTTATCTTTTTTTATTTGACCTGGCATTTAAATAAGTGCTATTATTTAATAAACTATTTTTTTATTTGGCGGCATTATTGTGGATAATTTACAAGCATACCCCCAGCTGGTCCCCGTTTTTCAAGATATTGAAAATATTATAGGTAAAGATACGTATGACATGTGGC
>CAYUAA010000127.1:0-3322 GCA_964442585.1 uncultured Elusimicrobium sp. | reverse complement strand
AGTAGGTTATCTGCGCCCGGTACAGAACTGGAACAACGGTAAAAAAGAAGAATTCGCCATGCGCAAAACCATGACTGTCGGCGCCTGCAACTGCGGTTGCGAATGCGACAGCGACAAATAGTTTAACTTCTACGGCAACGGTGTTCGGATGAAGATAGGCGGACTTATTAAATTTACGTTAATCGACTTCCCGGGGCGGCCGGCTGCGGTGGTGTTCACTCAAGGGTGCAACTTCCGCTGCCGCTACTGCCACAACCCGGAGCTCGTGTATCCGCATATGTTCGCCGAGCCCGTTGCCATGGAAGAAATTTATGCCTTTTTAAAACGCCGCCAAGGCACTTTGGAAGGCGTTGTAGTATCCGGCGGGGAACCCACCCTGCATGAAGATCTGCCTTCGTTTATGGGCGATTTAAAGGCCATGGGCTATGCCACCAAGTTGGACACCAACGGCACCCGCCCCGAAATGCTAAAAAAACTGCTCGACGCCAAACTGCTCGATTACATCGCCATGGATATTAAAGCCCCGTTAGAAAAATACTCGCTTATTACGGGCGTGGATTTTAACCCGGAAGTACTGCGCCAGTCCATGGATATGATTCGCAACAGCGGCCTGGAATATGAATTTCGTACCACGTACGATAAAGAAGTGCTCACAGATGCGGACATTTCCACCATCACCCAACGTTTAGACGGAAAAAACTACCGCGTACAGGAATGTTTACCCGTCGCCAAAGAAAAAGCCGCCTTAAAAGTATTGCACAAAGAAATTTAACCTTTATTACAAACCCAAATACCGGCCTTCTCAACAGGCCGGTATTTTTTATGGCACAAAAATATGCCCCCGCCAAAAAACGCCCCAACGCCAAATCAAAAAAAGAGTCTCCAATCGCCAAATACAAATTCAGCGCCTTAATAAAAACGCACCAGCCAGCCGCCAATACTCCACCTTATTCTGATGCCACAACGGCCCAATAATCAACAAGCTCCGTAAATATTGGCCATAAAAAAGCCGCCGAGGTGTCACTCGGCGGCTAATGGAAATTTTATTTGATTAGTACTAGAAACCGATATCGATTTTAAAAGCGCGCATCGCTTTCATATCCGGATGATCGGCACCGCCGTAAAAAGAACCGTGGGAAACCGTTTCCATGAAAGACTTCATCAGTTCATTGGTGGCGGAAGCCAACTGCGGGTTAATCGCTTTCAGCGCAGCGTACTGATCAGGAATATCGGCGGAGAAGAAATACTGGATGGCAAAGTTTTCTTTATCCTCGATCGGCGCACGGGCAATCATATCATTCAAGCCTTTGGCGGAGCTGAGCAATTCGGCCAACAGCACATAAGCGGCCTGCTGGACTTCTCCTTTCGGGTTCGCGGCAAAATAAGTGGAGAACGTTTTGGCGGCTTCTTTTTTCAGCCAGGCTTTATCAGCATATCTCGGCGCGGCGGCAACGGTTCTTTCCGCATGGGCCTCGACACTTTCTTCGCCCAATAAGCTTTCAAAGCGGTCAAAGGCATCAGCCGTCGTGGTATGAGCCCTTACGTGGTGCTTATTGTCTCTAATCAACTGGGGAACCGCTACAGTGCGACCCCACCCGGCATGAATCGGCTGGTTGATTTCGTCGTTCAAAGACACGGCGGCCGTTTCGGAAATGTCGGCCAATTCCAGATAGCTGTCCAACAAATACAGCATATCCTGCATGACATAAGAACCGTTAAAAGTTTTTCTGTTTTCCACCACTTCGCGGAAGTGTTTAAAATTCTCGAGCACTTCGGCTTTTTTATTTTCAACGGCAGACTGCGCTTCCTTGGCGGCGCGAGAAACCTTATCGGCCACTTTCGACGGAGCGGCAAAAGAATTCGCCCCCAACATCGTCAAAGCCGTCAACGCAACAAATAGTTTTTTCATATCCTTCTCCTTTGTGTTATGCAAAAATGCTTTGCTTCTATATCCAGTTTAGTAAACAAACAGCCAATCAGCAAGGGCCTAAAGACCTATTTCGTTATAGGTCCCGCCTAGGCCCTAGTACTTAAACTGTCCTTTCTCGTAAATAATACGGGTGGAACCGTCTTTTAAGCGGGCGGTGACGAGTTTGTCTTCCGTATTAATTAAATCCCAATGCAGGGAGGAATCGTTAAAACCCAGTTTTTCTTTGAGTTTTTTATCCAGCTCGCTTTGCGGGCCCGCATACGTATCGGCGTAACTGGCGCCCACCGCCACGTGGCAGTTGCCGTATTTGCCGCCGAAGTTTTCATCGTACAAAATATCGGCCATAAATTTGGTGATCTTGGAAAACCGCCGGTCCGTAAGCGAAAATTCGCCAATTTGCGCCGCACCGCGGTCCATCGCCAGCATTTTTCGCACAAATTCGCCGCCTTGTTCGGCGTCCGCCTTTACGGCGCGTCCGTTTTTAAATTCCAACTTTACGCCGCGCACATAGTTGCCGCTGCGGTAGGAAGACAAATCGGCGAAATACACGCCGCGCGTACCGCGCCAATCAGGCGACGTAAAAATTTCAAACGACGGCACGTTGCAGCCGCCGCCGGCGATAAATTTGCGTTTTTCACCCAATAGCACTTCAAAATCCATATGTTCGGATTCGACGTGAAGCTTTTCAACGGGCAGAGAAGAAAGCCACGCCCCAATTTCGGTGATTTGTTTCGTCACTTCCTTCCACTTTTTGACGGGATCTTTTTCATTTAAAAAGCACGCGCGCGCAATTTGGTTGGCGTATTCTTTTACGGTAAGGCCAGCGCGTTTGGCCAGTTCTTCGGTGGGATAATTGCAAAGCGTCCACGAAAACATGCCCTGCTGTTCGCGCACATCTAAAATTTCACGCAAAGGTTTATGCGCCACCGCACTTTTGGCGATGCGGGCGGGGCTGACGTCTTTTAAATGGGTTAAATCTTCCGGCGCGCGAAGCGAAATCAGTCCGTTGATACCACCCTGAAATTCTTTTTCCCCGGGAGCGACAAAGGCCAGTTGTTTGTCGTCCGCTTTCATATAAAACGCCTTGGAAAACGCTTCCGGCGCGTTCATGCGCATAATAACGTTAAACCGCGCGGCAATCAATTTTTGGTAGATCTCCTGCGCCAACGGCAACGCGGCCATATCGGTGCGCAGCAGTACGGAATCGTACTTTTTAAACTTACCGTTGCGGCGGGCCGTTTGCAGGGCCCAAATCATCACATCGGCATATTTTTCGTTTTGGGTTTTGGTTAAAAACATTTTAATTCCCCCCTATCTCTTATAATGTTATAATACCAAATAAAGAATACCAGGTAAAAAAATGAAAAAATTACTCGTTTTTATTGCGTTTTT
>CAYUAA010000126.1:0-3370 GCA_964442585.1 uncultured Elusimicrobium sp. | reverse complement strand
ACACGCGAAGAAATCGCGGGAGTGCTTCCCCAATGAGCGACTTTTTAATCGCCGTCCCGGCGCGGTTTGGTTCTTCGCGTCTGCCCGGTAAAATTTTAAAGAACCTCTGCGGCAAGCCCGTTATCCAACACGTATACGAAGCGTGCTT
Organism: uncultured Elusimicrobium sp.; assembly: GCA_964442585.1. Taxonomy (GTDB): domain Bacteria; phylum Elusimicrobiota; class Elusimicrobia; order Elusimicrobiales; family Elusimicrobiaceae; genus Avelusimicrobium. Next base: position 3,222 of record CAYUAA010000126.1, on the reverse strand, counting down.
AAAAACGAAGCTGGGCGAAGTAATCATCGCCACCGAATCGCCCCGCGTGAAAGAAGCCGCGGCCCAATTCGGCGCAAAAGCCGTTTTAACCAGCGAAGCCTGCCAGAGCGGCACGGACCGCATTTTTGAAGCCGCACAAGCCAGAGACGAAAAATTTATTATTAACGTACAAGGCGACGAACCGTTCATCCGCCCGGAAACCATTTTAAAAGTGGCCCGCTTGCTGGAGCAAGACCCAACATGCGACATCGCCACCGCAGTCACCGCGACGCTTGACGACGCCAAAATCGATAATCCCAATTGCGTCAAAGCCGTACTGGCCGAAGACGGCCGCGCGCTGTACTTTTCGCGCTCGCGCGTACCTTTTAAAAGGGAACTGACGGACGAAAACAGAAATGTCCCCTACTGGCACCACTGCGGCATTTACGGTTACAGAAAAGAAGCGTTAAAACGCTTTGTGTCCCTGCCGCAAAGCCCGCTGGAAAAGTTGGAAAAACTCGAACAGCTCCGCGCGCTGGAAGACGGAATGAAAATAAAGTGCGTGGAAATCGAACCCGGCGGCCCCGCCATCGACACGGAAGCCGATTTGCAAGCGGCCGAAGCGTACTTTAAAAAACACTTTACGAAGTAAAGAAGACTCCCGCCCCGGCGGGAGTTCCGCTTTTTATTATTATCAAGGAGCAGTAAACTATGTCTAAATTCATTATTATTACCGGCGGCGTAGTCAGTTCGCTGGGCAAAGGAATTTCCGGCGCGAGCATCGGCAAACTACTGCAGTTAAACGGCCTGCGCGTCAATATGATTAAGTGTGACCCTTATATCAACGTCGACCCCGGCACCATGAGCCCCTACCAGCACGGAGAAGTGTTTGTTACCACCGACGGCGCAGAAGCCGACCTGGATTTGGGCCACTACGAACGCTTTTTAGACGTAAATATGACCCGCGCCAACACCAACACCGCCGGCAACATCTACCAAACCGTTATCGATAAAGAACGCCGCGGCGAATACCTGGGCGCAACGGTGCAAGTTATCCCGCACATCACCAACGAAATTAAAAAACGCTTTACCGCATTTGAAAACGACGTGGACGTATCCATCATCGAAATCGGCGGCACAGTGGGCGACATCGAATCGCTGCCGTTTTTGGAAGCGGCCCGCCAACTACGCCTGGAAAAAGGAGCGCAAAACGTCATCTGCGTACACGTAACGTTAATTCCCTACATCGCCGTGGCGCAGGAACTGAAAACAAAACCGACGCAGCACTCCGTCAATAAACTGCGCGAAGTAGGCATCGAACCCAGCATGCTGATTTGCCGCACGGAAAAGCCGCTCTCTCAAAATTTAAAAGAAAAATTATCCCTTTTCTGCAGCGTGCCGGCTAAGGCCGTTATCGAATGCGCAGACGCAAAATCCATCTACCATGTGCCGGAAATGTTCTACAAGCAAGATGTGGACAAACAAATCATCGCGCTCTTAAACTTAAAACCCACGCACGAAGTGGACCCCAAATGGTTCGAATTTTTCGACAAAGCCATGAATCCCGCCAAATCCGTTAAAATTGCAGTGGCGGGCAAATACGCCGAGTTTCAAGAAGCCTATAAATCCATCCACGAGGCCCTGCGCCACGCCGGCATGAACAACGACGCAAAAGTGGAAGTGGTGTACATCAATACGGAAAAAGACTCTGTAGAAGAGAAACTCCCGGGAGTGGACGGCATTTTAATCCCCGGCGGGTTTGGCAACCGCGGGATTGAAGGCAAAATAGCCACCGTCAAATACGCGCGCGAACACAAAATTCCGTTTTTGGGCATCTGCCTGGGCATGCAGTGCACAGTGATTGAAGCCGCGCGCAACCTCTGCGGCCTGCACGACGCCAACTCCACAGAATTCGACCCTACAACCAAAGACCCGGTGGTAGACTTAACCCCCCAGCAAAAAAACGTCGTCTATAAAGGCGGCACCATGCGTTTGGGCAACTACACGGCGGATTTAGAGGAAGGTTCGCTGGCGCGCCGTTTATACGGCAAAGATCAAATCGTCGAACGCCACCGCCACCGCTACGAGTTTAACCCCGCCTATGTAAAACAACTGCGCGACGCGGGGCTGAAAGTAACCGGCTGGCATGAAGGCGTTCTGCCTGAAATTGTGGAACGTGAAGACCACCCGTACTTTATCGCCGGCCAATTCCATCCGGAATTTGGTTCCCGCCCCATGCGCCCGCACCCGCTGTTTGACGGGCTGATTAAAGCCAGTTTAAAAAGAAAAGAAGGAAAATAACTATTAAAAAACCCCGGTTTCCCAACCGGGTTTTTTTATGCGCAAACGTCTACATGTGGTAGTATGTAATATTGTTTGCCATGCCGACTTTGCGCGCGCTAAACAACGGTTTGCAGAAAGCATCCCGCACTTCCTCGTACTCAAAACAGTACATACCGCCGGATTCAATTTCCGCCAAATTATTAACGTAATGGGCAATTAGTATGCCGCCCCCCACATAAGGGCCCTTTTCCAACATAGCCGCGCTGTGACGAAACACGGCGCCGCCGTTAATCACCAATTTATAATTGCCGTTGGAGCGGACGGCGTCGGAAGACGTTTTTTGTAAATGATAAGTACTCTCGCTGCGCGACGGCAGTGAATCAAACGAAATATCCAACTCATCAAAACGGAGCGGGTAAACGCCGTTGGCCAAAAAATACGATTCCTGCGCTGCAGCTAAAGCGCGGACAGTGGGGATCATGCCTGAAGCGCGGCTCTTCCACACCGCTTTTTCGTATTGAGGCAAGGCAACCGCCGACAAGATACCTATAATTAACACCACCACTAACAGTTCTATTAACGTAAAACCCATATTTTTATTCATGGGAAATATTTCCCTCCTAATAAGTAATAATTCCCAATTTATCAAAAAAAAAAAACGAGTCAAGCCCAGAGGCTGGGCTCCCAATCTGTCCGCGCTCTTTTGATTAGTTAAGCCACACTATTTCGGACAGGTTGCCAACTAATGGATAGAACACCTTGCCAGGGGCAGGCATTCTGGCCTAACCAGGGTTTAGCAATAGACGGTGGCTTTAGCTTAGAAGGGAACAACACAAGGAGGTATCCTCCTATCTGGGAGAGAGCCGCCCCTCCCAGATTGTCCACGCTCTTCCGATTGGTTGAGTCACACTGTTTCGGACAGGTTGCTAACTACTGAACAACCAATAAAGAGGAGTTTCC
>CAYUAA010000125.1:0-3434 GCA_964442585.1 uncultured Elusimicrobium sp. | reverse complement strand
CTGACGGTAAAAGAAAACGCTTTTATCGGCTTTAGCTTCGACGGCGACGCGGACCGCGTCATGGCGTCGGACGAAAAGGGCCGCCAACTGGACGGCGACAACATCATCGCCTCCTCCGCCCTGTGCTTAAAAGAATGTGGCCAGCTGCCCGCCAACAAAGCGGTGCTTACCATTATGGCCAACCTGGGCTGCATTAATTATTTGAAAGAAAACGGCGTAGAGGTGGAGCTTACCACCGTAGGCGATAAATACGTGTCTGAGGCGTTGGAAAAAGGAGGCCTTGTGATTGGGGGGGAAACCTCCGGCCACATTATTTTCCGCCAATTTGCCAATACGGGCGACGGAATTTTGTCGGCTCTGCAGTTTTTGCAATTTGTAAAACGTTCTGGCAAACCCGTCAGCTGGTTTGCCGACCAGTGGAAGCGTTACCCCAGCAAATTAAAAGCCGTGGCCGTAACGCAAAAACCGCCGCTGGACACGTTGGACGGCTTTTTGCCCGGAGTGGCGGAAATTGAAAAGCAGATGGCCGGCAAAGGCCGCGTCATCGTGCGCTACAGCGGTACCGAACCCAAGCTCCGCATTTTGGTGGAAGGGGAAGAAGAAAACTTGGTGGATCGCGTAATGAACGAAGTGGAAACATTGTACCGGCAGAAAACGGAGGTTCTTAAATGACTTTAAAATTAGGCGTTAATATCGACCATATTGCAACCCTGCGCCAAGCGCGCCGCGCTCCGTATCCGGACCCGGTGGACGCTGCGGCCGTGTGCCTCAGCATGGGAGCGGATTACATCGTTGTTCATCTGCGCAAAGACGAACGCCATATTAACGAAAAAGATGTGGCCCGCCTGTGCAAAACTTTTCCCGGTAAAATTCACTTGGAATGTTCTTACACGCCGGAATTGGAAAAAGCCGCGCTGAAACACAAACCGTTTTCTGTTTGTATCGTGCCGGAAGAACCCGGCGAAGTAACCACTACGGGCGGCCTTAAATTTACTCCCAAAGTGCAAAAACGTTTAATGGAGATGATTGAAAAACTCCATAAAAAGAAAATTTTAGTCAGCCTGTTTGTCAGCCCGACGGCGGCGGATATCCGCACGGCGGCCAAATTGGGGGCCGATATTGTGGAACTCTGCACGCGCGACTACAGCGAAGCCAAAAGCGCCAAATCCGCGTGCAAACTGTTGCAAGATTTGGCTCTCTCGGCACTCTTGGCCAAAGAATTGGGGCTTGAAGTCCATGCCGGCCACGGCCTTGATTATCACAACGTACTGGCGGTGGCGGATATCGGCGGTATGGCGTGCATGAACATTGGTTTTTCCATTATTACGCGCTCGGTTTTTGCGGGTTTGCCCGCGGCCGTGAGCGAAATGAAAGGCCTTTTATAAGGAGCGTCTATGTGTGGAATTATCGGTTATGTGGGGAACAACAACAGCGTCCCTTACATTATAGACGGTCTTAAAAAATTGGAATACCGCGGGTACGATTCCGCCGGCGTTTCCATTTTGCAGAATGGGCGACTGGTGACGGTGCGCGCCGTAGGCAAAGTGGCAGAACTGGAAAAAGCTGCCCTTTTGGCCAACCCCAAAGGTTCTACGGGGATTGGACACACGCGATGGGCCACGCACGGAAAACCCAGCGAGGAAAATTCTCACCCGCATACCGACTGCTCGGGCGATATCGTCGTTGTGCACAACGGTATTATCGAAAACTACCTCGTCTTGCGCGATAAATTAAAATCCCTCGGCCATAAATTCAAAAGCGAAACGGACACCGAGGTTATCGCGCATTTAATTGAAGAGAATTTAAAACACGTATCCGGTAAAAACGACGCGGATATTTTGATTAAAGCCGTCCAAAAAACAAACGCCGAAATCGCCGGCGCATTTGCTTACGGCGTTCTGTGGGCGCGTACTCCGGGGTTGCTTGTCGGTGTAAAAAACCAAAGTCCGATGGTGGTGGGCCTTGGCGAGAACGAAAATTTTTTGGCTTCCGATGTGCCCGCTTTCTTAAAACACACCAACAAAGTGCTGTTTTTGGAAGACGGCGAAATCGCCGTTTTACGCGTGGACGGCGTAACCGTACTGGATAGAAACGGGAAAACCAAAAAGGTAAAACCCGTCAAAATTTCGTGGGACCAGCAAACCGCCGAAAAAGGCGGCTATGCGCATTTCATGCTCAAAGAGATTTACGACCAGCCTCAAGCCATCGAAGATACTTTGCGTACCGCGCGGACCGACTTTGGCCGCGTGCTGGGCCTGGATACCGAAGGTTTGCGCCAGCTGCAAAATATTCATATTATTGCTTGCGGTACGGCATATCATGCGGGGTTGGTAGGCAAGTATTACATTGAGCAGTTCGCCGGGATTCCCGTCAGCGTGGACTTGGCAAGCGAATATAAATATCGTACCGTTCCGCATCGTCCCGGCACGCTGGCCATCGCCATCAGCCAATCGGGCGAGACTGCCGACACCATCGGTGCCGTAAAAAAAGCCAAATCCTTGGGTTTTCGCACGCTGTCCATTTGCAACGTGCTCGGCTCCACCCTTACGCGCACTTGCGATGGTACGTTTTTTACCCACTGCGGGCCAGAAATCAGCGTGGCTTCCACAAAGGCCTTTACCAGCCAAATTACATCGATGTATGCCTTGGCGATTTTTTTGGGCAACGCTAATGGAAACCTTAGCAAAAACGTGTTCGACAAACTTTATAAAGAACTAATGGCGTTGCCTAAGGCCATGAGCGAAGTGGTGAAAGACGAATATACCGTCCGCCACTTAACGCGCAAAATCTACAAAGCGGACCGTTTTATTTTTTTGGGCCGCAACGTAAATTTTCCGATTGCGCTCGAAGGTGCGCTTAAACTAAAAGAAGTTTCTTACCGAAGCGCCGAAGGTTTTGCGGCGGGGGAAATTAAGCACGGGCCGATTTCCATTATCGATAAGGGTACTCCCGTGTTTATGCTGATGCCGCACGACAGCTTGTTTGAAAAAATGCTTTCCGCCTGTCAGGAATGCCGCGCCCGCGGCGCGTTTGTGGTGGCCATCACCACGCCGGACGGCGAAAAGCAGGCCAAGTCCGTGTCGGACAAAGTTGTGCTGGTGCCTCAGGCAAGCGAGTTTTTGCAGCCTGCGCTGAATGTGGTTCCCCTGCAGTTTTTGGCGTATTGGATTGCCAAACGTTTGGGGTGCGATATCGACCAACCGCGCAATTTGGCCAAAAGCGTAACGGTGGAATAGCATGCAACTTATCGGCCTGGGGACGGATTTAATCGAAGTGGAGCGCATTAAAGCGTTTGCCGAAAAACCGGGCGCGTTGGAGCGGATTTTTTCTCAAGAGGAAATTGCTTACTGTTTGGCGCGCAAGAACCGTTACCAGCATTTGGCCGTACGTTTTGCGGCCAAAGAAGCCGTTTATAAAGCGCTGCCGTTTGACGG
>CAYUAA010000124.1:0-3624 GCA_964442585.1 uncultured Elusimicrobium sp. | reverse complement strand
AATAATAGCGACTTTCATATTATTTCACTCCAAAAACAGATTTAAAGTAAGCAATTGTTTTGTCTAACCCTTCCGATAATTTGATTTTTGGTTCCCAGCCCAATTTCTCTTTGGCCAGCGTAATATCCGGTTTCCGGTGGGTAGGATCGTCTTTCGGAAGCGGCCGGTAGACGATGCGCTGCTTGCCGCCAACTTTGGCAATTACCAAATCGGCCAGTTCTTTTACGGTAAACTCACCAGGGTTGCCGGTGTTGACGGGCCCCGTAAAGCCTTTGGGGCTGTTCATCATGCAGATAAACGCTTCAATTAAATCGTCTACATAGCAAAAAGAGCGGGTTTGCGAGCCGTCACCATAGAGCGTGATGTCTTCACCTTTTAAGGCCTGGCAGATGATATTGCTTACTACGCGGCCGTCTTCCGGGTTCATATTGGGACCGTAGGTGTTAAATATACGCACCACTTTAATGTCCACCCCTTCTTCGCGGTGATAATCGAAAAACAAGCTTTCGGCACAGCGTTTGCCTTCATCGTAACAGGCGCGGATGCCAATGGGGTTTACGTTGCCGCGGTAGCTTTCCGGCTGCGGGTGGACGGCCGGCTCGCCATATACTTCGGATGTGGACGCCTGCAATACGGTTGCACCATGTTTTTTAGCCAGTTCCAATACGTTCAGCGCACCCAATACGCAGGTTTTTGTGGTGAATACAGCCGCTTTGCCTTGATAATGCCGCGGCGACGCCGGACAGGCTAAATTGTAAATTTGATCGATTTTTTCATCAATTTCAATCGGATAAATAACATCGTGCTTAATAAATTTAAAGTTCGGGTTATCCATTAGATGACTAATGTTCTTTAAGCTGCCTGTATAATTGTTGTCTAAGCAGATTACACGGTGCCCTTCTTCTAACAGACGGGTGCATAGGTTCGAACCTAAAAAGCCCGTGCCTCCAGTTACTAAGATTGTTTTCTTGTACATCATAAAACTCCTCTTTTATACAGCTGAATTAAACAGTGGTACACTACAAATTTTCTCCAGGAGTTGCCTTTTTTTTGCAACCAGCCCGTCCGCTGAAGGCGGGCCAGTTCTTGGCCGAACAAGGCAAACATTTTCCGACGAATAGTTTTATCGGCATGCCGGCACCGGTAGAGTGCGTTTTTTAAAATGGACGGTATAAAATCCGTTGTCAAAAAACGTTTCTCTTCCTCCAATCCCGCCTGCTCATAACGCCGCGTAATACGCCCTAAGGCGCGGGATAAATCTTCTATATGTCGCAGGCCGGAACGCCGGTTTGTCAGCGAGCCTTCCGTATTGCGGTAGGCGTACAGCGGGGCTGACAAGGAGGTAGCAACGGGCCGCTGTGCCAAAACGTCGTACAGAAAAGGTACGTCTTCATAAAACACCTGGTCTTGCGGAAACGACTCCTGCGCCAGTAAACTGCGGTGATACAGCTTTCCCCATGCCGTATAGTGAACCGCGCAAGCGGAACCGTGACAGCCTAATAAAACGGGGTTTTCGCTCTTTACAAACGCAAGTGACGGCAAATCCAACGGCTGCCACTTGGGGAGCGTTTGGGCAAACGGCGTATATTGCGCCGTCACAAGTTGCGCTCCGTACGTTTGGGCAAAATAAAGAAGCGTTTCCAAATACTGCGGATGCAATAAATCGTCCGCGTCCGTAAAACAAATATATTCGCCTTGAGCGCGTTCGAGGCCCGTATTGCGCGCTCTGGACGCCCCTCCGTTTGGCTGACGTAAAACGATAAACCGGGAATCTAACCGGGCGTAACGCTCCAAAATATCCCGGCTGTGATCCGTTGATCCATCGTCTATTAATAGTGCTTCAAAATCGGTAAAAGATTGGTTTTGCAAGCTGTCCAAACAATCTTTTAAATATCCCGCAGCGTTATAAACCGGAATAATTACGGAAACTTTCGGCATACGATTACCTTATCAGTACAGCTGCCCAGGGCAGCTGCGCGGCGGGCAGCCGCAATGCCAACGCACAAAATAACCAGTACTTCCATTTCCACCAAAAAGAACAGTGACGGGATTTTTCTTTTACTGTTAAAATCGCTTGGCGGCATAAATCGCCGTCCCCGGGTAAAGCCGGGAATTTGCGCAGGCGGCGCACGGCGTGCAGCGTCAGCTCGCACATGCGGTTGTAAATAACGCTTTGCGTAAAACGCCGTTTTTCCAACTCGCCGCACAGATAAATCATGTTTTCCAAGGTGCCCCGCGCCCACGCGCTTTTATTGGATGAGGCGGATTGTCCGTTGCCAACCCGGTAAAAATATAGGTGTTCGTTTAAAAAAACAATTTTTTGGGCATACAAATACAGCAAAATTTCAAAAGAAATATCTTCCGCCAACGCGCCTTCCAAAAACGACAGGCGGTTTGTAGTTACCAGCGAGCTTTTAACCAGCTTCAGCCATACTTGCGTGTCGTCTAACGCAGCTTGTAAACGCGCCTTGTAAGACAACCCGGGCGCCGGGCGCAAAAAGCCTTTGTAGCGTTTTTCACAGGGAGTGAGAGCCCCCGTAGAAACATCTTGTAAATAGTACAGGCACCGTACAATGTCGGCCCGCCTGTCTTGTGCGGTTTTCGCCAGTTTGGCGATAAAGTCGGGTGTCAGCGTATCATCGGCGTCTACAAACGCAAAGTACTCTCCCGTCATCCGCTGCAGCAAACGGGCGCGTGCCGACGCCAACCCACCCTGGGACTGTTCAATAACTTGAATGCGTTCGTCCTGCCGGGCATACTGCGCCAACAGCGCTGCGGAGCCGTCCGTAGAGCCGTCATCAAGACAGATGATTTCCAATCGGCGGTAGGTTTGATTGCATACGGAGTCCAAACACGCGCCCAAAAAATGCTGCGCGTTGTAAACGGGTATTAAAACACTGATTAAAGGATGTTTGTAAACCATATATGCGTTCACGACAATTAAACTTATATGGGCTTTTGCCCATGTACCGGCCGCAGAATTCTCACCAAAAAATTTAGTTGAATACGGTCTCTATGGAGATTGGGGAAGGAGCAGTGCGCTAAAGCAAATAAAAACGGCTGTTTCATGGCGCGTCCAAGAGAGCTTTTGCCATGAAACAGCCGTAATTTCACATATAAAAATATGCAAAACACCCGACAGAAAACGGAGGGCTCATGACTTCCCTCGGTTCTCTGTCTTAACAGGCTGTTTTTGGACTCTCTCAGGGCTTTGTAATAGCCAAAGCCTTCCTATTCTTCATAGGTTCCAAAAACAGATAAATTGTCTATAAGCCGCGTTTAAGGCTTATGTAAATAAATATCTCCTATAATTGCTCAGATAAATTAATTATACCAATTTATGCTTTTGAAACAGCGTATTTAGCTTTAATATGGAATATATATTCTCATATAAATTCCCTGTTTTATAGTCGATGGAGAATTGAGTGAATTAAAACCGGGAATCTTAGATTTGATACGTTTAAAAATATAACTTGGAAAGAGGTCGCCGGGGCGGGAATAATGCCTGGAATAATGGGTAAGCGCGCATCATGTGCGGTATAAACAGCTTTATGCCGCTCTGTTTTCTTAAAATTTCGGAAGGGGAGGGATTCGAACCCTCGGTAGGGTTGCCCCTACATCAGT
>CAYUAA010000123.1:0-3697 GCA_964442585.1 uncultured Elusimicrobium sp. | reverse complement strand
AACATCTGCGTCAACAAAACGGGCGAACGCATGTTCGTGCTGATTAACATTCCGCAAAGCAATTTAACGCCGCACTTGGTGGGCAAGCTAAAACGCGCCTATATCCGCACCGGGCAAAGCAGCCGCCCGGAAGCCATTGTTCACCCCGATAAACTGCCCTGGCTGCTCGACCACCGGCAAAAATCCGAACGCCTGCGCCATATTCTGCACGATAAAGCCGAAAGCCATTTTGACAACTATTTAAAAACCCGCGCAGCCAGCCCCGCCGGCGAAGCGGTGGCCACGCTCTCCGTAGTGCCGTTGTATCCCGAGGAACCGCTGACCGATTACAAACGCCTGCCTGCGCTGATTGCGGCCTCGTCCACCCGCGCACCCTACGGCGTTATGGCGGACCCGCAATTCCCCCTTCTGCCGGTGCAAGACGGCGCGGCCGTCATTTCCAACAAGCGCGGCATTTTAAAAATGACGGAATTCAACGCCTACGGGCTTGTGATGAACAAACAAATTGTATCGTCGGAAGAAATGGTAAACGGACACGCGGCCAAAACGGTTCGCCTGGAAACGCTCGCTCAAAACCTGACGCTTTTTTTGCTCACCGCACGCAAATTTTTGGAAAAAATTTCATTTGGCGGCCCGCTGTCGTTCCGCTTTAAAATAGACAACACCCGCGCCCTGCGCGTATTATTAGGCGTCAAACAAGCCACCGCGTTAGAAGATTATCTGCGCCTGGAACGCACGCTCACCCTGCCGCAGCTGCAAACGTCCCTGCCCGGGATTTGGCAAAATATCATGCACGAAACAGCCTGGTCGCTGGGGTTACAAGCGAGCGAACGGGAAATCAGCGCCCTGGGTGAAAAGCTGTTTAAAGAGGCTCAATAATGAAAGGATTTACGCTGATCGAATTATTGGCCGCGACGCTTATCATCGGCATTTTATCGGCGGTGGCGATTCCCTATTATTACAACGCCGTGGAAAATGCGCGCATTACGGAAGTGGTGATGTTGTGGGGACGGCAAAAAAATTTCGCCTCCGGCCGAGATATGACGCCCGAACAAGCCGACAGAATGACCGCCCGCCTGCAAGAAGCCAATCTGAAAAAGTTTTCCGGCCGCGTGATTTGCCGCCCAAACGCAACGGAAAATACGCTCTGTTGGGAGGCCGTATTTACCCAACTGGAACAAAACCCGCACGCCGCCTACGAATTGACGACAACCAACAATTTTACGCGCCTTGCCTGCGTACCGCTGAACGGCGCGGGCAAAAATTTCTGCCAAACACAAGCCGACGGCGGGCCGATCAAAATCGAAGAGAAAGAAGCCTTTGTAATCCGTTAATCCGGCAAACAATACGGTTGAGCGGCGCCTGGATACCAACCAGCATACGCATTACAAAGAGTGCCGCCAAAACCTTTACATAAATCAATCATTTGGTTGTTCGTCTCGTCAGGGAAGCAAATTCTTCTACCGGGCAAAATAGCGGCACGATCCAACTGCCACTGCCACCCAAGATAAGCCGGCGAAAAAATTTTTGCCCCTACCACATAATAATTGGGACTGCTAAAATTCCCCGTGGACAAACTATATTGCACATCCCACCCGTTGATATTACAATGCACACTTTGACCTTTCATACTGCATGAAGAAGGAAGCGACAGGTCCAGCGCATCCCAATCCAATGTATATTCGCCGGACGCCAAATAATGCCGTTCCTCCGCATCTTTTATGGAGCGTAACAATGTTAAAGCATTCGTCATACGTGTTTTGTTGACGGCTTTTTGGTATTGCGGCAACGCCACGGCGGCTAAAATACCAATAATTAACACGACCACTAAAAGCTCTACAAGCGTAAAACCCGTATTTTGATACATGGGATATATCCCCCCTCACAAAAGAATAATAACCCCAATTTATCAAAAAAAAAAAACGAGTCAAGCCCAGGGCCTGGGCTCCCAACCTGTCCGCGCTCTTTTGACTCCTTGAGCCACACTGTTTTAGACAGGTTGCCAACTAACGGACACACAAAAAGAGGAGTTTCCTTATTTACATGCCGCCTTTGCTCCGTCTATAAAAAGCGTTTCAAACGGATTTGGAGTTTTATTTGTTTGAGCCGAAGGCGAGTTGTAAAACTCCCCGTTTGAATCTGCTTTTTATGGAGCCCGGGCGGCGAGCTTTTTGCTTACTTTTTATCGGCACAAAAAATAAAAATAAATATTTAAAAATTATTTATCCTAATAAGCAAAAACGGGTGGAAAATCAATTTCCACCCGTTCTACGAATCCTAGATGTTAACGCCAACCGTTACGTCTATTTTTGGCCAGTACGGTCTTTTTTGTCCTTGTAGTGCGTATGCAGCAGTTGGTGCGCCACAGTACCGCCCACTTTGTCTAAAATACGTCCATACAAAGCCAAAACGCCGCTGTTGTCCTGCGATTTGTAGGCCAATTCAGTATCTTCCTGATACAGACCTTCGGCGCGTTTCTTACGCGGAGCCCAACCGTCAAACTGCGGCTGGCCGGCGCCCGCCACACAACCACCTTGGCAGGACATGACTTCAATAAAGTCGTAATGATTTTTGCCGGCTTTAATCTCATCCAACAACTTGCGCGCATTTTTAAGGCCGCTTACCACGGCGGTACGGATTTGCATATCGCCAATAGTAATGGTTTTTTCTTTAAACGCTTTGCTTTCGCGCAGGCTGGTAAATTTAACGCTTCGGGCATTGTTCGGGTCCAGCTCCGCCAGCGCAAAGCGCAGGGCCGCTTCCATCACACCGCCGGACGCGCCAAAAATAACCCCGGCGCCCGTTTTGGAACCGAAAGGCATATCAAACCATTCATTTTCCAAGTTGGCAAAGTCGATACCGGCTTCTTTAATCATGCGAGCCAGGCCCACGGTGGTAACCACGTAGTCCGTATCCGGGTTGTTGTCAACATAAAACTCGCCGCGTTTGGCCTCGGCTTTTTTGGCCGAGCACGGCATAACGGCCACAACCACCAAATCTTCGCGTTTGCCGCCTTTTTCTTCAAAATCGGCTTTTAAGACAGGTCCCATCATTTGCATGGGCGAACGCGCGGTGGACAAATTGGGAATAAATTCAGGCGCGAATTTTTCCACATAATTTACCCACGCCGGGCAGCAGCTGGTAAACTGCGGCAAATTGGTTCCTTTTTTAAAGCGTTCCAAAAATTCAGTGGCTTCTTCGACAATCGTCAAATCGGCCGCGAAGGCGGTGTCGTATACGTAATCAAATCCCAGCATGCGCAAAGCAGCGGCAATTTTTCCGTCCACGTTCTGACCTTGCGGCAGGCCGAAAATTTCACCCAGGCCCACGCGCACGGCAGGAGCAATATGTACGGCCACTTTCTTTTTGGGGTTGTTAATGGCTTTAAACACTTCTTCAATTTCTGAAGAGTTGGGCATTAATGCGCCCGTCGGGCATACGCGCGCACACTGGCCGCAGGCCACACATTCGTGGCTCTGACCGAGCTCTTTATTAAACGCGGTGGCAATTTTGGAGCGGAACCCGCGAAATGCAAAGTCAATCGCGCCGATGCCCTGTACCTCATTACAAATGCGCACACAGTTGCCGCACAAAATACATTTACTGTGGTCACGCACCAAGGCGGGAGAGGTGGCGTCTTTGTGGCTGTCGAGCTTTTTGGACTTAAAGCGGATTTCGGTTACGTCCAAATCTTTGG
>CAYUAA010000122.1:0-3725 GCA_964442585.1 uncultured Elusimicrobium sp. | reverse complement strand
GAGAATAAATGGAACCCGAAGCCCCGTTTAGAGGACAAGTGTTCTCCGTCACCGCCATCACAATGGCCATCAAACAAATGATGGAAGGCGTGTTTCGCGGCGTATTTGTAGAAGGGGAAGTTAGTAACTTGCGCACCGCCGCCAGCGGTCACGTGTATTTCGACTTAAAAGACCGCGAAGCTCTGCTTTCCGGCGTGATGTTTAAATGGGATGCGCGCAAGTACGGCGCCCAGTTGCAGGAAGGCATGCAGGTGCGCGTGGGGGGTGATTTATCCTGTTACGCCAAACAGGGCCGTTACCAAATTGTCGTCAAAACGGCGGAGGCCCTCACCAAAGGCAACCTGTTTTTAGAATTTGAAAAGTTAAAGAAAAAACTTGAAGCCGAAGGCCTTTTCGATCCGGCCCACAAAAAAGAAATTCCCGCCTATCCGCAGCGTATCGCCGTTATCACGTCGCCCACAGGGGCGGCGGTGCGCGATATTTTATCGGTCCTCAAACGCCGCAACCCGCATTTAGAGGTGCTGATTATCCCCACACTCGTGCAAGGGGACGAAGCGGCCCCGCAAATTGCCCAGGCGTTGGCGGACGCCAATAAATTCACCCCCAAACCCGACGTTATCTTGCTGGGCCGCGGCGGCGGAAGCATGGAAGATTTATGGGCGTTTAACGAAGAAATCGTCGCGCGCGCCATTTTTAAAAGCAAAATCCCCGTCATCTCCTGTGTGGGGCACGAAGTGGATTTTACCATCGCCGATTTCGTGTCCGATTTGCGCGCACCCACTCCTTCCGCCGCGGCGGAACTGGTGGTGCAAAATTCGCAAAACACGCAGGAATATGTCGCACAGCTGCAAAAACGGCTGCTGCAATCGGTCAGCTTGTTTTACGAACGCGCCAAACGCCGCTACGATTTGGCCGTCAGCAGTATGGTTTTTAAACGCCCCGAAACGCTGTTTGCCGCCAAAGAACAGGAATTGGACGATTTAACCATGCGCCTGGAAAACGGCATACGCGAACAAATTAAAAATTTCTCCGCGCGTTTGAATCTTTCCGCGCAAAAGCTGGACGCGCTGGGCCCGCAGGCCGTACTCAAACGCGGCTACAGCATTACACGCAAGGCCGACGGCTCCGTCATCAGCCGCGTGCGGGACACCGCCCCCGGAGAAACGGTTTACATCCAAGTGCAGGACGGGATGATTCACTCTCAAGTAAAATGAGGTTTTAACATTTATGGCCACCAAACTTAACTTCGAAAAACAACTCGCGCGTTTGGAAGAAATTGTTTCCAAACTGGAAGAAGAACAAACGGATTTAGACGCTTCCGTCAAACTGTTTGAAGAAGGCGTTTTGCTTTCTAAAGAACTTTCCCAAAAATTGGAAACAGTAAAATTTAAAGTGGAAGAATTAAAGAAAAAAGGCGCAGAAATGCTGACCGAACCCTTTGATACGGATCTTGCGGAGAACAGCGATGGCGAATAAAAAACTGCGCCTGGACATGGCGCTCGTGGAACAGGGATTTTTCCCCAGCCGCACGCGTGCGCAAGCCAGTATTATGGCGGGTGAAATTTTGGTAAACGGCGAAGTAGACACCCGCGCCGACCGCGCGGTTTTGCCCGAAGATAAAATTTCACTAAAAGAAAAATCGTGTCCGTATGTTTCGCGCGGCGGCTTGAAACTGGCCGGAGCTATGAAAACCTGGAATATCTCCGTACAGGGCAAAACATGCGTGGACATTGGGGTGGCGACGGGAGGATTTTCGGACTGCATGATTCAAGCCGGAGCCAAAGACGTATATGGCGTAGACGTGGGCAAAGGTCAACTGGCCGACGAAATGCGCCGCTATAAAAACTTCCATTTTAAACCCGAAACCAACGCCCGCTACATGACGGCGGACCTGTTCGAAAACGCGCCGGAATTTGCAGCAGTGGACGTCTCTTTCATTTCGCTCACGATGATTATGGAGCCGCTGTTTAAGGTAATGGCCCCGCAGGCGGAAATCGTATTTTTAATTAAACCGCAGTTTGAACTGACGCCCAAACAAGTACCGCACGGTATTGTAAAAACAGAGGAAAACCGCCAACTGGCCATTAAACGCGTGCAGGATTTTTTTGAAGAAAACCTAAAAGAGAAGTACGGCGGCGTTTCGGGCGAAGTAATCGAAAGCCCCATCAAAGGCACTCACGGAAACACTGAATATTTGTGGCACGTTAAATTAAATAAACCAGCCGATTAATCGGTTGCTTTTTGTGCCGAGAACCGGAAGCATCCCGTTGGAAAGACGGGAAGGACTTCACCTTCATAAATAAAAACGGATAAGAAAATTCTTATCCGTTTTTTTGTATTTTTAGAACATCATTTTTTATCCGTACGGTCTTTAAAGACATGCGCGTCCACGAGACGCTTAAATACGCGGCCGCGGTCTTCGTAATCTTTAAACTGGTCAAACGACGAACACGCCGGAGACAACAGCACGATGTCCCCCTTCTTCGCGCCCTTCATGGCCGCTTCCACGGCTTTTTCCAGCGTACCGCAGCGCATAACCGGATAGCCTTTTAACTCGCGTTCAATTTTATCCATCGCTTCGCCGATGGTCAGCACGCGTTTGCAATAATCTTTCAAGTACGGAATCAGCACTTCATACGAAGCCCCTTTATCCCGGCCGCCTAAAATCAGCCACAAATTATTGCATTTTTCAAAGCTTTTAAGCGCAGTAATGGTAGAGTCCAAATTCGTGGCTTTGGAATCGTTTACGTAAATCACACCGTGGTGATAAGCAAACTGTTCAATACGGTGTTCCATAGCCTGAAAACGGTTAAAAACGTCCTGAATTGTATCCGCGGGCACGCCCGCAGCCAACGCCATGAGCGAAGCGGCCATGGCGTTTTCCACATTGTGAATTCCCTTCAACTGCGGCGGACGGATTTGATGCCCTTCGCTAAAAATCAATTCGTCTCCGTCAAAAAACACATCCGTTTTAAGCAAATGTTTCGGATGCGTGGAAAACGCCAACACCTCGCTTTTCGCCTTTTCCACCAATTCGGCACAAACGGTATCGGCCCCATTCACCACCAGCACATCGGAAGTACGCTGGTTTTTAAACACTTTAGCTTTGGCTTTAATATATTTTTTCATACCGCCGTGATGATCCAAGTGATCCGGCGTAACGTTTAGAATACACGCATAGTTGGGGCGGAAATAGGTACTGTCTTCCAACTGGTAGCTGGAAACTTCAATCACCACGTCGTCTCCTTTTTTCACTTCGGGCGCATATTTGGAAACGGGACTGCCGATATTGCCGCACACATACGCGCGGCGGCCCTTTCCCTCTTTAAGAGCATTTTCTTTAAGCACCTCACCCAACAGAGCCGTGGTGGTAGTTTTGCCGTTGGTGCCCGTAACGGCAAAGACGCGCACGCCCTTGGGCATAAAAGCAAGGGCGGTTTCCAACTCGCTAAAAACGGGAATACCGCGTTTTTTGGCTTCCAACAGTACAGGGCTGGACGGAAACATACCGGGGCTTTTTACCAAAAAACCGCACGAGAACACTTTTCGCGTATGCCCCCCGGCTTCCACCTCAATCCCCGGGGAAAACTGCAGGGCGGACAAATTAGGATAGGCGGCGTCCTCGCTGATTAGCACATCAAACCCATTAGCCCGCAGCAACTCCGCAATCGCGCGGCCGCTTTTGCCAAGCCCCAACACGCAGGCTTTTTGGCCTAAAAATTTTT
>CAYUAA010000121.1:0-3733 GCA_964442585.1 uncultured Elusimicrobium sp. | reverse complement strand
CCCATACCGCCGCTGACAAGACCCATAATCATTGGCGCTAAAATTAAAATAAAAATCGTCGGGAAAATGAACATAAAGAGCGGGAACAACATCTTCGTGGACGCCTGCGCGGCCAACTTTTCGGCGCGGGACAAACGGCGAGAGCGCAAGTCCGAAGAGAAGTTGCGCAGCAAGTCCACTAAGCTGGTACCCAATTCATCCGACTGAATAATCAACCCCACCAAGGAGCGCACTTCCTGCACCCCGGTGCGCGCGGAAAAACGTTCAAGCGCTTCACGGCGGGAGTAGCCCAGCTTGATTTCATTAATCGTTTTTTCCAGCTCTTCTTCCAAAATCGTTTTTTCTTTGGCGATTTTAATAATTCTTTCGAACGCGGTTAAATAGTCCAAGCCGGATTCGATAATCAAAGCCGCCAAGTCCACCGTCGTGGAAAAGTTGCCCAAAATTTCAGCCTGACGCTGTTGGATTTTACTTTTAATCAACACGTCGGGCACATAGAAACAAAGCGGCACCAACACCACCGGCCACACCGCCTGGAACAACAACATCATGGCGGCGGGAATCGCAATCGCGGCGATAATTTTAGTATATAAAATATCGACGGGCTGCGGCTTGTCCGGACTGCCTAAAAGAATGTGCATTTCTTCCAGGCTGGCTTCCAAGTGGAACATATGCAGGCAGAACACCGCCACGCGATCCAAAAATTTTTCATCCGGTTTTAAGCGCGAAAAACTGGAGGTGGATTTAAAGCGGCGCACCGCCACATCCATCAAGTTATCTTTTTTCTCTTTGGGGGCCAACAGACCGAATACGGTCAAAAAGACCGCAAACATCCCCACTGCCAACAGCAAATTAAGCCCTAATGTAAATGCCAAGCTGTTCATACGCTATACCCGCACCTCGCCCATTTTCTTGAGCACCTTCATGCCGATGCCAATCCAGATGACGCAGAACAAGAATACGAAAATCCCCACCGGGCTCGTATAGAAGCCGATCATCTGGGCCGGGTTGAAAATAAACATAACCAGCATCATAACAAACGGCATGATGCTGACTACAATGGACTGGATTTTTTGCTGCGCCGTCATGGCTTGTAGTTTTTCTTCAAGTTTGCTTTCTTCGCGGATGTTTTCCACCAAACGCGCAAAGATGACGGTCAAATTACCACCCACCTGACGCTGAATGATAATCGCTTTAATAATATAGGCCAACATGCGGCTGTCCACACGTTCGGTCAATCCGTCCAACGCTTTTTCAAAGGGAGTGCCCAACTGATAGTTTTTTACCACCAGGCCGAATTCGTCGGCAATCGGCGGCAGCATATCGCGCGACACAAGCTCAAACCCCTGTACAATATCCATACCCGAACGAAGGGAGTTGGAAAGCAAAATCAGCGAATCCATCAACTGCGCGTTTACGCGTTTGCCGCGGTTCTTTTTAAGCGCATCCAGCACGGCGGCCGGCATGCGGATACTGATTACCCCGCCCAAAAACACCACTAACAAGAATACAAACACCCCGCCAAAGCCGCCCACCATCACACCCATGAACAGCCCGAGCAACGCAAACACGCCCACCGTGCCAAACACGATGTATTTAATATCAATGGTAACGAATTGGCGGTTAAAATCTTCCGCCCAGACGAGGCTCTTTTCTTTATATTCCGCCATCAGACGCAGCACGTCTTCGCGGCGGTTTTCCAAAAGCAGATACACGGCCATACCCGCCAAAGCCGACCCCAACAGCAACATAAACAGGCTGAAGGCGCGGTCGGCGCGTGTGGTAGCAAACACTTTGGGATTGGGCGGCGCGGCCGGCAGCGACGGCCCCATAAATTGCGCAAATAAATGGTTCGACAGCACCACTACCGCCATTACGGAACGGCGGTATTTATCTTCCCTTTGGGAAACGGGACTGGAAAACGATTCAATGGTGCTGAAAAATTCGTTATTAATCAGCTCGAAAGTGGCCAACATGGAGCGGGCTCGCCCATCCATACTGTCTTTCATCACCAAAAGCTTATTGTTACGCAGCAAATCTTTATTCAAGCGGTCGAGCGTCGCCACCAAACGGATACGGTCGGACACAAAGCCGCGGGAAAGTTGGTCAATCACCAAGGGGATGTTCGGATCCAAGGATTTATCAGCGCGTTCCAAGAAAAAGTACACATTCGAAAACGCTTGACGCCACAAATCCACTTCGCTGTACGTACCCTCGCCGGGCACGTAAACCACTTTGGTGTTATCCATACGAGCAAGTTCTTCGGCAAACCATTTCGGCATGACAACTTTACGCGCCGTACCGCCGCCGCATTCCGCGGGAAGCGTGTACGTTTTTTCTTCTGCGGGTTTTTTGACGTCAAAAAATTCCGCCAAAATACGCATTTTTTCCATCGAGCAGCGGATACTCGTACGGTTTTTGGCGCTAAGAGGGCGGGCTTGCGCGCCGGAAGGCGCACAAAATAAAGCCGCGCATAATAAAACGCAAACACCCAACACATGAATTTTTTTCGTCATACAAAAAACCTTATATCATTAAAATTAAACCTGCGGCGGAGCCGGAGGAGGAACTGAACCCGGTTGTTCTGGCGCCGAAGGGGCGGACGGAGCCTGCGGGGCTTCCGGCGCGGCGGGTTCCGTTGTCGGCACGTCCCGTACGGGCGCGCTTTGGGCGGCGGAAACCTGGCGGGAAGCCACTAAATCCTTGACCGCGGCCAAATCCGGCTCGCCGTTTTCATCCAGCGGGACTGCGTTCTTGCGGAATACGTCTATATCCACCGGCTGGCCTTTGGCGGCGAACTCTTCAAAAAACGTAGGCAGATTACCCGTTGGCGCGAACATACCCTGCACTTTGCCATTTTCGTCCACGCCCGTCTGCACGTAGCGGAACAAGTCGGTGGATTGGATAGCGCCGTCTTTCTGGCCGTGCATTTCGGTAATATAGGTTACTTTTCTGGAACCGTCCGAAAAACGGGACAGCTGCACAATCATATTAACGGCGGAGGAAATCATTTCGCGAATGGCGGAAATAGGCAAATCCGCCCCGGTTTGCATACACATGGCTTCCAAACGGGACAGACCGTCACGCGGCGTGTTGGCGTGAATAGTAGTCAAAGAACCTTCGTGACCCGTATTCATGGCCTGCAACATGTCTAACGCTTCGCCGCCGCGGCACTCCCCTACTACAATGCGGTCAGGACGCATACGCAAGCAGTTTTTTACCAAATCCTGAATGGTAACGGCACCTTTTCCTTCTACGTTTGGCGGACGGCTTTCCAAAGACACCCAGTGCGGCTGCTGCAAGCGGAGTTCCGCGGTATCTTCTACGGTGATAATACGTTCATCATCCGCAATATAGCCGGAAATAGCGTTTAAGAAAGTGGTTTTACCAGTACCGGTACCGCCGCAAACAATAATGTTTTTGCGGATTTTAACGCACCGTTTAATAAATTCCATACATTCCGGGCTGATAGTACCAAAACGGTAGTAATCTTCCGGCCCGAAAGGTTTGGAAGAGAAGCGGCGAATCGTCAGCGTAGGGCCGGACACCGCCAGCGGCGCAATAATGGCGTTAACACGGGAACCGTCTTTTAAACGAGCGTCCACCAACGGGACGGATTCGTCAATACGGCGGCCCAAGGGCGCCACAATACGTTTGATAACCTGCACCACTTGCTCATTATTTCTAAATTTGTATTTGGTTAAGGTCAACTTACCTTTTTGTTCGATAAAAA
>CAYUAA010000120.1:0-3799 GCA_964442585.1 uncultured Elusimicrobium sp. | reverse complement strand
CCAAAAAATCCTGCTGCGCCAAAAAAGCTACCGTTAAAAAAACTGCGGTAAAAGCCGCCGCCGTCAAAACGGCTAAAAAAGCTCCGGCCAAAAAAGCCTGCGCTAAAAAAACCGTAGCTAAAAAAGTAACCGTAAAAAAAGCCGCCGTTAAAAAAACGGCCGCTAAAAAAACCGTGAAAAAAGTTGTCGCTAAAAAAGCCGCCGCCAAAAAACCGGCAGCCAAAAAAGTTGCGAAGAAAAAATAATTTAGTTTGAAACAAAAAATACCGCCGGGCAGCAAACCGGCGGTATTTTTTTGTCTAAAAAACCCCGGGCGTTTACCCGGGGTTTTGTGCATTCAGTTGGTAACTATTTAATGTTGTAGAACTTGGCGATAACATCCCATGCTTCTTCGGCGGTTTCCACAATCGTGCATGCTTCGGCTTCTTCGGGCGAGATAACGCCGTACGAGGCTAATGCTTGAATATTCACCACATCGTGCCAAAACTGTTTTCCTACCAATACGATGGGCAGTTCCTGCTTCTTGCCCGTTTTGACGAGAGTCAGCACTTCAAACAATTCGTCAAAGGTACCGAATCCGCCCGGGAGCACTACAAACGCTTTGGAGCGCATTACCAGATGCAATTTGCGAATGGCGAAATAATGGAACAAAAACGCCAGATTTTCGGTGATGTACGGATTGGGTTTCTGTTCGTGCGGAAGGGTGATGTTAAAGCCGATGCTTTTGCCGCCTTTTTCAAACGCGCCGCGGTTGGCCGCTTCCATCAGGCCGGGGCCGCCGCCTGTTACCACGGCAAAGCGGTTTCCGCCTTTTTCCACCACCAGGTTGGCGAATTTGCGGCCTTCGTCATAGTATTTGGAAAGTTTTAGTAAGCCTTCGGCTTCGTAGAGGCTGTTTTTTAAATTTTGGTCGTCCGGGTTGGCTTTCAGCGCTTTTTTGGCTTCAGCTACGCGTTTTTCGGCGTCGGGCGTTTCCTGTACGCGCGCACTGCCGAAACAGACGATCGTTTCTTCAATTTTATGCTGTTTTAAGTAAAGTTCCGGCTTTAAGGTTTCCAATTCCATGCGTACGGGGCGCATGATATCTTTCTTTAAAAGCTGTATGTCTTCATACGCTTTTAAGTAGGATTGTGCATGAGTGATTTTTTCTTGTTCTTTGTTCATAAGCCCTCACTTTTTAAGCCATTTTGAGATGTGCTTTTCTATTTGTTCCGCGCTTACGCCGGTGCGGTCGTACAACTGGGCCGCTTTGGCGTGTTCTACAAATTCGTCTGCAATCCCCAAGCGCAGCAAATTAAAATCAGCGTGTTTGTCGGCCAGATATTCGGCCACGGCCGAACCAAATCCGCCCGCCAGCATATTGTCCTCCACCGTTACCAGGTTGGGGGAAACTTTTAACGCTTCGGCGATGATTTTCACATCCATCGGTTTTACAAACCGCATGTTTACGACGCCGCAGTCGATTCCTTTTGCAGCCAGTTTTTCCGCCGCCTGAAGGGCGGGGTGAACGCGGTTGCCGATGGCTAAAATAGTGGCGTTTTTGCCTTGTTTAAGCCATACGCCTTTACCGATATCCAAGGCCTTGGGGGCGTTGTCCATCGTTACACCAAAACCCGCCCCGCGCGGATAGCGCAGGACGAAGGGGGCGTTTGCGTCGAAAGCGGTTTTGAGCATATGCTGCATTTCGTTTTCGTCGGCCGGTGCGGCGATAATTAAATTGGGCACGCTGCGCAGAAAGCTGATATCAAATACGCCGTGGTGGGTGGGGCCGTCTTCGCCGACCACGCCCGCCCGATCGAGCGCAAACACGACGGGCAGGTTTTGTAGGGCCACGTCGTGCAATATTTGGTCGTAACAGCGTTGGGCGAACGTGGAATAAAGCGCTACGACGGGTTTTACGCCGTTTGCAGCCATACCGGCGGCAAAGGTGGCGGCATGTTCTTCAGCGATTCCCACGTCAAAATACCGGGCGGGGAATTTGTCTCGGAACGCGTCCAGTCCCGTGCCTTCGGGCATGGCGGCCGTAACGGCGGCGATGCGTTCGTCTTGTTCAGCCAGTTTTACAAGCGCGTTTGAAAACGCTTTGGTAAACGTAACGGCGTTGGATTTGCCCAACGAATCCCCGGTTTCTACGTCAAAAATACCAATGCCGTGGAACTGTGTGGGTTTTTCTTCGGCGGGTTTGTAGCCTTTGCCTTTTTTTGTCACCACGTGCAGCATAACGGGACCTTTAATGTCTTTAACGCTTTCGAGGACTTCAATCATTTCGTAAATATCGTTACCGTTTACTGGACCGAAATAGCGGAAACCCATTTCTTCAAACAGCGTGCCCGGGAATAGAATCGAGCGCGCGCGCTTGGCCAGTTTGGCGGCGTTGTTGCCTAACTCATCGAAGCGTTTTAAAAAGTTGGCGGCTTTTTCTTCGGCCAGTTGCACGTATTTGGCGGTGAGCAATTTGGTGAGCGCTTTGCCCAATGCCCCCACGCGCTTGGAGATAAACATTTGGTTATCGTTTAAAATCACAAGCAGGTCCGAACGCAAAAGGCCCGCGTTCTGCATAGCTTCGTAGGCCATGCCGCCCGTCATACAGCCGTCGCCCACTACGGCGATTACTTTGGAATCTTCTTTCTTTTGGTCGCGCGCAACGGCCATGCCCAAAGCGGCGGAAATGGCGGTGGAAGCGTGGCCGACGCCAAAGGTGTCGTATTCGCTTTCGTGCCGTTTGGGGAATCCGCTTAAACCGTTTTTGGTGCGGATGGTGCCGAACTTGGCCTGGCGTCCCGTTAAGAGTTTATGGGCGTAGGCTTGGTGCCCCGTATCGTACACGATTTTATCTTCCGGCGTGTTAAATACGTAGTGCAACGCGGTGATAATTTCCACTGCGCCCAGGCTGGAACCCAAATGACCGCCGTTTTTACTGGCGGTTTCGATAATGGTCTGGCGGAGTTCTTCGCACAGAGTGGGAAGATGCTCCTTTTTGATGAGCCGCAAATCTTTGGGGCTTTGGATGCTGGGAAGAACTTTCATAAAATCTCCCGGTAACTGGTTTAGTAGGTTCTTGTTTTAAAGAACTCGGCCATTTCATACAACGGCCATAGATTTTTCTTTTTGACGTTTTTCAAAGCGTTGAGCGCTTTCTGCGCGTTTGCGATTAACAGCTGCGCATGTTTGCGGCTGCCTTCCAGGCCGTAGAGGCTGACGAAGGTGAGTTTGCCGTTTTCTTTGTCGCTGTTGGATTTTCCCAGCTGTTTGGCCGAGGCTGTGACGTCCAAAATATCGTCGACGATTTGGAACACCAGGCCGATGCAGTTGGCATATTTTTTGATGTTGGTTAAATCGCTTCCTTTGGCACCGGCCAGGATGGCTCCCGTTTCCACGCTGCCGCGGATGAGCGCGCCCGTTTTATTAGCGTGGATATAGTTTAAAATGGTTTCAGGCGTGGTTTCTTTGACCGACTGCGGAAGCATAAAGTAGTGCAGGCTTTTGTCCGCGAGAGGTTTGGATTCTTTGCGGATTTTGTCCGCGCGGAAGCTGTGCGCGTCTTGCGTGCCCATGCCTTCGGCATATACGTCGGCGGTTTGGCCGCCCACCATGCCGGAGGCTCCGGCGCAGTTGGCAAAATTTATTAAGGCGTTAAGCGTGTTTTCCGCACCGACGGCTTTTACTTTTCCGTTTTGCGCAAACACTTCAAACACGTACGTTAATAAAGCGTCTCCCGCGAGGAGGGATAAATCTTCGCCGAATACTTTGTGGTTAGTGGGTTTGCCGCGGCGCAGGGAATCGTTATCCATGGAGGGCA
>CAYUAA010000119.1:0-3829 GCA_964442585.1 uncultured Elusimicrobium sp. | reverse complement strand
CGTTCGCGGTCGAATTCGTCCACGTAAATTTCGTCCACCACCAGTTCGATGGTGTGCTTTTTGTAGCGTTCCAACGCGGGGGTGTGGTCAAGCGAAACAACCTCTCCGTTTACGCGGGCTTTTACGTAACCCTCTTTTTTGAATTTGGCGAATAATTCTTCGTACGTGCCGGCGCGTCCGCGCACGACGGGAGCCAGAATGTAGAGGGTTTTGTCGGCGAATTTTTTTAAAATGTCCTGCGCTATTCCTTGCACGCTCCAGGCTTCTACTTCCCGGCCGCACTGCGGGCAGTGCCGGTGCCCGATACGCGCAAACAACAAGCGCAGGTAGTCGTAAATTTCCGTAACGGTGGCTACCGTGGAGCGCGGATTT
Organism: uncultured Elusimicrobium sp.; assembly: GCA_964442585.1. Classification (GTDB taxonomy): domain Bacteria; phylum Elusimicrobiota; class Elusimicrobia; order Elusimicrobiales; family Elusimicrobiaceae; genus Avelusimicrobium. Next base: position 3,457 of record CAYUAA010000119.1, on the reverse strand, counting down.
TTGGAGGGGTTGCGCTGTTCGATGGAAATAGCGGGGGACAATCCTTCAATGTGTTCCACATCGGGCTTTTCCATTAAATCTAAAAACTGGCGCGCATAGGCGGACATGCTTTCCACGTAGCGGCGTTGGCCTTCGGCGTAAATGGTGTCAAAGGCAAGCGAGCTCTTGCCGGAGCCGGAAAGCCCCGTCACTACTACCATTTTGTCTTTGGGCAGTTCTACGGTGATATTTTTTAAATTGTGGCCCTTGGCCCCGATTACTTTAATGCTTTTCATAATGAACCTTCTTGCAGGAAACGAACACCCACGCGTGTGCGGCCGGGCGCGGGTGTTTTTTATATAAATAAATTATATAATTTATATAACTTATTTTCCCGGAGTGGTATAGTGAAGAAACCGCTTAAATTTTTATTTTATTCGCTGGGCGTCATCCTCTCGTTGGGGGTGATTGCTTTTATGGTGTACCAGGCCAAAGACAGTTTTGTTAAAATTTGGCAAAGCGTGCAGACCGGGTTCCTGTTTCTTTCTATTCTTTCATCTGTTTTAATTTATGTTGCCATGGGGCTTAGCCTGTACGAAGTGCTGCGCGTGATGGGCCGCCGCGTGAGCAAGGGCGCGGCTATCGGGATTGCGCTTGTTTCCACTACGGTAAACTATGTGGTTTCGTCTTTTGGGGCAAGCGGGTTTGCCCTGCGCGCGCATTTGTTAAACCGCCGCCGCGTGCCGTTCGGCACGTGCGTGACGGCCAGTATCGTTATCACCGTACTGCTCTATTTTGTGCTGGCGATTATCATTTTGCAAGGCTCGGTGCTGATGCTTTTTAATTCGTCGGCCACCACCATGCAGTTGTTAAAAAATTTCTCGCTGATCGTGGTGATGTGCGCCGTGTGCGCGGTGGTTACCGCGTTTTTGTTTAACGACGAATGGCGTTCCAAATGGCTGCGCAAAACGTTCCGCCTGATGAATAAGGTGCTTTTCCACGTGTTCCGCGCGCTGATTCCCAAAGGAAAGTACGACGATTTTATGGACCAGCTGGACGAAGGCATCGACCTTATTCATAAAAAGAAAAATAAAATGACGGGGGCGATTGTATACGTCTGCGCCGACTGGCTGTTTACTATTTTGGTGCTTTATTTTGCGTTCCGCGCCGTTGGCGTGCATATTTCTTCAGGCGTGCTGGTGGCCGGGTTTGCCGTGGGCATGGTGACGACGCTTATCCCCCTGCTGCCGGGCGGCTTGGGCGCCATGGAACTGGCCATGACCGCCGTTTATGCCCAGATGGGTATAGACTGGGACGCCGCTTTAATGGCCACGCTTATCTACCGCGTGGTGTATTATATTTTGCCGGGAATCGTAAGCATTTTTATTTATTGGGGGCTGCAGCTTTCATCCGCCCCTATGAACCCAAAAATCCCTCAAGGAGGCGCGCGTGAAAGAAAGAATTAACGAGTTGGTCCCTAAAACAAGCCCAAGCTGTTTTATTCATAAAACCGCCGTTGTTATCGGCAACGTAACCATCGGCGATAACGTTTCCGTTTGGCCCTGCGCCGTGCTGCGCGGGGATATTGCCGCCATTTCGGTGGGGGAAAATTCCAACATCCAGGAAAATGCTTGCATTCACGTTAACTACGGCGCGCCGGCCGTTATCGGCAAAGGCGTAAGTGTGGGCCACGGCGCCGTGGTACACGGGAGCCAGATCGGCGATAATTGCTTAATCGGCATGAACGCCGTGGTGATGGAAAGCGAAATCGGCCCCAACTGCATTATTGGCGCGGGGGCGGTGGTTCCGGCGGGGAAGAGCATTCCGGCCGGTTCGCTGGTGATGGGAGTGCCGGCCAAAGTGGTGCGTCGTCTGGAAGAAGACGAAGTAAACGGCATTATCCAAAACGCACGCGAATACGCCAAAGCCGTGCGGTTGTATAAAGACCACTGTGAAGAAATTTAATATGAAAAAAGTAGTTTTGATTGAGGATTCCAAAGTGTTGGGTCAGGCGCTTTCCGGCGCGCTGAAAATAGAAGGCGTAGACGTTTTTTGGGCTGAAAACGGAGTTTCGGGGGTGAGCCTGGCCAAGCAGGTAAAGCCCGATTTGATACTGCTCGATTTAATGCTTCCCAAATTAAGCGGTTTTGAAGTGTGCAAACTGCTAAAAACCGACAACGCCACCTGGCGTATACCGATTGTGATTATGTCCACTCTGTCGGACCCGCAGTCGCGCGACCGCGCCATGGAGGCCGGAGCCGACTACTTTATCCCTAAACCGTACGACTTGGTTTCCACTATGGCGGAAATCAAAAAACATTTAAAATTATAAGGAGAGTTCCATGCCCTCAGCCAAAAAAACGACGAAGAAACCGGCCGCTAAGCTTGATTTGGCCGAAATTGAAGAGTTGTTGGAAGATAACCGTCCTTCGGACGCGCTTGCAAAATTGTCCGCCGTGCGCAGCAAAACCGCCGCTGGTTGGTTTTTGACGGGTGAAGCGCAGCGGCAGCTCGGTTCGTTTGAAGATGCTCTTAAAAGTTACGCCAAAGCCTTAGGCTTAGCGGAAGAGGCCGAAACACGCATGGATATCCTTTTGGCTATGGCCACCTGCTACCGCACCTTAGGACATTCCGCCGCCGCGTACGAGCTGGCCGAAGACGCTTTAAAAATGGCGCAGGAATTGGAATATGACGAGTTTGTTGTGCGTGCCATGCAGGAAATGGGCATGGCTTTGCGCGCGTGGGGCCGGTTGGAGGAAGCGCTTGATTTGCTTGACGCCGTTTTATCCGCCTATACCCAACAGAAAGATTACGCTGGTATGAGTTTTATTTGTTGGGCCAAAGGGGGGATTTTCCGCCTCCAAGGGCATTTTGAAGAAGGCATCGCCCAGTTTAAAAAAGCCATTACGCTTGCCAAAAAAGCGGGCGATGACATCAGTGTGGCCTATGGCCATTGCGGGCTGGCCGGCATTAGCCGCATTTGCGGTAAAATTGATGATTGCGTAAAAAATTACCAGCTGGCGGAAAAAATCTTTCGCAAAAGCGAAGATTTATTCGGTAAGGCCTACACAAACTGCGGTATGGCCAACGGCTTGCGCCAACAGGGCAAATACGATGTGGCCTTGCGTCATTACAATGTGGCGGATAAACTGTATTCTTCTATTAATGATACGGTTGATTTGGGGTTTGTAAAATGGGGCCGCGCGGATATTTTAAAACGCAAAAATAAAATGGCCGCTGCGTTAAAAGATTTGCAGGAGGCGCAGGCGTTGTTTGATAATTCCGACGAAACCCGCGGACAGATTTTAACCAAACTGTCCCTGGCGCAAGTGCTGTATGCCATGGGCCGTACGGAAGAAGCCGAAGAACTTTACGATGCCGGCGTTAAACAGGCGCGTGCGGAAGGCCTGCATACATACTTGGAAAGCTATACTTGATATAAAAGTTAAATAAACGTTAAAAAACCCTCTGTAAAAAC
>CAYUAA010000118.1:0-3841 GCA_964442585.1 uncultured Elusimicrobium sp. | reverse complement strand
CCGCTTTGGCCGTTTTGGTTTCTTTGGCAGGTTTTGCGGTTTTTTCCTGCGCGGTCTTTTCTTCCATAATTAATGACTCCTTACTTAAATCCGTAAATATATCCCAACGCCTGACACAGACGCTGAACCTTTAAAGCTAAATCTTCTTTCGGGCCGCCGTTAAAAAAAAGTACGTTTGCCCGAAGGGCTTTTTCGCTGTCGGGCATTTGGGCGGCCAAGCGGCGGTCGTACTCGGCCCGGGTGATGCCGCGCGCGGCCAAGCGCGCGTCCAACGCGGACGGATCCCCTACGACAAGCACGTTCATATCGGTCAGTTTGTCCCAGCCCGTTTCAAACAGCAGCGGCACTTCAAAAACGACAAACGGCTTCTGCGATGCGTGAATCCGCTCCACCGCTTTGTCATGCACCAAAGGATGCAAAAAATTTTCCAGTTTTTTACGGGCGCGCGCGTCCGCAAAAATGCGCTTGGACACTTCGGCCCGGTCGTACGTGCCGAACCACTCCGTCAGCTGTTTTTGCACGGCAAGAGTTTGGTACAACTCGCGCACCAGCTCGTCGGCGGACAGCGTATCCGCTCCGTTTTGGGCAAAGTACGCCAGTGCGGTACTTTTACCGCTGGCGATTCCGCCCGTAAGGCCCACTACCAATTTGTTTTTTACGCGTAGAGTCATAAGGGTAATTTTTCCAGATCGTACCAGTTGGGACCGGCTTTGGCGGCAGCCAACAAAGGCACGCGCAGGCGAACGGCGTTTTGCATCAAGTCCTTGATGCGCGCAGCCGTTTCGCCCAAAATTTGCTGCGGGAGTTCAAAAATCAACTCGTCATGCACCTGCATCGTCATTTGAACGGGTGAGCCCCGGTAAGCGGAAAAAACGTCTATCATCGCTTTTTTAATAATATCCGCCGAACCGCCCTGAACAATGGTATTAATAGCAGCGCGCTGCGCAAAAGACGTCAGGGAACCGACGCCCATATTAAATTCCGGCAGATAGCGCACATGGCCCAGCATAGTTTTTACGTAACCGTTTTGGCGGGCGAGCGCGATATTTTCGTCTATCCATTCGCGCACGATGCGGAAGTTTTTAAAATAATTGTCGATATATTCTTTAGCCTCGCGCATGGAAACGCCCAGCGCTTGGGAAAGGCCCATGGGGCCTTGTCCATAAATAATACCAAAATTAATTGCTTTTGCACTAGAGCGCATTTCATCCGTCACCATTAAAGGCATGACATTAAAAATTTGAGAAGCCGTCTGCGTATGGATATCCCCTCCGTCCAAAAACGCTTGAATAAGAGCCGGATCCTGGCTTTCGTGCGCCAATACGCGCAGATCGATTTGAGAATAATCCACGCTGAGCATCACGTTGCCGGGAGCGGCGCAAAACGCTTTGCGAAGCCAACGGCCTTTTTCAGTACGCACGGGAATATTTTGCAGGTTGGGGCTGGAACTCGACAACCGGCCCGTAACGGTGCCCGTCTGGTCCAGGTACGAGTGAACCTTATCGTGTTCGTCGGCCAGCAAAAGAAGATTATCCACATAAGTGGATTTTAATTTAGCGTTGGCACGGTAATCCAAAATCTCCCGCGCGACGGGATACGTCTGCGCGATTTGCTCCAACACTTCTTCGTCAGTGGAATAACCCGTTTTCGTTTTTTTGACGGGAGGAATCCGCATCTGTTCAAAAAGCAGCGAGCCCAACTGTTTAGGAGAATTGATGTTGACGGCATATCCGGCGCGCGCGTCCACTTCTTTTTGCAGCCGTTCAATTTCCCGCTCCAAAAGCGTTTTGAAACTTTCCAGCCACCCCGGGTCCACGCGCAAGCCCGTAAATTCCATATCCGAAAGGACCATCATCAACGGCAGTTCCAGCGAACGGAACAAATCGTACTGACCGCTTTCTTTTAGTTTTTGCGTTAAAATATCTTGCAGTTTCCAGCCGAAGCGGTTGTAAGCGCGCAGAAGTTCCAACGGGTCTTCATCACTTACAATGGAGGAAAAATAATCGGCACACGCGCCTGAAAAGCTTAGGTCGCCCGACGGATTTAATAAGTACCGCGCCAGACGTCCGTCAAAACAGTTGATAAACTGACCGTGGACGTTGATGTCCAATTCGCGCAGCGTCAGTTTCAAATCGTAGCCGAGTTTTTCCACCGCATCGTTTTGCACCAGTTTTTTAAGTGCGTCAAGTTCCCAGGGCTGCACGTCAGCCAAAGGAGTAAGAGACAGCTCACGCTCATTTAAACCCAATACCACATAATCGTCCTGCGAGTGTAAAAACAGACGCGAAGCGGCGGAGGCTTTTTTTAACATTTCGGACAGCGGCAGCTCCACCGCCGGCGTTTCCTCTGCCGGAACCGCACGTGCGCGGCGCGGCGCATCGTATAAGTCAAGCAAGTTTTTAAATTCATACGGCGCAAACAACGCGGCCAATTCGGCTCGGTCAGGCGTTTGGACGCGGTAGTCGTTAAGATGAAAGGGCATATCCAAATCAGAATCGAACACGACAAGCTGCTTGGAAAGCAACGCCTCCCCTTCATGCTCGCGGATTTTTTTGGCGACGGACGCTTTCATGGCCGGGTCGTCGTTATGGGCGGCGCGGATGATGTCCTCCAGATGACCGAATTTTTCAATCAAATCCACCGCGCTTTTGGGCCCAACGCCCATTACGCCCGGAATATTGTCCGACGCATCGCCCACGATGGAAAAATAATCCGGCAAAAACGGCACTTCTACGCCGAATTTTTCTTTGGCGGCCTCAGGCCCTTTAAAACCGTCCTTGCCCCCCGCCGGCCAAATGTGGATAAAATCGCTTAAAAATTGGTAAACGTCTTTATCGGTGGTGGCAAGCACGCTGGATACGTTTTCCCGCGCCGCCTGCCGCGCTAAAAAAGCCATTAAATCATCCGCTTCAATACCGGGTTTGGCTACCGCCGCAAGCCCCAGCCCGCTGACAAGTCCGCGAGCCAAATCAAGTTGACTGATAAGCGCCTCGTCCGGTTTTTTACGCGTACCTTTGTAAGCGGGCCACAGCGCCTTACGGCGCGCGCAGCCGCCGGGAGAATCAAAACACACAGCCACATATGTTGGATTATAATCACGCAGCATTTTAATCAGCCAGCGCATAAAACCGTATAACGCGCCGACTTCCTGCCCCGTGGATGTAGTCAGTTTCGGCAGCGCGTGATAGTTGCGGTGCAGAAAGTTATGGGCATCAACCAAAAAAAATTGCGGGTGGAAATTTGTCATGAATAATAGGAAAAAAAGCGGGAAAAATTACCCGCCCCGTTCATACGGGGCGGGAGTAAAGCATTATTTTACGCGGGCAACGGCGGAAATGATGTCGTTTTCCAGTTTAGCCGTCCCTTCCGTTGGAAAACCGGTATAAGTATACATGGGTGTATCGTTATACAACACCACAAACGTGGGCGCCTGATTTATACCCAATTGGGTGTAAAGGCTCGTACCGTTTGGGGCGGGTTCATCCGCATCTACGGGGAACAGATAGACATGTACCTTCGACTCGGACGCGTATTTTTGGGCCAATACGGGCAAAAACTGTTTTTTTGCCTTCACGCACGGAATACACCCCTTCATGGTGAACATAATTACGTATACGTCGTCCTTTTTCATGGAGGCGTACTGCGCGCTGGTCAACGCAGGAGCCGACGGCATTTGCGCGCGGAGCTCAAACGCGGCGACAAAACCCAACAAACAAACAGCCAGGGTTACGATCAGTTTTCTCATAAAAACCTCTTATAATAAGGCGTTTAATTTTTCCTGCAACACCGCTTTGGATTGCATCCCCACCGCTTGGCCGACGAGTTCGCCGCCTTTAAAAAA
>CAYUAA010000117.1:0-3954 GCA_964442585.1 uncultured Elusimicrobium sp. | reverse complement strand
CCGGATTGTTTGTGGTGCTGAGTTTTGCGTGGCTGATTAATTCGTTTTTAAATACGCTTAACCGCGTGTACGGCAAGAATCCCAACTTACCGGTAAAAGGCATGGTGCAGGCGGTAAAAATCGTTATTTTTCTGATAACGGGGCTGTTTATTTTGTCACTTTTGCTTGGACGCAAGCCGATGTATATCGTAACGGGTTTGTCTGCGTTGGCTGCCGTGTTTTCGCTAATTTTTAAGGATCCTATTTTGGGTTTTGCCGCCAGTATCCAACTGACGACCAATAATCTTATTAAAATCGGCGACTGGATTACCGTCGAATCCGCCGGAGCGGACGGTAATATTATCGATATTTCGCTTACCAGCGTGCGTGTGCAGAACTTCGATATGACGATCGTCAGCGTGCCGACGTACGACATGATTTCCAAACCTTTCAAAAACTGGAGTGGTATGTACGCCGCCAAAGCGCGCCGTATTCAGCGCAGTATTGTAATAGATGTTGATACCGTCAAATTTTTGGACCGGGACATGTTCAACCGTCTTAAAAAAATTAAACTGCTGACGGACTATCTGGTAAATAAAGAAGCCGAAATTAAGGCCTTTAACGCCGAGCACGACGTTAAGGAAAACGTACTTAACGGCCGTCATTTAACCAATATCGGTACGTTTCGGCATTATGCGGAACTGTATTTAAAGTCGCGTTCGTTTGTGGTGTCGAATGACCCGAATTTTACGCTGATGGTGCGCCAGTTGAAGCCCGAAGCCCAGGGGTTGCCGCTCGAAGTGTACTGCTTTTTAAATACGACGGTGTGGACCGATTATGAATCGCTGCAGAGCGATATTTTCGACCATTTGTTCTCGGTTTTGCCGGAATTTGGCCTGTACGCGTACCAACAGCCCAGCGGGCGTAATATAGCGCAAGGGGTTAAGTTGTTGGCGCAGGACGTAAAATCGCTCGATTAACAATCACTTGCCAAACGTTTTAAATATCCTCCGGTTATTTTAGCCTGAGGATATTTTTTTTGTTACTTTTTATACCGATACAAAATAAGCAGAAAAAAGGAGTCCAATTAGCGGGGCGGGAAAAAAGGGAGGGGAGGAGTGGCCCTAGATTCGTTTTTTGGGGATAATATGGCTAAAAGTAAGGCTATATAAGCTACAATATAAATATCTTTAACTTGTTCAGGAGGTTTGGAGTGAAGAAAGGTTTTACATTAATTGAATTGTTGGTTGTTGTACTTATTATTGGTATTCTGGCGTCGGTGGCTCTGCCTCAGTACGAGAAAGCGGTGGAAAAAACGCGCGCTATGGACGCGGTATCTGCCGTCAAAGCGCTTAAGGACGCACAGGAAGTTTACTATTTGGCCAACGGGCGTTATGCGTCTTCTTTGGAAGATTTGGACGTTAAAGTGGCGGAACAATTGCGGGATTTTGTATTGGAAACGGCCACTCTGTCTACGGGGCGGTATGCGTACTACAATAGTAAAAAAGGCTATTATATCGCGGGGAGCGGCGCGCTTCGCTCGGATCTTGTTTCAACCGATACGTCGGATATGATTTACTGCTGTGGGGATGAAAAATGGTGCGGCATAATTGGCGAGGAGCAGGTGCCGGCCAGCCACTGTGCCAGCGCATACAGAATCCATTAATTGGTTTGGCTCGATACAAAAAACGGCTTGGTTTTTCTCCAAGCCGTTTTTTGTGTCAAACTTTACGCTTTTGTACTGTCAAAATGCTTTTTGTTAACGAACATTTCCGATTGGTCCGTCGCCCAGTTCAGCTGTTCTTCCAGCTCCTGGGCGGCGCGTTGCATATCGGCGTCGTCTTTCACGCGCACGATTTTCCCGTACGTCAGCGCAGTTTTGCCAAACGGCAGCGGTACGCGCATTCTATCCCACGAGCCTACTTTAATTTTGTGGCTTAGCGCGGTGCCTACGGGGATAATCGGCAGGCCGGTTTTTTTGGCTAGAAACAAAATGCCGGACTGCACTTTGTAAATCGGGCCGCGGGGGCCGTCGGGCGTGAGCATAGGTGCATAGCCTTCCTGCGCCGCATGCATTAAGTGAATCAGCGCGCGGGCCCCGCCGCGGCTGGAAGAACCGCGTACGGCCAGCATGCCGAATTTGGGCAGACAGCGGGCGATGTATTCCCCGTCGCTGGATTGGCTGATCAGCGGCGCAATTTTTTGGCCGCGATAGGGATATAATAAAAAGAGCTGTTGGTTGTGCCAAACGGCGAAAATATGGCCTTTTCCTTCTTGTTCGATGCGTTTAGCTTCTTCGTTTTTGAACCAGTAAATGCGGGTTGTCCAGCCTAAAAAGACCGTATATAAATAGGCCAGGGTGGAACCGAGAGCATGTTTCCAGTCGTTATATTGGGTATTGGGCATTATTTTTTTCCTTTTTTACGCGTTTTTTGCCACGGTACTAAAAATACGGCGCTGTAAGCGGGGTGTAAAACACCCTGTTCCAACGTTAAATCTATCTTTTCCGCGTTTATTTTTTCTAAAATCAGCGGCAGCGTTTTTTCCGCAAGCGTTTTTTCCAGCCGGACCGCTTCGCGCAGCAGTTTGGGCGGTGCGGCCAACCCGAAGGGGGGAAGATACACAAATTGCGGTTCCAGCGTCTCGTACTCTTCTTTTTGCGCTTGTTCGCGTACCAAATCGTTTATAAAAGTGACGGCGTTTTTTAAAAATTCCAAAATAATGCTGCCCGCTACGATATTTTTCGGTTCGCCGTATTCTTTGGCGGCTTGCAAAAAGGGTTCGATTTTATTACCCAGCGTAACGGCGCAGGCGGTAAACATTTCTTTATGCACGGCGCTGTCATCATCCAGTTCCCAGTGCGCATCTTGGTTAAATTCGTACACTACGCCCGGGTCCAGCAGGGCAAAGGCCTGTAAAATGTATTGCGTTACTTCCAGTTCACTCGTAAAACCGGCTTGACGCAAAAGGCCGCCCCCGCGCAATAATTTGCGCAGGATTTCTTTCTGGCGGGGTGCGATTTTAAAGCGTTTTATTTTTCGCATACAGATTGCCTTTAACGGTTTAAATAAGGCCGCCGAAACGGGCTAAATCCGGCCGCCGGGCTTGTTTAAACCGCCGGGCGGAACCGGTAAAGGTTCCGCCCGGAATTAGGTTAATTCTTTTTGGTTTTGCGGGTGCGTTTGATTTTGGTTACGGTCTTTTTAGGTTTGGCGGGAGCGTAACCTTCGGCCGCAGCCTCTTCGCGTTTGATTTCCGCGACGGCTTTTTTGGTCGGTTTGGCCGCTTTAACGGGGTTGGAACCGTCGTTAAGTTGGCCGTGGCTCCAGGTGTACACGAGCGGCGTGGTAAGAGCAATCGTGCTGTATACGCCGGAAATACATCCGATAAGCATGGCAAACGCAAACGAGTTGATTACTTCTCCGCCGAAGAAATACAATACCACCAGCGCGAACAGCACCGTTAAGGTGGTGATAATCGTGCGGGATAAGGTTTCGTTGATGGAGAGGTTAATCAATTCTTTAAACGACATTTTGGGGTGGAGACGGATATTCTCGCGCATGCGGTCGAAAATAACGATCGTATCGTTGATGGAGAACCCGGCCACCGTCAGGAATGCGGCCACAACCACGAGGTCGATTTCGCGCTGGGTGAGTGAGAACGCCACCGCCATCGCGAACAAATCGTGGAATAAGGCCACTACGCCCGAGACGCCCCACAAAATATTGCTGAAACGGAACGCCACGTAAATGATGATGAACACCAAAGACAGCAAAATCGCCCACAGGGCTCTTTCCGTCATACTTTCGCCGACGGCCGGTCCCACGGAGTTGGTTTGCAGTACGGTGTAGGGTACGTTAAGCGTATTTAAGGCTTTTTCGATACGGGCCTGAACGACGCCCACTTCATCGGCGGTGCTTTTTTCGCTGATGGCGTAGGAGCTGTCGCCAAACGACTGGAGTTCGGAATTGGCAC
>CAYUAA010000116.1:0-3954 GCA_964442585.1 uncultured Elusimicrobium sp. | reverse complement strand
GTACAATATATATAACATTATAGCAAAGCATAAGGAGGGGTAAATATGTGCAATAAATGCAACGGATGCAAAGGAGCGGGAGTAGCCGCTTTTATCTTAGGTGCGCTGATAGGCGCGGCCGCGGGGGTATTGATGGCTCCGGCGAAAGGGGAAACCACCCGCCGCAGACTTAAAAAATTGGCCGGCGACGCGTATGAAGATCAAAAAGAATTCGTCTTGGAACACGCCGAAGACCTGAAAGAAAAAGTGAAAGAACACGCGGGCGAAGTGCGCGAAAAAATCGCCGAAAAGGCTGAAGCCGTGCGCGAACGCTTAGCCGAAGGCAAGGAAAAAGTGTCGAAAGAAATCAGCAAACGCAAAGAAGAAATCGCCGCCAAGTTCAAAAAAGAAGAAGAGGAATAATTCTTTTCCGCTTAAAACAAAAATCCCCGGGCGAACACCCGGGGATTTTTTATCATTTGTTTATTTTCTAAAACAATCCGCCGCATACACAAACGCATCTTCCAGCGGCATAGGCTCGGGCCCGGCGTTTACCTTGCTAATGAACATTTCGTGATTAGAAACGGCGCGCGTAATTTCGTCAAACAGAAAACCTCTGTCCGTTTCGCGCTCCACGGCGTCAATCACGGCTTCGGCGTTTTTCGGGGCGAAAAGATCCTCCACCCCGCAGTACAGCATTTTCACGGCGCAAGCGTCTTCATAACGCAGGCGTGCTTTAAACAACGGAAAACTGACCACACAGCCTTTGTAATTCAAACGTTTTTTTAGCAGCCCTTTAATCATTTTGTCAGACAGCATGGCCTGATTGTCGTTGTCAATATTCGGAAACGTCATATCCGAAGGCATAATACAATCCGCCCGGCGAAATACGTGTTTATACGGCACAAATTCGGCGTCTTCCATCTGCGCCAGCGTTTTCAGCACGCCCGATACGCCCGGGAAATACTTCACGCAATTGAGCGCCCCGCCATTCGAAAGCCCCGCAATAAAATCCCCCGCCAAACGGGTAACCGTCATCGGGTCATCACCAAACGCGGGAGAAGCATATCCCAAATCCACCAGCGGCGATAAAACCCAATCCAGCCCCGCCGCACGGGCCATACGGGCAATCAGATTGCCTTTGCGATAAGCCGCGTCCTGCGGAGAAGGAAACGAGGTAAGCGAAAAATTAGAAGGCAGGGAGGGCGCGTCGGTAACGATTTCGCTCAAATCTTCGCCGATGTCGGCGCAAAACAAAAGCCGTCCGTACGGAGAAGCGTCGTTCATACGGCGCGTAAACTCAAGCGTTTCCCGTCCCGTACCGCCATATACGCAAAAACCGCCCACGCCGCGGCGCGCCAAATCGGCGGCCTGGTTAATGTCACTTTCGCCAAATTGAAAACGGGGAAAAACAATGCGGGCTGGTTTCATGAAAAATCTCCTGACGGCGCAGAGCCGCTGCGGTTAATTTATCAAATCTTTAATTTAAAATAGACGGAAAAAGCGCGTCCTCTGAAGGCGAGGGAGCAATCACTCCTCCTTCGCCGGCAAACGGATCTTCCCGCGTGGCTTCGGGTTCGTCGGGCAACACTTCTGGCCGCTGCGGCGTTTTGAGCCATTGGATGACGGCCGGAGTTAAATACTTGTCTAACATGTCGTGCGACGTTAAATCATACGCCGTTAAAAACGTTACACGACCGTTATTTTCGCCGGTAGAAACATACGCCACGTTACGGATGACGCTGGCTTCCAAAAACATTTTTTTATCTGCCGCGCCGGCGGCAATCAAAATATTGCCGTTTTTATATACGCGCAGCGAAGGAATCGTCAGTACGTCGCGCACATTGGTGGACGGACTGATCAGCGCCAACATCGGAATATCTTGCGAAAAAGCCGCGCTCTTGGCGGCCACGTTAGCACCCAGCCCCGCGCCCAGCACCGCAATTTTTTCTTCCGGCACGCCTTTTTTATTTAAAAAAGAAAACGCGGCCTCGGCGTCGCGCGTCATTTTGTTAAATTCATTGTCTACACCTTCTTTGGCAAAAGAAAGAGCCGACCCTTTGCCCGTGCTCTGCCCGTATCCGCGCAAATCCACGGCCAAATAACCAAATCCCGCACGTTCCAAGGCGGATTTAAAAGATGTAAACGCTTCTTTATTTTTACCCAAATCGTGCAGCAATACTACGGTACGATTTCCATCCTGCGCCGGCAAATAAAGCGCCGACAAAGCCCACCCGTCGCCGGTATTAAGCGTAACGGGGGTTTCTTTTACCTCCGCACCGGAAAGCGGCCCGGCCCACAATAAGGCCAAAACGCAAACCGGCGCGAAGTTTTTTATAAAACGGCCAAACATTTAGCGGTCCAGAACCTCTTCGGGTTTAAACCAAAGCGCGATTTCTTTTTCCGCGTCTTCCGGAGAACCGGAAGCGTGCACGCAGTTTTGCATAACGTCGCCGATAAAGCGGCCAAAGCTGCCGCGGATGGTCCACGGGGCGGCTTTTTCCGGGTTCGTGCTGCCGATTTCCTGGCGGATTTTGGCAATGGCGTTTTCGCCCTGGAATACGAACGCGTAAATCTTGTGATTGGGCACGTTGTTAAATTCACCCATCATATATTGGATGACTTCGTCCAAAAACGGTTTGCCTTCCAAATTTTTATAATGGGCGCGCGCCAATTCTTCCGTAAGCGAAACGACCTTGGCCCCGGTCATTTGCAGGCCGAGGTGATCCAACCGGTCTAAAATAAGACCGCTGATGCGTTTTTCAATAGCATCGGGTTTAATAAGAACAAGCGTTCTTTCCATATATCTCATACAGACATTATACCAATATCGGCCCGGCTGTCAATCATAATTACGTACGCGAAGGATTTTACGCCCTACGGGGATAATTAAGTATAATAAAGAGAACGGAGAAACCATGGCGGAAACCAACAATATTAAATTCGGCGTCATTGGCGCCGGAAAGATAGGTACTTTTCATACGCGCACCCTGGCCGGCATGCAGGGCGTAACGCTGGTAGGCGTGTGCGACCCGGACGTTATGCGCGCCCAAAAATTAGCCTGGGCGCACAACTGCACACCGTACACCAAACCTGAAGAACTCATCGGGCAGGTGGACGCCGTCATCGTGGCCGCGCCGACGCAGCTGCACCACCAAATTGGCATGTTCTTTTTGGAACGCGGCGTGCATACGCTGGTGGAAAAACCCATCGCCGTCACCATGCAAGAAGCGCGAGACTTAATCAACGCCGCCAAACGCCACAACCTCGTTTTGCAAGTGGGACACGTGGAACGTTTTAATCCCGCCGTAGTGGAAGCCTCCAAATATATTCACAATCCCCGTTTCATTACAATTAACCGCCAGGGCCCGTATGACGCCCGCATGGCCAATATCAGCGTAGTGTTGGATTTGATGATTCACGATTTGGACTTGCTCTATACGCTTATCCCCGCGGAAGTGGTACAGGTGGAAGCGGTGGGTCTGAGCGTATTTTCCCCGCATGAAGACATCGCCAACGTACGCCTGCATTTCGACAACGGGGCCGTGGCCGACGTAACCGCCAGCCGCGCCAGTTTTGAACGCGCCCGCTACATGCATCTTTTTCAGCCGGACGGCTACGTATCCGTGGACTTTATGAACGCCCGCGTAAAAACGTACCGCAAAGAAAAACCCGTCATACAAAACATGGCGGACCTGACCGTCGATTATCCCAAAGTGGAAAAACAACTGCCTATTACGGCGGAAATTTTACACTTTATCGACTGCATTAAAACCGCCAAAACGCCTGCGCCCAGCGGCGAAAAGGGCACCAAAGCCCTCGAGCTAGCGCTGCAGATTATGGAAAAAATGAACCGTTTTGACGTACCCAAAACAGGCCATCTGCACACGCCCAAACCGCTGCAAACCATCAGCACCGTGGCGCGCGCCGCGCAAACCGTACTGGACGAAACGCTCGGCCAATTAAAAGGAGACG
>CAYUAA010000115.1:0-4005 GCA_964442585.1 uncultured Elusimicrobium sp. | reverse complement strand
CATAACCGCGCGGCATATTTTCAGACTGGGCGGCCGCCAAACCATGGTCCCCAAAGATAAAGAAAACGGTATTTTCGTACCAATCTTCTTTTTCCACAAGTTTAAAAAATTCACGCAAGGCATGGTCCGAAAACCGCAGCGAATTGTACTCCTCTACACTGACGAAGCTGCGCTTATGGGCCAAATCCGCACCGATGTCTTTAAGTTCAAAGCCGGCGGCATCTTCCGGGATGGTGTAGGGGCGGTGATAGCCCGACGTTTGGATAAACGCGAAGAACGGTTTTTTAAGCGTTTTTTGTTCTTCGCTCAGCACACGGTTGGCTTCGCGGAACAGGTCCAGGTCCGAAATACCCCACACGTCGTTGCGGCGTTCGTTTTCAAACGCGCCTTCTTCGTACATGTGCACGCCGGCCAGGTTATGTTCCAAAATGCCGCGGATATTGCCCCAGCTGGCGCTGCCGCCAATAAAATAATACTTTTCGTAATCGGCAAGCGCATTGACCACCAAATGCTGGTCCACAATCAGCGGATTGCGGGAGCTGGTTTTAAAAGAAGTCACATCCGGAATAGACGTAACCGTAGCGAAGACCGCGCGCGCCGTGGCCGAGGTGGGCGCAAAGAAATGTGTAAACAAAATGGAACGTTCCGCCAGCTCTTTTACAAACGGGGTAGGATCGATATCCGGGTTGGTGATGGAAAGCTTATTCCACGCTAAAGATTCCATAAAAATAATCACGACATTATAATCTTTGCGCTCCCCGGGTTTAGGGGCAAAAGTGCGTTCGAAAGTAAGCGTTTCTTTATCAGGGTTTTGTACGCCGAGGTATTTGGCTACGTCGTCGTAATAGGCGGCGGTTTTGGCGGAGTCAAAGCTGTCGGCCTTTACAAAGCGGGCGGTGTCCACCATATTGAGCACCGGGTTAAGCGTTAAGTTGCAAATAAAGCTGTTGGTGGAGTGGTAGGCGTTGCTCCAACGCAACGGATACTGGCTGATTTGCCCAAACATCAGCGCGCCCGTAACAAGTACGCCGAAAAACACCCACGCCAGACGGCCAGTCCAATAATAAGCGTCGCGCGTTTTAAGCGCGTAGTCCTGCAGTTTTTTTACAAAATAACCCCACAGAACGCCCCACGCCAAAAGCCCGAACACCACCCACAAAAGCGGATAAGTCTGCCAGGCCATCTGCAGGGAAATGGCGGCGTTTTCCGAATACGTAAAAATGGAATAGTTAATACGCATGGCAATATAAGCGTAGTGCGCAAAATCGGCAAAATACACCAAAAGAACGGACGCTTCCAACACGCCGTAAAATACGGTAACCGCCTTGCTCAGTTTGCAAAGCGCGCGCCAAAACAAACCCGCCGCCAAAAACAATCCTAGCGGAACGGCCAGCGCGCAGGCCAGGCGGGCGTCAAACTTGGCGCCGATGTAAAAAGTTTCCCATAGCTCGTGATAATTGGCCGGCAGCAAAGCCGCGCGGAAAACAAATAAAAAAATGAGGCGAAACAAGGTAAACACCAACCAGTTCGCCGCAATAAACGTAAAATAAGATTTAACCCAACCGGGAACGAAAGTTCTCTTGATCATGTATTTCTCCTAAACCCAATTACGTATATAATATCAAATTATGTAAACGCGCCGAGGGACTTTTCGTACACGCGCGCGTGGGGACTTCTCTTTCGCGCGGCAAAATGCTAAGCTAAGGGCAGCGCAAGCTGTTACACCCAAGGAGGAAGCACCTATGAGAATGATTGACCTGATTATCAAAAAACGCAACGGTAAAACACTTTCACAGGAAGAATTCGATTTTGTAGCGCGCGGAGCGGCCAAAGGCTCCGTGCCGGATTACCAACTTTCGGCGTTTCTAATGGCCTGTTTTTTAAATCCCCTTTCCGACAAAGAAACAGCTCTCTTTACCAAAGCCATGGCCCATTCCGGCGGACGGCTTGATTTTTCGGGCACCAAGCTGCCTAAAGTGGACAAACACTCCACCGGGGGCGTGGGGGACGGTGTTTCCATGGCGCTCGCGCCGTTGGTGGCGTGTGCCGGCGTAGCGGTGCCGATGATGTCCGGTCGCGGCTTGGGACACACGGGCGGCACGCTTGATAAGTTGGAATCTATGAAAAATTTTGAAGTGCGCGTACCCGCCAAATTAATCTACCGCCAAATCCAAAAATTAGGCGTTTGCATGTTTGGCCAAACCAAAGACTTGGCTCCCGCCGATAAAAAACTCTATTCTCTGCGCGATGCGACGGGCAGCGTGGAAAGCCGGCCGCTCATTGTGGCCAGCATTTTATCCAAAAAATACGCCGAAGGCGTCGACAGCCTGCTTATGGACGTAAAATACGGTTCCGGCGCGTTTATGCAAAAATTAGAAGACAGCCGCAAACTGGCCCGCGCACTTGTTAAAACCGCCAAATTATTGGGATTAAAATGCCGCGCCCTGATTACGTATATGGACCAACCGCTCGGCCGCGCCATCGGTAATGCCAACGAAATGATGCAAACCGTTCTTATTTTGAAAGGTGACAAAACCCTCGCTCCCGATTTTTACGAACTGTTAATGCGCGAAGCCGTTGAAATGCTGCTGTTAAGCGGCAAATTTAAAGACGCTAAAAAAGCGCGCACGCTGTTGGAAGAAAAAATCGAAAACGGGGAAGCCGCCGCCAAACTGCGCGAAATGATTAAATGGCAAGGAGCCAGCCCGGAAGCGGTGGATAATCCTCAAAAATACTTTAAAACCGCTAAACTTAAATTTGAATACAAAGCCGAAAAAACGGGCTACGTAGAACACATCGATGCCAAAACCACCGGTATGGCGGGCGTGTTGCTGGGCGCGGGACGCAACACGATGGAAGACGTCATCGACTACGGGGCCGGCATTTGGCTTGATAAAAAATCCGGCGACGCAGTAAAGAAAGGGGACGTTATCGCCACCCTGTACGCCTCCGACAAAAAACGTCTGGAAGATGGCACGCAGCTGTTTAAGCAAGCGGTAAAAATCGCCGCAAAAAAGCCTGAGCCATATAAGATTGTAAAAGAAGTTATTAAATAAAAAAACCCCCGGTCTAAAACCGGGGTTTTTAAAACTGCTCGCGTTACGGTTTGACAACGCCAGAGATTACGGTTCCTTTTAAACCCTCCAACGACGGCCCTGGGAACACGTCGGAGGAAGCGTCTATCACGGCTTCTTCCTCTTCGTCTCCTACCTCTACTTTTCTGTGTTCTTCATCGTCCGACACAATAATATCATCGAGGCCGGGAGTGGGAACATAATCATCCGGGATCTCGTCATTATCATCTACCAGCAAAGACGCAGAACAACTACATCCGGCGCAAGAATTACCCAAGTAGTTTTGGCAAGAACAAGTAAACTTGTTACATTGTTGTCCTGCCGGAACTCTACCGCAGGCCTCTTTTACGTTTACGGCAAACTGACAACAGATAGGATTATTACCCATTGGTGTTTTACAGCAAAGCGCTATATGGCTGCCAAAAAAATCAGGATCGCTGCAGGAAGGAAGTTTGCACCCTTCGCACGCCTCACCCTTGCCGTCCCGGCATTCGTAATGGGAAATATAGCTAACTTGGCTCGTCCAAAACGATTCCGTACCGCCGCTCCAGGAACCGCCGCTCGTCGTCTTGGTCGTCTCAACAGCTTGCGGCCGGCACGCACATTCCGCCGACGTTTTACTGCATTCGCCCAATTTGTAAATCCACTGTCCGTTTACGCACTGGTGGGTTGTACGCGTACCGCAACTGTTACAAACGGCCGACCCGCGAACATCTCCATCCGTACATTCAGGTTCAGGTTTACATTGGGATTCCGTTTTACTGCACGATCCCCATGCTCCCGTTTTCCAAGTCCCGGTGGCCGTATCGCACGTTACACTGCGCGTTTGCGTGCCGCATCCGTTACATTCTTGGCTGGTCTCCGGTTGGGTTCCCGTGCATTCGCACTGCGCACTTACGCTGCAAGCACTCCAACTGCTCCACTGTCCCGT
>CAYUAA010000114.1:0-4052 GCA_964442585.1 uncultured Elusimicrobium sp. | reverse complement strand
CTTAATGACTCGTGGTTTCCTATATATTATATCAAAATGCGGGATTTTTTTGCAGGAACTTCTGATTTTACAGCCCGGCCAGCACATCCGCAAACAACTTGCGGATGTCCTCCAGCGAGTCGAGGCGCACAAATTTGCCGCGCACGTCGGCCGCGTTAGGGAAGTCTTTAATCCAGTATCCGGCCGTTTTGCGGCTGCGGTTTACTCCGATACGCTCGCCATAGAAAGAAGCGTTTTCCTCAATTAACCCCAAATAAGTTTGAAGCCGCATTTTCGGATCCTGCGAAGACGGCACGCGGCCGGAAAGTTCATCCATAATATCCTGAAAAATAAACGGATTCCCCACCGCACCGCGGCCAATCATCACGCCGGCGCAGCCAACGTTCATAAATTCTTTCACGCGCGCCGCATTTAAGACTCCGCCGTTACCGATGACAGGTATTTTGACCACCGCGCACGCTTGTGCAAGAGCATCTACATTTGGCTCGCCGGCGTGTACATCCACCGCCGCACGGGCGTGTAAAGTAACCGCGGCCGCACCGCAGTTTTCGGCCAGTTTGGCCAGACGTGCGCCTAAAAATTCTTTATGGTTTAACGCAATACGCGTTTTCAATGTAACCGGGATTTTAACGCTTTTCACCGCCGCTTCCAACAAACGGCCCAACTTAGCTTCATCTTTCATCAGCACGCAGCCGGCCCCGGCTTTATTGATCTTTTTAACGGGACAACCCGCGTTTAAATCCACCAGGTCGGCTCCGGCGGCTTCGGCGTTTTGGGCCGCTTCGGCGATAGTTTGCTCGTCGGAACCAAAAATCTGCATGGAAACGGGATGTTCCTTCGGGTTCACCTGCAGCATGCGCCCGCTCTTGGCGTTGCCGTAGTGGAGCGCATGAGCTGACACCATTTCCGCGCAAACAATCCCCGCTCCGCCGCGCAAGCACAGCACGCGAAAAGGCGAATCGGTAATACCGGCCATAGGCGCCAAAAGCAGGTTATTGGCGGCCGTAATGGAACCAATTTTTAGGGGGCGGATATACGTCATTGAACAGTCTTCCAGTGCTGGGGTTTGGCGGGTAGTTCCCGTTGACGGGCCAAGCACGAACGCATAATTTGGCGCGCTTCCACAAAAGTGTTTTTAAATTCCAATGAATCGACAAATTTATCGTGTCCCAAACCGCCCGCAAGCACGTGGTCCGTCACCGCAAACCGGTACGTTTCGCGCGGACGCACGATGCGGCCCGTCTTTTCCAAAACCACTTGTTTAATTTTCTGTCCGGCGGGGGCGGATGGATTGTACATCACGGTAAATCCAGCCACTTGCGGAAAATTGTCTTTTTCGTTTAAAGAAGCTTCCAACGCGCGCAAAAAAGCGTCGCCGCGCATGGTTAAAAAGGTGATATTGTCCCCGTACGGATACGTTTTATACAAATCGTACTCGCTAACGCGGCCGGCGGGAAGGGCGGAACGGATAGAATCCGAATTTAAAATCGCGCCGTCAAGCTTGGCCCAGCGGTGCAAACATAACGCCATCTGCGCGCCCAGCTCGGACTCCTGCGACAGCGAAGTCGCCAGTGCACGGGGCAAATCAGTTACGCGCGCGTTCATCTTGGTGCGAGTCTCGTCCAGCAGCTTTTGGGCGCGGGAAGCGATAGAAGGATCTTCCCCAAATGACTCTTTCAGCAAAGCGACATCTTTAAATGACACACTGCGAAATTGATTGGTCTTTTTATCAAACAAAAGGCGAACATGCGCCAACCCGTCGAGCTTCGCGCCAGGGTAAACGAGAAAAGTTTCGCCCACGCGGTCAGTTTCGGAGTTTTCCAGGCCTTTGTTGGCGCTTAAAATGAGGTTGATGCCGGGCACTTCGGCCGCCAGCTCCGCATCCGCGATGGAGCCGGAATCCCCCAGCGAGCTTAAAAGAATAATATAATCCGCGCCTTTTTCCTTTAACAACGCAACCATTTTTTGCGCGCTTTCCACCGGATCCTGCGCCAAAAAACCGGGCAAACGCGCCTTGTTTTTATTAATAGAAGACGCACCAATCAGCCCAAAAATACCAATTTTAACCCCGCTGACGGTGCGGATTTGGTAATCATGCATCGGCCAGGGGATTTGGTTATCAAGCGTAAGGTTGGAAACGACAAACGGATACGGCAACTCGCGCACTACGGCGCGTAAAGACGGCCAGCCGTAAACAAAATCTTTATCGCTGACGGAGGCCGCCGTATACGGAAGCGTTTTGGCAAGCTCGGTTACATAGGCGCCTTTGGTCATGGAACCTTCCGGCGCGGAACCGAACCAGTTGCCTCCGTCAAAAAGCAGAAAACCGGGTTCCTGTTTGTCCAAAAAACTTTTTAAAACGGCGTAGCCGCCCGCTTCGCGGTTTTCCAAACGAGGTTCGGGACGGGACCAGTAAAATCCTTCCGCATCCGCCGTGTAAAACACGTCTACGCTTTTAGGTTCTTCCTGCCCGCATGCCGACGCCAACAACGCGCACGCACATAAAAACAAAGGTTTTAAATGCATATTAACGTTCGAAAATTCTCCCGCCGGCCGGAGCGGAAAGCGGACCGTGCCGCAGCCCTTCTTCCATCAAATCGCGGATGGTCGTGGTACCGGCCAGTTTTTTCTTTTCCGCCGGAATTTTTTTAAATAAAAAGCCTTCGCTTCCGCCTCCCGCAATGTAGGAATTGGTGGCCACCAAGTATTTTTTGTGGTTTTCCACAGGTTTTCCGTCCACAAAAATTTCAATATTTTTTACTTTGCCTCTTTTGTTCAATTTATACGACACCGTCATGCCGGAATACGTAAACAAACTGCGGGGGGCAAAGCCGGTTTTAACAAATTTTTTCAAAAATTTGCCATCCACCTCCACCAGCGAGATCGTGTTGTCGAACGGGTGGATTTCAATTAAATCGCGGCGGGTGACGGGACCCTGTTTCATGCTCACGCGGGTACCACCGTTGTTATGAATACCAATTTGCGCGCCGGCATAATCTCTCAGCATATCAGCGATCCACACGTTAAGCGGAGCGTCCTGCACGCCCGGTCTTTCGGGAAATTTAGAGATAAGCTCGGCCGCCTCGCCCACGGGCTCGTCCACGCCCGGTTCGCGCAGAGAATCGGCATACGCCTTCATGTCTTCGTCTTCTCCCGTTTCGGCCACGACAAGCGGAATAAGAACCGACTCCGCGGACACGAATTTACCCGTTTCGTCATCCGTTTCCACGGAAATTTTGCTGACGTTATCCAAATAGCAGCCGCTTTCCACAAACAAAACGCCGTTTATATGTTCGTTTTGAAAAATCTTATGCGCGTGGCCACCCAACACCGCGTGAACGCGGCCGCCAAATTTACGGCCGATTTCTTCCACGTACGATTTGGTACCGTGTTTGTCGTCCTTTAACGAATCGTGCACAATCACCAAAACGACCGCAGGCTTTTGCGTTTCCACTTTTTTAAGCGTTTTTTCGAGTACTTTGAGCGGCTTGGCATACGAATAAGATTTGGCGGGATTGGTAGGTTCGCGGTTAGCCAAGCCAATGACAGCTACCTTTACGCCGTCCACGTCAAAAATTTTATAAGGAGCCACATGAGCGGGATATTTACCCGTTGTTTTATCAAAAAAGTTGGCCGCCAGAATAGGGAACTGCGCCGCATTTAAAATAGGGGCGACGCCTTTGTCTTTAAAATCAAATTCATGGTTACCCACCGTGGCGGCGTGGTAACCCATACGATTCATCAGTTCCACGGCTTTGAGTCCTTTGGTATTGCGGGTTTCCACAGTGCCATTGGAAAAATCGCCCGAGTCCAACAGTAAATAATTTTGCGGCCCGGCTTTGACCACTGCCGCCAACGCGCCAAAACCGCCCTGGCCGTTGCGCGGATAAAAAAAACCGTGCACATCGCTCGTATGATAAATGACAGTAGTTTTGGCCAACAATAAGACGGGCAACAAAAGTGCGGATAATAACAAAAGCGTTTTTTTCATGGGAAATCTCCTTATCGTGATACTTTTATGCTAACAAAAAAAGAACCGCCCGCTCAAGAGC
>CAYUAA010000113.1:0-4071 GCA_964442585.1 uncultured Elusimicrobium sp. | reverse complement strand
AAGAAAGAGAATGAGAAAATCTGCTTTTTATGGAGCCCGGGCGGCGAGCTTTTTGCTTACTTTTTGTCGACATAAAAAGTACGAATAAATTCCTTTTGTTCCCCCCTCACCAGAAAAGAAATAAAAAAATACCCGGGCTCACAGGGCCCGGGTATCCATGCAAAAAGATGCGCTCTATTTTACTTTCTTTTCTACCGCTTTGGTAATATTGGAATGACTGACGCTGCCCGCACTCTTTAACACGGACTCCAACGACGCAGATTCTCCCTTAGGAGCCTGGAAGGCGGCCGCGGCCGCATCTTTGGCCGCTTCGTCGGTTTTATTGCCAAGTCCTCCCGCGCCGCCGCCTACCTGAGCGGCTTTAAAATCTTTCGCTTGAGGGGGTTGATACCCGCTCATAGAAGTGGCGGCAGAAGAAGACGGAACGGAGTTTCCTGCCGCGGCCTTTTGCCCGGCGGCAGATACGGCGCTCCTCCCCGCATTCGCCGCGCCGGATGAAACCGCATGTTCTCCCGCATGGGTTACCTGCACCGTAGTTACCGGATGAAAAATGGGTACATCCGTTTTAGGTTTTTCCACTACAACCGAAGTGATCGGACGGACGACCGAGACGGAAGTCGTCGGACGGGATACTTGCACCGTAGTTTTAGGCTTGTCGACAGCAACGTTCGTACCCGGACGGGAAACAACCGCCGAAGTTACGGGTTTATGCACCGCCACTTCCGTGCGGGGATGAGCACACAATGTTCCCGCCGTCGCTATCAATACCCCAATTAAGCCCATACTGGATAAATTCATATAAAATCCTCTTATTTTTTACCGGGTTGCTTTCCAGCAGCAGGTCCCGCACCGGCAGCCGCACCACCCATCAAGGCCGACATATCCGGCATGCCCGGAACGTTCATTCCGGCCGGCATGGCGGGCATGGCCGCACCGGGCTGAGCCGCATCGCCCGCGGCACCCAAACCTTTTAACATATCCTGCAAGCCCTGCATCTGCTGCATGGCGGCGGCCGCTTCGGCAGGAATTTCGGCCGGCTGAGCGGCGGGAGCCTGGGCCGCAGGCTGGGCGGCGGCATTCGCAGCGTCGCCTTTGGATTTGGCAGAGCCTTTTTTAACAGCCGCGTTTAATTTTTGCTCCGCGGCGGGAATGGGCATATCCTCCGTAGGTTCTGGCGCGGCAGTTCCGGCCGTAGCGGTTTGTACCGCCTGCGTTTGAACGCCTTTGCCCCATTGACGGCGCGCGCCGTAATTGGTAAACGTACGGGTTTTAACCGCAGAATTTGCACCGGGAGCGGAGGCTTTTTTATCGCCTTCCTCTTTGGCGGATTGAGCCTGCTGCGCACCGAAATGAGCCTTATACGTTCCACCGGAACGATACGTTTGCGCAAAAACGGAGCAAGAAACAACTACAACGGATAACAATAAAATAATTCTCATAAAACCTCCCGAAACTTTCTCTTTTAATAGTATATTCTTATATAGAAAAGTGTCAAGTGAAAAAAACTGTTTTCAAACCCCTTTTTATGCTAAACTGTAAACAATGAATTCCCTTATTTATGACGTAATTATTATTGGTGCGGGCGCAAGCGGCCTAATGTGCGCGCGGGAATGCGCGCGCCGCGGGCTAAACACGCTGGTGCTGGAAAAAGAAACCTCCGCCGGGAGGAAAATTCTTGTCAGCGGCAACGGCCGATGTAACTTGACTAACACACGCGTGGCCCCCCCATACTACCACGGGGATAAAGAACTGGTGCAGGCGGCGTTGGACCAATTTTCTTATCAAGCCTGCCGCCGTTATTTTGAAGATTTGGGAATCCTGCTTATCGAAGAAGGTCTGGGGCGCATTTTCCCGGCGACGGGTAAATCCACCGCCGTGGCCGAACCGCTGAAACTGGCTGTTTTGGAAGCGGGAGCTCAACTGGCAACCGGACAGGAAGTTCTGCGCGTAAAAAAAGGGAAAAATTTTATCGTGATCACTCAAACCGGCGAACAATTCGAAAGCCGCCGCCTGGTTTTGGCGTGCGGTTCGTGCGCGTATCCACAAGCGGGAGGTTCGCAAAAAGGGTATGAACTCGCCAAAATGCTGGGGCACACCGTTAAAACGCCGCGGCCCGCACTCAGCGCACTGTGCTTAAAAGAAACGGCCTGCGCCCGGCTGACGGGCGTACGCGCCCAAGTGCGCCTAAGCGTGTTGAAAAACGACCAAATAGCAGATCAGGCCGAAGGCGAAGTTCTTTTTACAAATTACGGGATAAACGGGCCGGCCGTTTTAAACGTCAGCTCGACGGTCTCACGCGCGCTAGCCAACGGAAATGTGCCGCTTGAGCTGAACTTTTTCCCCCAGATTAAAGACGGACCCGCATTTTTAAAGCAGCGGGCTGAAACGCTCGGCGCGCGGCGGCCGAAGGACTTTTTCGCGGGGATTTTGCACGAAAGTATCGCCAATTTACTAATCGATTTTATCGGGCTTCGCAAAAATTTGCCCGTTAAAGAACAAACCCCCAATACGCTCGCCCGCCTGTTCCAAACGCCGTGCGCCTGGCCGCTGACCGCGACGGCTCTGCGCCCCTGGAACGAAGCCATGGCAGCGACAGGGGGTGTAAATACGCGGGAAATAAACTATAATACATTTGAGTCCCTTCAATGTCCCGGCCTGTACATTACGGGTGAATTGTTGGATGTGGACGGAAAAAGCGGCGGATTTAATTTACATTTTGCCTGGGCCGGCGGATTTATCGCGGCGAGGAACTTGTCCAAGGAGAATTAACGTATGGCAGAAATCGTCAGAAAAACAACCAGTTTAAATGCCCCTCTTCATGTGGGGTTTGTGCGCACTTATTATATAGACGGCAAGGAAGTTTACAGCGAAACATTGGACAAGAACCTGGATATTGAAAAACATTCCGGGGCCATGCCCGACGGAACCGTAAAAGAATTTTTTGAAAACGGCAAAGTTTATTTTGAATGCGAATTTAAAAACGGCCAGCGCAACGGCGTGTGCAAAATTTACTTTGACAACGGCAAAGTAAGCATCGAAAAATTTTACGAAAACGGCCTTTTGCAAGGCAAAGCGCGCGTGTTCCAGCCCACGGGCCGGCTGTATAAAGAATTTTCGTACGTGGATGATATCCAAGACGGAAAGCAAGTAAAATACTACCCGGACGGCAAAGTGCTGGAAACGGCCGAATTTCATAAAGGCTATTTAAACGGCGTATGTAAAGTGTACACGCCGGACGGGGATTTGCGTTCCGAATGCACCTATAAAAACGATAAAATCGTAGGGGATAAAATAGTCTACCACCCCAACGGCACGATTGCGCTGATTTCCCCCCACAAAGACGGCAAACCTAACGGCGTTACTAAAAAATTCAACGATACGGGAGAGTTGATTGAGGAATGGTTTTTTGAAGACGGTATTTTAACCCTCAAAAAAGCGCATTAATGTTGCAGTACATAATATAGCGGCAAATTTAACCCCCCGGTTCTAACTAAGAACCGGGGGGTTTTGTAGACAATAAAAAACCCGCCGGCTGCCCAACGGGTTTTTACAACCTATATTAATTATCTGTACAAATATAATCTTGACGATAACACGTTGCACGAGATTCCTGTCCTCCAGCACCCCAATTGTTCTCATCTACTGCGCCGCTTCCTCCACTCGAGATAATATAACATTCTTCACCTGGAACGCTGCAAGTTTTTTTACAAGTACTCTCTAAGGTGTAAGGAGGGCACTCTCCGACATTCTTTCTAGCTCCCTTCTCCTTCCAAGCCAACCCACCATGACAACGCCAATAACTGTTAGGATCTTGATACAAGACCGTTCCTTCCGGACATTTGCAAGTACGGGTAGCTTGATCAAATACCATTCCTTCAGCCTCTGCCCAGTCTTGAATACAACAATTAGACGGCTTCGGATCACATTCACAACGGTGGGCATTATAATAATTTTTATCTGAACAGGAATCCGAAGAATTCGCCGCCGCCGTTTCCCCACACATTAAATAAAGCTCCTCTTTAGTCGCGCCAGCCAATTTCAACTTCTGCCAGCTCATCTGCCCACTGCTCT
>CAYUAA010000112.1:0-4111 GCA_964442585.1 uncultured Elusimicrobium sp. | reverse complement strand
AGCCCTTCCCCCTTTATGGAAGACCTCCAGGGAAATAGACTAAAGCTTTAGGTGTGTTGTTATATAGCTGTCAATAAATCTGATAGGGATTGGACGGTGATGCTTCCCTTAGAAACAATAGAATATTGTCGGGGATTGCCTTTCAGAAATGGATCAGAAATTTGTTTTATATTAGAAAAAATACTTCCCAAAATCTATATTTTAGTTGCAATCCTTCTTATATAAAGAGTATAGTATACCATCAGCTTGTTTTTTGGGGACAAGTGCGCTATACTATATCATTCTTTTTACTTTTGGGGGACGTATGCGGCGGTTATTGTTTATAGCGGTTTTGTGTGTTATTGGCGTAATTTCTTTTGGGGCTCCCTGGGCCCTTGACGGGGATGTGCCCAGCCACAAACCTTCTAAATCAATTTCTAAAACGGTTGGTAAGACATTGCTTCCGCAGCTTTTAACACGACGCGAACCGCTCCGCTATTGTGTGGAGGGGGCGCCAAGGTCTGATAAATATAGTTCGTATTTTGAACAGGGATATAACGAATGGGCCGCTTCTACCGCCCGTATTATACGCAAAGCAAAACGGGCGGACGAATTTTCCGATTTACTTCCTTTTTTAGACAAACCGTTTCTTTTTAAACGGCAGCCCTGTTCTTATAATCCTCAAATCGAAGATCTCTATCATCCTAATATGGAAGAAACCTATTGGGAAACTAATTACTCTTCCAGTCCAGAACAAATCCGTTTGATTGTACTTCCTCCGTACCAGGTCAGCCGAGTTTGTTCAAAAACCGATCTCAACGGGGTTGCCTGCGCCGGCGTTTTGGAATCCGGAGGCCGTGTGATTGTAATGCCGTTGTCTGAAGAGACAGACGCAGTGGAATGGTGGTATTCCCTATTGCATGAAATTGGGCATACACTGGGTTTGGGGGAAGGCTATGTACTGGGGGGATCAGCAAATAACCCGTTATTTGGTACCAAAGCCAACCGCCCGAGTGTAATGCAGGGGGAAAACATGTCCCCGGGTTTTTCCTGCGACGATGCAGACGCTTTTATCGTTTTTTCGGATTCTCTGTCGATCCCTGGTAAACCGGCCCGTACGGGTAAAACGGCGCGTTCGTTTAAAAGTTTATGTGTCGATGACCCTATTTGG
Organism: uncultured Elusimicrobium sp.; assembly: GCA_964442585.1. Classification (GTDB taxonomy): domain Bacteria; phylum Elusimicrobiota; class Elusimicrobia; order Elusimicrobiales; family Elusimicrobiaceae; genus Avelusimicrobium. The sequence goes on along the minus strand of CAYUAA010000112.1, from coordinate 2,961 downwards.
TATGTGGACGGACGTCAGCAGAACAGACCTCCGCGCGCCACAGGCGATGCGGGCGGATTTTCTCAAACCTCTTACCATTCCGACGGCAAAGTTGCGCGTTTTGCGCGGTTTGCGCCCAATCCCACAGGTTTTTCCGCCGCTTTTAAGCTGTCCGATTCAAACTTGGGCGGGCGTCCGTCGTCTCATGCTGACGGTGTGGCCTACTATATTGCGCAAGACGGTCGGACCTTTGCGGTAGAGGATCTTGAGGACCCCGCTGTTAAACGTATTTTTACACTGAAGGATAATAATTTGTTGGGGCAAACTTTCTTGGATTTTTCCAAAAAGGATACGGTGCGTGCGGTTACTGCGTTAAATTTGCAAAAAAATAATATGCGCTTACTGCGTGTGGAATCCGCCCACCGGGTGGCCGAATCCGAAGATGAAATCTATTTCGTCTATGCTTTATTTGAAGGAGCCGTAAAAGACGGTACATTGTACAATATGTCGGCGCGTATGGCGTATGTTTTTAAAGATTGGATTTTGGTCAGTTTAATTGAACCAGGCCAAGCCAAAACGACTACCTTACTGATGGAAAAGGATTCCCGTGGCCAGCGGATGCAAGTGTTCCAGGGAAACGGCGGGAAAGATTTAGCCGGAGGCAGTTTCTTGTTGACTCTGACGGATGCTAAACCCGCGGGAGCTCTTTCAGACCGCGACAAAAAATACTTAAAAACGTTTGCATCCACGGCGGAGGAAAGTATGTTTGACGAACTTTCCGGCGCGGCTAAAACGTCCATTACCCAACTGGGTAAGGACTCGGTAGGCGGTATTTCCGCCAGCAATATTTCCTCCTGGGCCGCCCAAGCGTTGGATTTACACTCTAAACTGGGGCGGGCGCTTCAGTATCAGTTCGATGGAGGGTTGGTTCCTGCCGGCGGTTCGGCCAAAGCGTCGGCGCAACTGCGGCAGTTATTCCGGCCCGCGCCGTTTGTGCCGTCAGCTAAAGCCACGCAGCGGCGCTGATATAGGAAAGAGTTTAAAATATAGACGCCTCGGATTTTTCCGGGGCGTTTTTGTTGTGGAGGAGATTATTTGGTGTGGCTTAGAGGTTTGTTTAAAAAGAGGTAAGCCCCCGGGATTTTTTTCAGCGCGCGTTTCGTACTGTTGTAGGCGTTGCGCATGTACCGTAAAAATAATACGTAGCGGATGCAAAGTTCTTTATTTATGGGGCGGTGTTTGGCGTAAGCGTTCACCAATAATTTTAAATGTTCGTTATTTTCAAATGGCTGCATTAAATTGGTGGCGGACCGCCATAAGCCGATGGGTTTATTTTGGATGTGAAAGCGGTTGATGTCCACCAGCGTAAAATCAAATTTTCCGTCCTGCTCCGTATACAAAATATTGCCGGGTGTATAATCTTTGTGCATCAGTCCCGTTTGGTGCAGCCGGGCGGTGTATTCGGCCAGCGCGTCAATCAATGGCTGCGTGTTCGTTTTGCGCTCGCGGATAGGGGTAACGCCTTGTACTTGTTCGCTGACGAAATAAGAAAAATCAATTAGGCCTCCTTTGCGCTCGATGACATATCCAAACGGTTTGGGTGTTTTGAAACCGCGTTTTACAATCTCTTTGGCATTTAAAAACGTGGTTTTGGCTTTGGGGGTACGCCAGCCGAGCGAATAGAGAATCCGGTTTATAATGGGGGGAATGCAGAACTTTTTAACGTTAATTTGCGTGTCGTTTTCTTCGTAAACACGGATTTGGTTGCGCGCGTTGTGGATAATGCGTCCCCCCATGGTAAAGCGTTCCGGCAGCTGCTCGATAAAGCTAGGGGGCAGCGGGGCGTTGTGGGCTTTATAAGTTTCCCTTAGGTAAGATTTTTGGTATGGCATGAGCAGTCCTCTGGCGCGTATATTGATAGTATAGCATAATTTACCGTACGGTAAGGTTGTTTTTTGCTGAAAAAATAAAGTTTTCCCCCTTGTTTTATAAGGGGAATTATAGTATAATAATTACAAGAGCCGCGGATAAAACGTTTGCAAAATTGTTTGCAATAGGCGGCTTTTATTGATAAAATAGAATAGAAGCACTTAACCCGATTTTTAACGAGAACCATGATTCCTCCGACGGTAAAACGTAGGAAAGGGGATCTGTGGCTGTCGTTTTCTCTGCTTAAAAAGCAGCGAGAAAGCAGCGGTTTTCGTTTTAAAACAGGCAAAAAAATGAACCTGACAAAAGACCAGAAAAAGCAAAAGTCGCAAGACTTGGCTTCTGAAATTACCACCGCCGGCACCTTGTTCTTCACGGCCTATCAAGGCTTGAAGTTCGTGAACATGGCCGAACTGCGCGCGCAATTGATCCCCACGGGAGCTAAATTCCGTGTGGAACGCAATGCGATCGTGGAACACGCCATCCGCCAGGCCAACGTGGAAGGGGCTGATGCTAAGCTCTTCCAAGGCCCGACGGCCATCGCGGTGGGCGGAGACATTGCCTCCGTCGCCAAAACGTTGGTGGACTTTCAGAAAAAGTTTGCGGCTTTGAAGCTTCGCGCTTGCTATTCGGACGGCGTTTGGTACAATGAAGAACAAGTAAAACAACTGGCTACCATCGGTACCAGAGAAGAAAACTTGTCCAAATTGGCCGGCGTGCTGTACAGCACGGTTGCTCAGTCCGCGCAAGTGTTGCAAGCTCCGATACGGGATTTTGCCTACGTCATCAAAGCTTTGGAAGAAAAACAAGGCAAATAATGACGCGCGCTTTTTGCGCGGCAACCGGTTCTTTGATTGGAGTGGTTTTTCAATTTTGTTTCGGGTTTCCGGCTTTATCGGCCAGGTTGCGTAATAATATGCAAATGGCACAAGCCGGAACCCGGAAACATCGAAAAATCGCTTGGGCATAACCTATACAGGCACCCGCCGGCTGCAGACAAAATCTAAACCCGCCAAGAGCGGTAGTAGCCCCTAACGGGATAAATGTACGGGC
>CAYUAA010000111.1:0-4181 GCA_964442585.1 uncultured Elusimicrobium sp. | reverse complement strand
CCGTGTTTGGCCAGTTGTTTGGCAAATTCGGGATCGTTTTTTTCTTCTTCAGCGTGAAAGCGAAGGTTTTCCAAGAGCGCGATTTCGCCGTTTTTCGTTTCAGCCACCACTTTATCGGCTTCCGGGCCTACGCAATCGGACGCAAAGTGCACCGGCACACCAAACAATTTTTCCACTTCGGCGGCGACGGGAGCCAAGCTGAATTCGGGGCATACTTTGCCTTTCGGACGGCCCAAGTGGGCAACCAGCACGACGCGGCAGTTGTTTTCCAACAGGTGTTTGATGGTTTTTTCGGTAGCGACGATACGTTTGTTGTTGTCTACTTTACCGTCTTTCAAGGGTACGTTGTAGTCAACGCGTACCAAGACTTTTTTATCTTTCAGGTCCATGTCCTGAATTTTTTTGATGCTGTCAAAATTCATACTTTTCCTTGACTCCTTGTTTAACTTTTGCCCGCATGAAAACGCGGGCTTTTTATCAATTAAATTTTACAAAATTTGGACGCTTCCGGCACGCCGTTATCTGCGTTTGCTAAGCAGGCGCAAAATTTCCAAATACAGCCACACCAGCGTGACCAAAAGCCCAAAGGCACTATACCATTCCATATATTTGGGCGCGGCATAGTGGCTGGTCATTTCGTCGATAAAATAAAAATCCATTAAAAAGTTGAAAGCCGCTACCGCACAAATCACCACGCTAATACCAATCGACAGCGGCGAGTTGGATGTTAAATACGCCGTGCTTACGCCAAATAAAGAAAGCACGAATGAACCTACATACAAAAGCGCAATCGCCGCCGTGGCGGAAAAAATACCAATCATCAGCCCGCGCGACATTTTAATCAGCCCCGTGCGGTAAATAAACAACATTACAAAAAATACAAGTATCGTAGCCGCTACGGCGTTAAAAACAATACCTTGGAACTGGGCATTATAAGCGGCGGAAATAGTTCCCAAAAGTAAGCCTTCTAAAAACGCATAAACGGGGGCTGTAAATGCCGAAAATGCCGGTTTAAAAGACGTAACCAATGCTACTACAAATGCGCCAATTGCCAGCGGCCACAAAAATGCAGCCCAGCTTTGGTAATGCGTCCAGGAAATCATCGCCCCCAGTACGCAGATAAATAAAAGCGCAAAGGATTTGTTAATAGTGCCTTGCAGTGTCATTACCTGATAGGCGTTATGCGCGTTTTCGCGGGCGCGTTCAAAGGCGCCTTCGTTTAACATCGGATTTGTTGCCATGTATTAATTCCCCTTTGGATAAGATACTTTTATTATATGAAAGTTTTTAGTGAATCCGCGCGGTTGTTTTATATTAGCTCAAGATAAAACGCTTATTCTTGATTGGCTATAAAAAAGCCCCCGGTTTCCCGGGGGCTTTATGTTAAAGCGTTATTTGGTATAGTAGGGCTTGTCCGTAGTATTGAAGAACAAGCGGTTTTTGATGCGGGCCCAATCTTGCGGACGTTTTTCTTGAACGATTTGTTTAATGAAGTTTAAGTCTTTTTTCGTTAAAGAGAACCATTCAGCCGAGGTTTTTCCGTCAAAAGTGTTGAAGATGTCATCGGTTGTCATTTGCAACGCATAGGCAATATAACCGTTATTATAACCCGCCAAGAATTCATTTCCTTTCGGCGAAATCACAAACAGCGGATCCGTAGCAGTGCCGGAAAGGTCGGTCCAGCCTTCGTCTAATTTGAAGAGGTTGCCGGAAACGGATCCGGTTTTCAGTTTTCTTGTTTTGACGGAGTCTGTGCCATAGCGCGCGGTGTTGATTTTAATGGTATGATTGGCGCTGAGCGTAAACAGTTGATTAGGCGAATCCGTGGCTAATACGTTTACAAACGGCGCATTGTAGATGGGTTGTTCCGTCCACATCAACATCACATTGCCATTTTCCTCATGGTTATAGTGTTTTCTGAACGTGCGGTCGTGGCGTTCCATATATTCGTGATCTCCGGGTTCACGGATATCATCTTCATCGTCGTAGCGCATGCAGGTTCCGGACAAAATAAGCCAGTGTGCATCCAACGCATAGGCTTTGCAAGCGATATCAGCGTCAAAGGGACCGTTGTCCTGTTCCATTCTGTTGTCGTAAAAAGATTCAGAAATGGCAAAATCTATCCGTAAATTATTTTTAATAGCGTCTTTATTTGTGGTGGCGGCATTTACTTTGTTTTTTACCGCTTCTTTAAGGGCTTCGCTGGAGCCTGCCAATAAAACGGACGTGCTGAATAAAAACATTACTGCCGTTAAAAGATATCTCATTATGCTCTCCTTGTTTATAGATATGTATATTGTATGTATTTTTTTATAATTTTTCCAGGGACAAAGGACCTAGAAAGGCCTAGGTCCTTTGTTCTATATTCAAACCGGTGCATATATAAAAAAACCCGCGTTAAAAAACGCGGGTTTTTACCTAACGGCTTTAAATTACATCATGCCGCCCATTCCCCCCATGCCGGGCATGGCCGGGCCATGGGAATGACCTTCTTTTTCCGGCGCGTCGGCCACCAATGTTTCGGTAAGCAGTACGGTGCCGGTGATGGAAGCGGCGTTTTCCAAGGCGGTGCGGACCACTTTGGCCGGGTCCACTACGCCGGCTTTTAACAGGTCGCAGTAGGTGTCGTTGTCGGCGTCGTAACCGTCGGACGCACCCGGCATTTTGAGCACGTTGTCTACGACTACCGCCCCGTCGAGGCCCGCGTTGACGGCGATTTGTTTCAAAGGAGCCGTCAAGGCTTTGCGTACAATGTTGATGCCAGTGCGGACGTCTTCATTGTCGGCTTTCAAATTATCCAAGGCTTTTTGGCTGCGGGCCAAAGCTACGCCGCCGCCGGGGACAAGGCCTTCTTCCACGCCAGCTTTGGTAGCGTTTTTGGCGTCTTCCACTTTGGCTTTTTTGGCTTTCAGTTCGGTTTCCGTGGCCGCACCTACGCTGATAACGGCTACGCCGCCGGAAAGTTTGGCCAAGCGTTCTTGCAGTTTTTCTTTATCGTATTCGCTCTTGGAGTTTTCAATCTGTTTGCGGATTTGTTCGGCGCGCGCGGCGATGGCTTCTTTGCTGCCTTTGCCGCTGACGATGGTGGTATTTTCTTTATCTACCACTACGCGGGAGCATTGGCCCAGCATGGCCAGTTCGGCTTTGTCCAATTTGATACCGCGTTCTTCGGACAGCACGTCCCCGCCGGTTAAAATGGCAATATCTTCCAGCATTTCTTTGCGTCTGTCGCCAAAGCCGGGGGCTTTTACGGCGCAGCCTTTCAAGGTGCCGCGCAGTTTGTTTACCACCAGGGTGGCCAACGCTTCGCCGTCGACGTCTTCGGCGATGATAAGGAATTGTTTGCCGCTCTGTACGATTTTTTCCAAAACGGGCAAGAGCTCGTTCATGGAAGAAATTTTCTTATCCGTAATAATAATGTACGGGTTTTCCAGCACGCATTCCATTCTTTCGGAATCGGTTACAAAGTACGGGGAGATGTACCCGCGGTCGAATTGCATACCTTCCACAATATCGAGCTGGGTGGTGGCGGTTTTGCCTTCTTCCACCGTAATTACGCCTTCCGCGCCAACTTTTTCGATGGCTTCGGCAATCATATTGCCGATTTCGCGGTCGTTGGAAGAAATGGTGGCGATTTGCGCTTTTTCTTCTTTGGTTTTAACGGGCTGCTGCATTTTGGCCAAGGATTCTTTAGTGGCTTCTACGGCCATTTCGATGCCTTTTTTTACCAAGGTCGGGTTCGCTCCGGCGGTGATGTTTTTAATGCCTTCGGTCAGCATGGCGTTGGCCAATACGGTGGCGGTAGTGGTGCCGTCGCCCGCGACGTCGTTGGTCTTGGAGGCCACTTCGCGAATGAGCTGCGCGCCCATGTTTTCAAATTTATCTTCAAGTTCGATGTCTTTAGCAATCGTCACGCCGTCATCGATAATAAGCGGAGAGCCGAACTTTTTTTCCAGCACTACGCTTCTGCCCTTGGGGCCCAAAGTGACTTTAACGGCATTCGCCACTTTTTCGATGCCCGTTTTCATTTTGGCGCGGGCTTCATCGCCGTAAATAATTTGTTTAGCCATAATTTCGTTTTCCCCCTGTTGTTAGCCTAAAATACCCAAGATTTCGTCCTGGTGGATGATAAGATACGTTTCACCGTCCAGTTTTACTTCGGTGCCGGAGTATTTGCCATA
>CAYUAA010000110.1:0-4221 GCA_964442585.1 uncultured Elusimicrobium sp. | reverse complement strand
TCTTTGACGATATTGTAGACACGGCCGGTACGCTTACCACCGTGGCGCAAAAAATCAAAGAACGCGGCGCGCGCGAAATTTACGCGGCGTGCACGCACGGCCTGCTGTCGCGCAATGCGATGGACAAAATCAACAAGTCCGACATCAAAAAGCTGATCATTTCCGATTCGCTCCCGATTCGCGACTTGGGCCCGAAAGTGGACGTGCTGTCCGTTTCGTATCTGTTGGCGGACGCGATTAAACGCAATCACGACGGCCGCTCCATCAGCGACATGTTTAATTAAATTTTTCTAACGAAAATATTTGGAGGAATACAATGGAAAAAGTAAGCATTTCTGCCGTTACCCGCGAAGGGATCGGCGTTAAAGGGACCCTTTCCCAAATCCGCGCGGAGAAAAAAGTTCCGGCCGTAGTTTATGGCGGTCATAAAGAACCCGTCAGTGTTACCGTCAGCGTAAAAGATTTGGAAAAAATCGTCAAAGCCGGTAAAAACACCATCGTGGAAATTTCTTTGAACGGCGAAAACGAACTCGCCCTCGTAAAAGAAATCCAATACCATGCCGTAACCGATAACCCGATCCATGCCGACTTTCAGCGCGTAAGCATGAAAGACAAAATGGACGTCGTTGTTCCGTTGCAGCTCGTGGGTACCCCGGCCGATGTGGCCCAGTACGGCGCCATCGTGGAACATATCTTGCGCCAGCTCGAAGTGCGCGCCTTGGTTAGCGCCATTCCGCACGAAATCGTGGTGGACATTACCCCGGTTACCATTAACAAAGGTCTTTTGGCCGGCGATATTAAACTGCCCGAAGGCGTTGAACTCGTAACCGACAAAGAAGCTCCCGTCGTGCACTTGATGGTTCCGAAAGAAGAAGAAGCCGCTGCGCCGGCCGATGCCGCCGCTCAGCCGGAAAGCTCTTCTACCAAAGGCAAAAAAGACGAAGAAGGCAATTTGGCCAAAAAATAACCTATGCAATATCTCCTGGCCGGGCTGGGCAACCCTGGAACCCAATACGCGCATACCCGTCACAACGCCGGATTTATGGTGTTGGACGAAGCCGCGCGCAAATGGGGAGCTTCCTGGAACGCCTGGCAGAAACTGGGAGAATATGCCAAGGTTACTTTGAGTGGGCACGAAGTATTCCTGCTCAAGCCGTCTACTTATATGAACGAATCGGGCCGGGCTGTATCTAGCTTGGCCCGATTCTATAAAATCGTCCCGCAAAACTGCCTGATTTGTTTTGACGAAGTCGCCCTGGAAGTGGGTAAATTGCGCATCCGCAAGAATGGTTCCGCAGGCGGACAAAAAGGTATGAAAAGCGTAATTGAGCAGTTGGGTACGCAGGATATTCCCCGTTTGCGTGTGGGAGTGGGGCCGAAGCCCGAAAAATTTGATTTGGCCAACTTTGTGTTGTCCAATTTTCCCAAATCGCAGGAAGCCGCTTTGCAGAACGCGCTGGAACGCGCGGTGGAAGCGGTGGAAATGTTCTTTTCCGAAGGCTTGGAAAAGGCGATGAATAAGTATAATTAAACTGTTTTTTCTTGTTAAAAAGCCCCGGCTGAAAACCGGGGCTTTTTTGCGTTTGATGATAAATCTTTCTTCGTGCGTCCGCAATTTCCGGGGTTGAGCCGGGACTGTCAATCTTTGCGGATGGCGGTGTGGGTGATTAGGTCGATTTGATAGGTAAATTGCGTTCCGTCGGCTTTATTAATCACTATGTTTACTTGCTGCGCTTCTTGCAATTCGGGAACGGCCCGTTCCATAAATTGCAGCTCCCACAGGGGGCTGCGCTCTAAAATTCTAGAAGAACCGTCTTTGTAGAGCACCTCTAAATGGTCGATATTTTCTTCCACGCCAATTTTACCGATTCTTATTCCTCCTAATAAAAGAACTCGGCTGCCGGACTCGGCCGTGTGATATTCGCGCAGCAAGGTATTCAAACGTTGGACTGGTACGATTTCGCTAACGCGGGAGACTTTGAGGATAGGTCTGTAAGGTTTAAAAGAAGACATTTGCTGGGGCCACACGGCGGATTTTAAATCGTAACCGCCCAGTTCAATGCCGACGGCTTGTCCTTTGCCGTTAAGCACCACGCTGCCGTCGAGCCCGGATTTGGGAGCGGAGAAAAGCGGCAAATCCGCCACCAGTCGTTCGGTGCCGGGTACCAAAACGGAGCGGATGGTTTTTTTCAAATCACCGTTGTTAAAACCAAAAGTAAAAACGGATTCTTGCGGGGAAACGGTTTCCGTCGCCAACGTAAAAGGCAGCGCCACCTGGGCCGCTTCTTCGGGCAGTTTAATAAGTGCGGCGTTTAACCCGGCCTCGTGCCCGGCTAATTCCACTGTGGCGGGGAAGGAAACCGTGCGGTCGTTTAAATGAAACGTAACGGTTATGTCCGTTCCCATATTTTTGACGGTTTGTGCGGCGGAGGCTCCCCATAAAACGGTTTTCCCTCGGAGTCGTTCGGCAAACACAAAGCCGCTGCCTTTCGGGCCGGCCGTTACGCCGCGCGGCGAGACGGTAAAAATAAAACGGTGGATATTGGGTTCCAAATTAGTCAGAACTGGTTTTCTTAATAACGGGCGTTGCAACGCGACACTTTCGGTTATTTTGCGGGCCGTTTCTGAGGCTTTAATGGCGGCCGCACCGGGGCGGTGCAACGTTCTGAGCCCGGACTTTAACACTTGGGCGTGTGTAAGCGTCCCGGCGGTACAGAGAAAAATCAAAATAGAAGAAAGTGTTTTTATTGGGTTCATATTTATACTTTAGGAAACCGTATTGTTTTGTACCAGGGTCTTTAGACCCAGATCGTTCTGGGCCCCATAAAAAACCCCGCCGTCGGGCGGGGTGAAGGAAGAAGCGTCAGTGTAAATCCGGGTACAGGGGAAAGCGTTCCAGGAAAGTTTTGACGCGCCGGGCTTCGTCAGCCAAAAAGGCTTCGTCATTGTGGTGGGAGATGGCTTCATCAATAAACGCGGCCACCTGTGCCATGTCAGTCTCTTTCATTCCGCGGGTGGTGACGGCCGGCGTTCCCAAGCGAAGCCCGCTGGTGACGAATGGTTTTTCCGGGTCGAACGGAATCGTATTTTTATTGGCCGTAATGCCCGCTTTGTCGAGTGCGGCTTCGGCCGCTTTGCCGGTTAAACTTTTGGAGCGCAAATCAATACACATCACGTGGCTGTCCGTCCCTCCCGCCACCAAGCGGTAACCGCGCGCGGAAAGCTGTTTGGCCAGTTCGGCGGCGTTTAATTTCACTTGGTGTTGGTACGTTTTAAATTGGGGCTGCAGCGCTTCGCCGAAGCAAACGGCTTTGGCGGCGATAATGTGCATTAACGGGCCGCCTTGTACGCCGGGGAATACGGCGGAATTAATCGCTTTGGCCAGGGATTCTTTGCACAGAATCAGGCCGCCTCTGGGCCCGCGCAGGGTTTTGTGGGTGGTGGTGGTTACAACGTCAGCGTACGGGACGGGGTTTGGATACTCGCCCGCGGCGATGAGGCCCGCGTAATGCGCCACGTCGCACGCCAAATACGCACCGCAGGAATCTGCGATTTCTCTAAGGCGTTTCCAGTCAAACACGCGGGAATAGTTGGACGCTCCAGCCATGATGAGTTTAGGTTTGTGCTCCAGCGCCAGTTTGGCGGCTTCTTCGTAATCGATTTGTTCCGTATCTGGGCGGACGTTCATAGCGATTACATTATATAATTTGCCTGAAAAATTCATCGGGTGACCGTGTGTCAGGTGCCCGCCGTGGGACAGATTCAGCCCTAACACGGTATCGCCCGGCTTCAAAAGCGCAAAATATACGGCCATATTGGCCTGGGCGCCGGAGTGCGGCTGTACGTTGGCGTGTTCGGCACCGAAGATTTGTTTGGCGCGTTCAATAGCCAGGGTTTCTACGGTATCTACATGTTCGCAGCCGCCGTAATAACGTTTGCCGGGATAGCCTTCGGCGTATTTGTTGGTAAGTACGGACCCCTGCGCCTGCATGACGGCCATAGAAGTGAAATTTTCGGAAGCGATCAGCTCTAATTTTTGACGCTGGCGGGCAAGTTCTTTTGCAACAGCATCAAATACGGCGGGATCGGTTTTTTGCAAATTGGGATACATGATAAAACGCTCCTTGGGCGGACGGCGGCATATGCGGGGCCCGCTCTTGCGGAATTTTTATATATTTTTCTAGGAAATCCGCTTGTTATTTAATATAATTTACTAAATAG
>CAYUAA010000109.1:0-4222 GCA_964442585.1 uncultured Elusimicrobium sp. | reverse complement strand
ACTTTGTGGTTAGTGGGTTTGCCGCGGCGCAGGGAATCGTTATCCATGGAGGGCAAATCATCGTGGATTAAAGAGTAGGTGTGCAGCATTTCCACGGCGCAGGCGGAGGGCATTACGTCGGCCGCTTTTTTGCCGAAGGCTTCGGCGGTGGCCATTAACAATATGGGGCGTACGCGTTTGCCGCCGGCTTGAAGGGAATAATCCATAGCGTCGGTTAAAATTTTCGGCGAATTTTTAATTTTTCCGATATATTTGGAAAGATTTTTTTCCACCAGTTTGGCACGGTCTTTTAAATAAGCGTCAAATTTGTTCATACAGGTTTTATTATCCTCGTTGGTGTGGCATTGTGATACTCTATTTTATTATACCTTATTGTCGTGGTAAGCAGTGCGTTTTGCGAGAGGGGTTGTATTGTTTTTTTTTTTTGATAAGATCGGGAAAAAGATATTTCTTACACAAGGAGGAGTACGTATGAATAAGCGCGCTGGATTTACGCTAATAGAATTGTTAGTCGTGGTTTTAATTATTGGAATTCTGTCGGCTGTGGCTTTGCCGCAGTATCAAAAATCGGTAGAAAAAGCGCGGATGGCAGAAGTGTTTACAACATTTGATGCTTTGCGCAAAGCGTATCAGCTGTGTGTGTTGGCACGTGGCGGGGACGACCCTGGGTGTTACGGCGGGGCAGGAAATATAAATGATAATTTGTTTGTAAATATGGATATGACGCTGTTCGGAAATGCGGCTCCTAACAACAGCGGGTGTTTTGATGATCCGGTTTGTATTATAACCAAAAATTGGGAATACGGCTTATACACCAATCCCACCGCCTTTGCCTATCGCTGGAAAAACGAAGCCGATTTTGCAAGGGGTTCGGTGGCTTATTCTCTGTCTTTGGATTTGCCAACTGGGGCTGTGTCTTGTTCTTCATACACTGACAAAGACACTTGTAAAAGCCTTTGCGGCGCAAGCAGTTGCCGCGTAAAGTGAACGAAGTAATTGTTTTTTGTTTTTCCTCCGCATTGTATGCGGAGGATTTTTTATATACACTGTTAATATGGTACAACTCAATCGGCCGAATATCGGCCTTTTTGGAAAAATGAATGCAGGCAAAAGTTCGCTTTTAAACGTGCTAACCGGGCAGGATGTGTCCGTCGTGGCGCAGCACCCGGGCACGACTACGGACCCCGTCAAAAAAAGCATCGAAATTTTAGGTGTCGGCCCCGTTACGCTGGTGGACACCGCCGGCGTGGACGACGCCACCCTGTTGGGCGAACAACGCGTCAAACGCACCATGGAATCTTTGGAACAAGCGGACCTGGCCATTTTGGTATTTGCAGGCGAGCTGGACGCTTACGACCAACAGCTCATGGCCGACTGTGCCGCTCACAACATCCCGTTTTTTTTAGTGCACAATAAGTGTGATATTCAAACGCTGCAGGGAGAAATCAACGGTGTGGACGTGTTGGAATTTTCTTGCAAAAAGCCGGATTTGCCCGCCCTATTGGCCCTCATCAAAAAGCATTTGCCCAAAAGCTCCAATGCGCCTTGCGGCATTTTGGACGGCTATGTAAACCCGGGGGACGAGGTAGTGTTGGTTATCCCGGTGGATGCGTCCGCCCCGGCCGGACGGCTTATTTTGCCGCAAGTGCAAACAATTCGCAATTTATTGGATATCGGCGCGGTGGCCGTGTGCGTAAAAGATACGGAACTGGCCGCTTACTTAGAAAAGCATACGCCCGCGTTGGTGGTGACGGATTCCCAAGCGTTTAAATATGTCAGCTCCGTGGTGCCTCCGTTTATCCCGCTGACGAGCTTCAGCATTTTGTTTTCCCGCCAAAAAGGCGATTTTGAGGCATTTTTACAAGGAACCCGCGCAATTGACTCGCTTGAAGAGGGGGATTCCGTCTTAATTATGGAATCCTGTACCCACACCGTCAACAAGTGCGACGATATTGGCCGTACCAAAATCCCTGCCTTGCTGCAAAAATATACGGGCAAAAAACTGCGGTTTACTTTTTTGGCGGGATTGGATTCCTTGCCGGAAGATTTATCCCAATACAAGCTGGCCGTTCAATGCGGCGGATGTATGGTAACGCGTACGCAAATTCTGCGCCGGATTGAAAAGTTAAAAAATAAGGGCGTGCCCGTTTCCAACTACGGTATGACGATTGCCTACTGCAACGGTATTTTTGCCCGCGTAACGGAAATTTTCCGCCGGAACAAGGTTTAGGGTCCGTTTCCCGTCGCAAAAAGAGCTATAATTATAATATAAATAAAATTTATTATTTATAAGGCCCTTTGGGGCAAGGAGAAAATATGTTCAGCAAAAAAATGCAGGATGCATTTAACACGCAAATCAATGCGGAATTTTATTCGGAATACCTCTATTTGGCGATGAAAGCCCACTTTGAAGAGCTCCACTTAAACGGCTTTGCCAACTGGTTTGGCGTGCAGGTGCAGGAAGAACACGCACACGGTATGGGCATGTATGATTACGTGCACGAACGCGGTGGAAAAGTGGAGCTGTTTGCCATTGAAAAACCGGAGCTCAAAGGCGCTGATACGGTGGCGATTTTTGAACAAGTTTTGGAACATGAACAACTGGTAACCTCCAAAATCAACGGCTTGGTTGACGTAGCCGAAGCCGAGCACGACCGCGCCGCCCTGTCGTTTTTAGACTGGTATATTAAAGAACAGGTGGAAGAAGAATCCAACGTTCGCCAGTTATTGGCTACCCTTAAACTGATTGGCGAAGACAAAAAAGCCCTGTTAATGTTGGACCGCGAACTGGCTGCCCGCACGTTTGTGGCGCCGGTTATTGGTTAGTAATTTTAAAGGACGATAAAAATAACGGACAAGGAAAGCTTGTCCGTTATTTTTTTAAGGAGAAAAAAATTTAATTTTCCCAAATCAGCGCGGCGCGTTTGTCAGCCGGCGTTATGGTTTGGGTGTTTATATTCACATTCCACAGGCCGCAGGAAAAGGCTGACGCGCGCAAGTGCTGGGCGTCAATTCCCGTGCGCGCTTTGGCTTGGCAGGAAACGGTATATTCTGCGTTTTGTGACATCGCGCGCGCGCGGAGCAGGCGGTCGCTGAGTAAGAAAACCGCTCCTTGCTTTTTGTACGTTTTATCCATTTGGTAAAAATACGCGTCTATCTTTGCGCCCGCGTGGCGGTGTACCAAGGCTTTGGCCAGTTCCGCATAATCCTGCGCGGCGGGTTGGGAGGCGGCCGCTTGATTGGAGGCGGTTTTTCCGGCGCGTTTTTTGACGGCGGCCGTTTTTGCGGGCAGATTTAAAACCGTCTGGCGGCTGTTTTCCAATGCGCGTGCGTTTTGGGCAATCTGCGCCAGGCGCGCGGGGTTTTCGTATTCTTTATAAGTCAGTTTAACAAGCCCGTTATTGGAAACCGCTCCCTTGGGGTCCGTGGTTACCTTGGTGGTATTTACCAGGTTGGAATGGGTGACTTTGAAGGTAATTTTTTCGGGAGAATACTTGCGCGCGCGCCCGTGGATAGCCAGGTCCGCTTCGAAATTTTTGTTAAAATCCAGGGTAATTTCCTCTTTGTCTGCGCGCCAGCAGCAGGCGGAAATGCAGGCGTCTTGCAAATCGATGTTTTCGGCGGCTTCCTGCGGCCAAAAGCGGATATTAAAGCGGTAGCAGGAATCGTACTGTTTGCCGTCAAACCCCGTTTTTTTGCCGGAAACTTCCAACCACGGTTTGGTGGTGGCTACGCCCGAATTGTTCAGCGGTGTATAGCAGCCGCCGAGCAGAAAAAATAAAATTGCGCCGCAGAGAGGTTTTTTCATACACTTATTATAGTAACTTTTTTATTAAGAGAGCGAATGAATGAGAATTATTTTGTCCTGTATTGAAAAACTGACCTATCTGCCCGAAGGTTACCATGTACTGGTGGCGCAGATTATATCGGCCGTTTTATTTTTGGCGATTTTGTATTTTTCCGCCCGCGTGTTTACGTGGTTTTGCAACAAGTATTTGGCGGAAGTTTTTACCAAACTAAAAGCCGACACGTGGGTGCAGGCCATGTCGGTACATCACTTTTTTACCGCGCTTGGCGTGGTGGCGGCGGCGATGCTGGCCGTCAACCTGCATCCGGTTTTTATTACCGAACACGTGGCGTGGCTGGCTACCATTATGGGCAAACTGACCGGATTGTTTGTGGTGCTGAGTTTTGCGTGGCTGATTAATTCGTTTTTAAATAC
>CAYUAA010000108.1:0-4280 GCA_964442585.1 uncultured Elusimicrobium sp. | reverse complement strand
CGAATGGAAGAAACGCATCAATGAGTAATATACGCGTATTGGACGAAAAAACCGCTGGAAAAATCGCCGCCGGGGAAGTAATCGAACGCCCCGCCGGAGTGCTTAAAGAATTGTTGGAAAACGCGGTAGACGCGGGCGCTACGTGCATTAACGTGGATATTGAAAGTTCCGGCAAGGATTTAATCCGCATTAACGACAATGGGTGCGGTATGAGCGCGGAAGATTTGGAACTTTCCGTTCTGCGGCACGCCACCAGCAAAATCCGCGCATTTGACGATTTGGAGAATCTGCACACGTTCGGCTTTCGCGGAGAAGCGTTATATTCCGTGGCGGCCGTTTCGCGCATGACGCTGACCAGCTGCGAAGAAGGCGGCTGCGGCAACCGCATTGAACTCGCCGCCGGAAAAGTGGTGTTAAAAAGCCCCGCGCCGTCCATTAAAGGCACGACGGTGGAAATCCGCAATTTATTTTACAATACGCCGGCCCGTCTTAAATTTTTAAAGAGCGATTCTTACGAGCGCGCCTGCCTGTTAAAAGTAATAGAGGAAAGCGCGCTAGCCAATTTGTCCGTAGCGTACCGCGTGTGCATCAACGGGCGCGAGGTGTACAATTTACCCGCTGAAAACGGCCCGCTGGCGCAGGCCGCGCCTGCGCGCGCCAAAGCTATTTTAGGCGAAGAAGTCAGCCAAAGTTTTCTTTTTAAAGAATTTGAAGATATGGGGCTGAAACTCTTTCTTACCCCGGCAGATAAACTTGTTTCCGTGCGGGATATGCAGTACGTGTTTGTAAACCGCCGCCCGATTGATTCCAAAACCGTCCAACAGGCGATTTATAAGGCTTATCAAAATGTCCGTCCGAAGGACCGTCACCCGGCGTTTATCGCGTATATGACGCTTTCTCCGGCTGATTTTGACGTAAACATTCATCCGCAAAAGCGCGATATCCGTTTTGTAAACGAAAACAAAGTATTTGGGTTTATTATGCATGCGGCGGGGGAAACCATTTTTCAAAGCGCGCGCCCGGTGGAAGTGGGAGTGGCGGTTCCAACAGTGGATTTGCCTCCCTCCGCCCAGCCGGCGGCCGAAAAATTGTTTGTGCAGCCTGCCGCGCCGCAGCCTGCGGGCAATACGTTTTTATCCGCTGCGGCGTTTTTGCAAACTCCGGCTCAAAAATCCGATTTTGCGCCCAAACCTTCTTTTTTAATGCGTGAAACTGAAGAGCCCGCGGACTATGTGGCGCATCCCGTCGTTCCCTTGCAGGAAGAGACATCCGTTCCGGCGGATTTGCCGGCGCCCGTTTCGGAGAAACCTGTTGGGGCGGAGTTGCCTGTGGAGGGGGAACCCTCCTGGTATCAGGGGCCGTATCATTATTTGGGGCAACTGCAAAGAAGTTATTTGCTGTTTGAAAATCCGCTGGGGTTGGTGCTGATAGACCAGCACGCCGCGCAGGAGCGCGTACTTTTTGAGCATTATTTAGACGCGTTTGATAAGCGGAAGGTGAAAGTGCAGAAATTGCTCTTCCCTATTCATGTAGACTTGCCACCGTCCAACGCCGAAACGCTTTTATCGTGGGCGGATTGGCTGAAGACGGCCGGCTTTGAACTGGCGCCTTTTTCCGCGCGCACCGTGCAAGTGCGTTCCATGCCGCACATGATTCGGTTTAAGGAAGACGATATGAAGGAATTTATCGTTTCGCTTTCGCAAGTGGTGGGCGATCCTTCTAAATCAACCGAAGGTTTAAAGCGCAAAATGGTGGCGATGCTTGCCTGTAAGAAAGCCATAAAAGCGCATGACCAAATTTCCGCCGCCGAAGCCGAAGGCCTGTTGGAAAACATGAAAAAGTGTAAAGACGGCATGCACTGCCCACATGGCCGCCCGTGTGTGGCGCAGCTTAAGATGAAAGATATCGATAAATTGTTTGGCCGCTAAAAACTAAAAATACATTGATGGACGCTCCGGATAAATATTCAGGGGCGTTTTTTATAGGAAGAAATAATTTGTTGCGCTTTTTTAAGCGGGCCAAGTGGATTTGCTTCGTTTTTTTTTTTGATAAAATAGGGATAATCCTGGTGATTAAGAGGACTGTTTGCATGTATAAAAATACGGGTTTTATGCTAATTGAGTTGTTGGTAGTGGTGTTAATTATAGGTATTTTGTCGGCTGTGGCTCTGCCGCAGTACCAAAAAGCCGTGGTAAAGAGCCGGGCCGTACAGCTGCAGACGGCGGGCAAATCGTTAAAAGAGGCGGTGGAAGCGTATTACTTGGCGAACGGGGAATACCCCCTTCGTTGGGATTCGTTGGATATCGGTTTTTCCGATTGCCGGGAAGACGCGAGGGACAAATATTATCTGTGGTGCCCCTCTTTTGCTGCTGATTTATACTATTATAGCGATGTAAATATTGTTCTTTATGATGTACACGGGGCTTCTGTGCGGGGCAATCAGTTGACGGAGCCGGAGCTTATGTCGTTGCCACATGCGACGAGGCTTACTTTTTGGTTGGATCATTCGGCTCATCCGGGTAAAACGGAATGTTCCAGTGATTTAACGGGATTATGTAAAGGTTTGGGATATTAATAAACTTGCATATACAACCCCCCAGTTACACTGGGGGGTTGTTTAGTTTAAATTATAAGTATTATATAACGTTTGCTCCGAAATACAGGCGTCAGATCTTTTAGAAGCAAGAAGGCTTGACTCGTTTTTTTTTTTTGATACAGTGGGACTATTACTCATTAACAGAGAGGTATGTCCCATGAATAAAAAACAAGGATTTACGCTGATAGAGTTGTTGGTAGTGGTGTTAATTATCGGCATATTGTCGGCGGTGGCTCTGCCGCAATATCAAAAAGCGGTGGAAAAAAGCCGTATTATGGCACTTATGCCCAACTTGAAAACGCTTAAAGAATCATTGGAAATGTATTATTTGGCCAATGGGAAATACCCGGCGGATTCCGTTTCGGAGTTGGATATAACTCTTTCCGGATGTACGATTGCAACCGCGGGGCAAATATTGTGTGAAGGATATTGTTTTAATTATACAGGAGGTATTCCCTCTTATCCTAACGCTATGATTTCGGCAATGGTTAAACCGGAAAACTGTAATTTAGAAAATAGCAGTCGTACTTTTCTTAAGTGGTATTTGGATAATACTTCCACTCCCAACAAGCGGGTATGCTCAAGTAAAGTGTCGGGAGTGTGTAAATCTCTGGCGGGTTTCCTGGAAGAGTGAACGTATAAAAATAAAGCCGCTCCGGATAAATTTATCCGGAGCGGTTGTTTTGTTGAGGTAAAACTTATTTGCTAAGCAGGGATAAGAGCACGCCCGCCGCAACCGCACTGCCGATTACGCCGGCCACGTTCGGGCCCATGGCGTGCATCAGCAAGTAATTTTGCTTGTCATATTCCAAACCCACTTTGTTGGAAACACGCGCGGCCATCGGCACCGCCGACACGCCCGCCGAACCAATAAGAGGATTGATTTTTGTTTTGCTGAAGCAGTTCATCAACTTGGCCAAGAGTACGCCTGAAGCCGTTGCCACGGAGAAGGCGATAATACCCAACACCAAAATGCCCAGTGTTTCAGTCACCAAAAAATGGTCCGCTTGCAGTTTGGAACCAACCGACAAACCAAGCAAAATGGTAACGATGTTGCAAAACTCGTTCTGCAAAGTTTTGGACAAACGTTCCGCCACGCCGGATTCTTTAATCAAGTTGCCAAACGTCAGCGCGCCGATTAAGGGCGCGGCCGAGGGAAGCAAGAGGGCGCACAGCAAAAGAATCACGATCGGGAACAGGATCTTTTCGCGTTTGGAAACGGGACGCGCTTGCGTCATGCGGATTTTGCGTTCCGCATCGGTGGTCAGCAGTTTCATAATGGGCGGCTGGATAATCGGCACCAACGCCATGTACGAATATGCAGCGACGGCAATAGCGCCCAGCAAATCGGGAGCCAGACGTGACGTTAAATAAATGGACGTCGGACCGTCCGCTCCGCCGATAATGCCGATGGAGGCCGCTTCTTTCATGCCAAACGCAAAGGGCTGTACATCCCCAAAGTGGATGTACGACAGTGCAATCGCACCGATGAGCGTGGCAAAAATACCAAACTGCGCCGCACCGCCCAGCAGAGCCATTTTGGGGTTGGCGATCAGCGGGCCGAAGTCCGTCATGGCTCCTACGGCCATGAAGATGAACAGCGGGAACAGCCCGGTATTAATACCGAAGTTAAAAATAATGCCCAAGAAACCCGCCGGGCCGGCAATCGCTTCGCCGGGGGGCA
>CAYUAA010000107.1:0-4342 GCA_964442585.1 uncultured Elusimicrobium sp. | reverse complement strand
TTATATAGATTATAGCAAAAAACGGCCGGGCGGGTAAACGTCCGCACGCGGCGCGCTTTTTAAAGAAGATAATTTATTTTAGCAAATTTTTTCCGCCCAAACAAGACGCAAACAACGGTTGACAACCCTCCCGCCAAACAAATAAAATACCGTTATCCCAATTATAGGACATTACATGAAAAACCATACATCCGCGCTCCTGCTGGCCGCCTGCCTTTGCGCGGGCGCGTCTGCCGCCTCCACCGCTCAGGAATTCGATTTTGAAAACATCGACTCCCTCTTAGAAGAAAACACCCTTACCGACGTATCCAACCGTTATGGCGCCGTTCTGCAAAATTATTTGCCCGAACGCGCCGCGCGCCTGGGTTACGAAAGCGCCGCCGGCCAATTAAACGCCCGCGCGCCCGAAGACCAAAGCCACGCCCAGCGCGCTCTAAAAAATGTGCGCGAAAAATTAAAAGACGTACGCCCCGCCAACCTTTCCGCCGCCAGACGGGTAGACCTGCTTCTCTTGCAAAACGCCCTGGAAAACGACTTGCAAAACACCCGCCCAGGCCGCGCCGCCAGCGACCCCTTATACTACGCCTCCGCCTTTGATGCACTCTACGACGTTTATTTAAACGACGCTCTTTCCCCCGCACTCAAACGAGCGGACCTTTCCGCCCGCATGGCCGCCTTAACGTCCGCGGCGGACCTAGCCGAACAAAACCTGACCAATCCCTCCCCGTTTTTAGCGCAGCTGGCGATGGAAAAAGCGTATTATACGTACCTGTCTTTTGACGCTCTGGGCGACTTTTTGGCCCAAGGCGCGCAGGACGACGTCGCCCACAACCAAATAAAAACGGACACGCGCAACGCCAAACACGCCGTCAAACGCATGTTTGATTTGTTTAAACGTCTTTCCCAAGAAGAAAACGGGCAGGACTTCCGTCTGGGCGAAAAAGCCTACGCCCAATTACTGGCCCGGGAATACCAAATCACCGAACCGGCCGCGAAACTAACCAAACGCCTGGAAACAAACACCCGTGCCGCACGCCGCGATTTTTCCGCCGCGCTGGAACCTTTCTTGCAACCCACCGAAACCGACGAAGAAATTACTTTGGTGGAGGATTTAAACGCCGCGCCACAGGCCGCTGCAAAAAAACCCGACGCCAAAAAGAAAAAAGCAAAACCCGTTGAACGCAGCGCGCAAGATTTTTACGCTGTAGCCAAACGCGTATTGGAAGCCCAACCGCAAGACGATTACGCCTCCGCCCTGGAACGCCAAGCCGCCGAATGGGCCTCCCAACTGGCACAAAAAAACGTACTTCCCATGCCGGCCATGCCGTTTGCCGTGCGCCCCATGCCGCAGTATTATACGTACACCAACCCGTTTTTATTGCGCCCCTCTTACGCGGGCGGCGCGCCGGACATGCTCCTGCGTCTGCCGGCCGGCAATGCGCTCACGCGCAAAGAACAGTTAAAGAGAGATTTTAACTCCCCCGCTTTAAAACTGCTCACCGCCAAACAACTGGTACCCGGCGGGTACTATCAAAACGCGCAGGGCAAAAATTGGTCCGCTTGGCGTCAAGCCTACCCTTCCGCTACAACTGCCAACGGCTGGAAAGAATACGCCGCGCAGCTGGCCAAAGAGCAAAATTTAATTGTTACCGATGAAGAACTGGCCTATTTCGCTTGGGACGCCTACCGCCGCGCGCTGGCCGCGGAAGTGGATGTTAAATTGCAAACCAAACGCTTTTCGTACGCGGACGCACTGAACTATTTAATGCACGAAAACGGCTTTGAACAAGCCGACGCGGAAGAAATGATTAAAGCCGTGGCCCAACGCCCGGGCGAAGCCCTTAGCCGCCAATACGGATTGGAAGTATGGCTGAATGCGCGGAACAAATTTCGCAAAAAACAGGGCAGAAAGTTTAACGAAGCCAACTTTCACAAAAAAGCCATGCTGGCGGGTAACGTTCCCCCGGACGAATTGGAAAAAGAAATATCCCGCCTGTACGAAAAAGATAAAAAGAAAAAGAGCGACTTCTTTTAAACGCACAAAAAACCTCCCCAAAACCGGGGAGGTTTTATTCTATACGGGGATTAGGCCCGCGGTCTCATCTTGCACTTAGTTGGCTTTTGGTTTACGTTTGCGCGTATTGTTCGGCGCAGGAAATCGCGGCCGTCGTACTGGTTATTTACAGTCGCGCCACTTGTTCCGTTTACACAGAGGGCAACAGCGTCCCGCCGAAAGATTCTTTGCTTTAAGCAAATACCGTTTGACGCAAGAGACCGCATTCGTACACACAGTGTCACTCCGCTACCCGGACTCCCTACTTATCCACACTCATTTGATTAGTTAAGATGCCCTTTTGGACAGTTTGCCAAACCCTGCACAGGAACAATCCGAATCGTCCCCAACCGACATATATTTATTACAAATTCATCACCCACCGCGTACGGCCAGATTGTTGAAAAGAACCCGTTTACATAAAAAGTATTGTAAAATAAGGGTAAATATATCGGAGACTCCGCATGAAAGAAAAAACAATTTGTATTGTTACGCCCAACGCGCGCACCTATTACAAGGCCATTCCGTTGGCAAAAGAATTTTTAGATAAAGAGCACAACGTCATTAACGTGTCCGGCACGCTGCCCGAAGGCACCTTGGAACAAATCGAAGTAACCGCCAAAACCGTCAAAACGCTTAAAAACGGAAAGCCCGACGGCCGCTTGGAAGTAATAGATCTAACAGACAACTCCGTCACATTCAGCGAGCTGTACCAGGACGGGCAATTAATGGACGTAACCCAACATTCCGCCCTTAAACACGTAAGTGCGGACTCCGACGAAACCCCCGCCCAAAAAGAAATTCCGCTCTATCCCGGCACGCTCGTAAAAAGCGCCAAAGGCAGCCGCTCTTTTTACGTGCAAGGCCAGGAAGTGGCCGAAGAAACGCTTGCTTCCAACGGCACAATTGTGGAACTTCTGGGTAATATCCCCGACGGAGAAGTAAAAGAATTTAACGACAAAGGCCAAGTGATTTTGGAAGCCGTCTATCGCGACAACAAACTAAACGGCCAAATGGTGCTTTATACCGATACGGGCGAAGTTCTGTCCCGCGAAACGTATGAAGACGGCGTTCTGCACGGCCCCGCTTGCTACTACCAGTACCGTTCCGACGGCAAAGCACAGGCGGACTGCGTATATCAGCACGCGCTACTGCACGGCCCGCGCAGAGTATATTATCCGTCGGGCGCGCTAAAAGCGGAAGAAAACTTCCGTCTTGGTAAATTAAGAGGCGAACGCCTTACTTATTATAAAAACGGAAACCCCGAAAGCAAAGAAAATTACTTGGACGGCAAACTGACCGGTCAACGCATTTTATATTTTCCCGAAGGAGGCATTTGGTACCGGGAAAATTACAAAGCCGACCGCTTAGACGGCGACCGCGCCGCTTACTTTGCCGACGGAACTATCCGCCTGGAAGAATTTTACATCGACGGTTTGCGCGAAGGCTGGCGCAAAGTATATTCCCCCACCGGTGAACTGCTGACCAGCGAAGAATACCACTGGGGTACGCTTGTACATAACACGGAAAGAAAAAAATAAATGAAAATTACGCGCTTTTGTCCCGCCAAAGTAAATTTATTTTTGGAAGTTTGCGGCAAACGACCCGACGGTTACCATGAACTGGCCACTCTGTTCGCCAAAATCAATTTCGGCGACACGCTCCGTGTGGACGCCCAACCTGCGCCCCAAACCGAAATTACGCTCGAACTGACGGGTCCCGTGGGTAATATGCTAAAGGCAGACGACACCAACCTGGCCTGCCGCGCCGCACGCGCATTTTTGGAACATTTTGATTTAACGGCGCGCATTCACATGACGCTCGACAAACATACACCCACCGGCGCGGGCCTGGGAGGAGGATCTTCGGACGCGGCGGGCGTGATGCTGGCTCTATGCGAAATTTTTGGTAAAGATAAAAACGAACTTCTCCCCGCCGCAGCCAAACTGGGTGCGGACGTACCGCTTTTTATGTACGAAGACACCTTCCTAAAAGGGGAGGGTATCGGCGAGAAACTAACCCCCGTGCCCGCCCCCGGCCCGCTGCCCTGGCTGGTGTTGGCGTACCCCAACACCGTGGTGCCAACAAAGGGTGTTTTTGCACGGTTAAAATTACCAAATAAACAAACAGTCTTGACAAATTGCTCTAATTTAGATAAATTAATAACAGACCTAAGATGTGCCAGTTCGCTAGCCGACTGGAAACATTTGTTGTTCAATCGGCTGGAGGAATGTGTTGTTCCTTTTACAAACTCTGTACGAAATGTGCTGCTCGATTTGAGAAAAACAA
>CAYUAA010000106.1:0-4354 GCA_964442585.1 uncultured Elusimicrobium sp. | reverse complement strand
ACGACCGGGCCGGGAGTCAAAGGTCCTTGAATAAGATATAATATTATATCAAATTGAGGAATAACCGGACCGCTATGCGTTTTTTAAAAAAATATATTTTCTCCCCCTTTCAAACAGACTGGAAACTACTGCTCGTTCTGTCCGTCCCCGCGCTTTTGTTATGCGCGTTCGGCCTTAGCCAACTGGGACGCCTGACACTTACCAACCTGCTGGCGGCGGAAAGCGTAAAACTGACGTGTGAATTTTTATTTTTGGGCGCATTGCTGTCCGTTATCAATTTAATCGGGCTGAAGAACAAATACGCGGTGGGCGCGGGCGCGTTCCTATATTATATGACAATGACAGCCGACCTTATTTTGCTGTGGTATTTTAAGGAACGTTTCGGCGCCAAATACTTAGATACCATGGAAGGAGGAGATTACGACTTTTTAAAAGACTGGCGCGTGATTTCCTACTTTATATTGGTGGCCGCGTTTTGTTTATTTGCAGTCAAACGCTGGTTTACGCCCGCCACGCGCAAAACGGCGGCTAAACGCCTGGCGGTTTGCTTGGCCGGACTGCTGATTTTGGCTTTTTTTAATCCGCTTAAACTGCTGCCCGCGCCGGATAATTTTTACACGGCGTATTTAACGCCGCCGTCTATCGTATACACAGTGAGAGCGGTGCTGGCCCAACAGCCTTCCGCCCGCATTACGAACGACATCCCCGCCGACATTAAACCTTTGGCCGAAAAATACAACGTCTTTTCCGCCCGAAATACGGGCGTAGGCAAAAACTACAAACGCGTGATTTTAATCACGGCCGAATCGCTTTCCAATAAATATCTGCACCGCTTTAATAAAAATATTCCGCCCGCCGCCAGCCAAACGATGGACAAACTGTTTGAAACATATCCCGCCGCATCTTTACGGCACGTAACGCTTTCCACGCTATATGGGCTGTCGGTCATTTTTACATCACACCCGTATGTTAAATTGGCATACGAAAACGGCTATCCCGTGTCGTTTGTGCGCATGTTAAAAGAACGCGGCTTTAAAACCGCTTTTCTGCGCGGGGCCAACGAAACGTATATGGATGAAAATATTCTGTTCAACCAGGCCGGGTTTGAGGACGTCATCGGCGCAACCTATTTTGAAACCCAACCCGAATACAAAGAATACATCGACTGGTGGGGCCTTACCGACCGCAAGCTGTTTGAATACGCCGAAAAATACATCGAAGAACATAAAAACGAACCGTTGTTTTTAACACTGCTGACGGTGGATTCCCACGTTCCGCTGGGCCGCTTGGATTATTTAGGCCAGGAGTACGAAGAAATCGACGCCCAATTTTACAATATCCCCACGCTCCCGCGCGCGTTCGCCCGCTTTGGGCAAGACGTAAAACGCTTTTTAACCGCCCTCGATAAAAAAGGCCTGTTGGACGACGATACCCTTATTTTGGTAACGGCCGATCATCCTTCTTACTCTAACACACCCACAAACGCCTTGTTCAAACCATACGGAGAGGAGTTCGATAATCTGCCGTTTGTCATTATTACAAAAACGCCGATTGAAAAACCGCTGGCGCAAAACCCGCTGGTCAGCCAGCTCGACATCGCCCCCACGGTGCTCGATTTGCTAAATATTCCCCAACCCAAAGCGTTTTTCGGCCATAGTTTGTTTGATTTGGAGGCCCAACGCACTATTTTTGACGTAAAAGAAGATTATGTGGCCGTGGATACTGCACAAGGACAAAAAATTATCCCGCTCAATTCTTCCAAAGAGCAGGATAAAGGAATTTTAGAACTGATACGAACCTTCCGCTGAGAGGGAATTAAAAACGCATCAGATAGGTATCTGGTTGGCCCTCATCTGCGGGAAGTATGGGCGCCGCATTACCGGCCATAGACCGGCAAATGTTTTTCGCCAGATCGTTGTATCCCCGGCAATACATGTTGCCATCTGTATTGTAAATAAAAAAGTTCCCGCCAGAGCACGCCGACCCTAACGGTTTTGGCCCGCAATTAGACCCGTCTTTAAAATAAGCGGAAACATTATTTTCTATCCCCGTCCAATCTCCTCGCCGATATGCAACGACATCCGATTCCACCGCTATATCCAACTCCCGTATATCGTTAGCCCAAGTGCCATTGGCCAAATAAAATAATTCATTACTTTTGGCAATAGATTGCATACGAGTGATATTTTGTACCAGAGCCGGGCACGGACAACTGCTTTTTGATGCTGCGGCAGCGCAACCGCTGCCAAAATGCCGATAATAAGAACTACTGCCAACAATTCAATTAGCGTAAAACCTTTCATTTTGTTCTTCCCCTTTTTACGGCATTTCCGAAGGTCTTGAAACAGGCCTCCTACCCGAAAGTCCTTAAACAAGCGTCATTCCCAAAAGTTTCTGTCGGGAATCTTACCGTTTCAGAACAACACCCTCCGACTACACCCCTCGGGGATGACCCCTTTATTTAGACCCTGCGGCAGCCCCGGAGGGTGCCGCCCCCCTGGGAGATGACCACTTTAGATTATCCCCATGTTATCAAAAAAAAAAAACGGTCAAGCCCTTGCGAGTCCGGCGTACAGAACGACGGGAAATATGCTAAAATAAAGCTGTGTATTTCTATTCTTAACCGGAGGATTTAATCATGCAAACGACGGCCCAAGGAGGAGGAATGTTCTTCTGGCTGATTTTGCTGGCGTTCTTCTTTGTGTTTATGATTGTTCTGCCCGCGCGCAGCCAAAAAAAGCGTGAGCAGGAAATGCTTGCCAAAGTAAACGCTTTGCAAAAAGGCGACCAGGTGATCATCCCCGGCGGGATTGTCGGCACCGTGGTGGGTTTTAAAGACAACGCGATTGAGGTAAAAATCGCCGAGAACGTAAAACTGACCGTGCTGAAAACCGCCGTCGTAGGATTTGTAAACCAAACTGCTAACGAAGGAGGCGCTAAGTAATGTCTAATAAACTCGCCGTAAAGTGGGGACTCATCATCGCCATTTTGCTCGGCTCTCTGTACCTGATTTACCCCAACTATAAATGGTACTCCAAACCGCTCGCCGAACGTGAAACGCTCGACGCGCTGGGCGAACGCCCCAAACGCATGCTCAACCTAGGCCTCGACTTAAGAGGCGGTTCCAGCCTGCTGTTGGAGTTGGAAGTATCCAAATTAAGCGCCAAAGAACCGCTTAACGAAGCCATGGCCCGCGCAATTGAAATTATCCGCAACCGCATTGACCAATACGGCGTGGCCGAAACCTCTATCACCAAACAAGGCGATAAGTGGATTATGGTGCAGCTGCCGGGCGTATCCAACCCGCAGCGCGCGGAAGAGCTGATCGGCAAAACCGCCATGCTCGAGTTCCGCATCGTTAAAAACGACACCTCCGCCGCCCAAAAAGCCATCGAAAAACTCGAAAGCATGGAAAAACCGTTCGACGATAACGGCAACCTGGTGCCCGAAGTGGCCAACTTACTGCCCGAAGGTTACCAAATCATGCGCAACAAAGAAGGCGGATATAGCGTAGTAACCGCCACCGCCGCCGTAACGGGCGCGGATTTGGAAAACGCCCGCGTCGTTATGATGGGCGAAAACGGTTACCCCGAAGTCTCCTTCGAATTTAACGCCGAAGGCAGCAAAAAATTCGGTCAGCTGACCGGGGCCAACATTGGCAAACAACTGGCCATCGTGCTGGACAATACCGTCCAGTCCGCCCCCGTTGTACAAGCCCGCATCACCAAACAGGGCCGTATCTCCGGCACGTTCTCGGCCGAAGAAGCCCGCGCGCTTGCCATCGTGCTCAAAGCCGGCGCGTTGCCCGCCCCCGTTAAAGTGATTGAAAAGAAAACCATCGGCCCGACCTTGGGTGAAGACTCCATTAAATCTGGCCTGTCCGCTTCTTTCTATGCACTCGTCATCATCTTGCTGTTTATGGTGGTGTACTACAAAGCGGCCGGCTTCATCGCGGACCTCGCCCTGCTGCTCAACTTTGTGTTCACCGTGGCGATTATGAGCTACTTCTCCGCCACCCTGACGCTGCCCGGCATCGCGGGTATGATTCTTTCGCTCGCCATGGCCATCGACGCCAACGTACTGATTATTGAACGTATGCGCGAAGAAAAACTGCTTGGCAAACCGGTGTACGAAATTATCAACCTGGGCTATGATAAAGCATGGTCCGCCATTTTCGACTCCAACATCACCACCATCATCGTAGGTGCGTGCTTGCTTCAGTTTGGAACCGGCCCGGTAAAAGGCTTTGCCGTAACGCTTATCATCGGCCTTTTGGTCAGCTTGTTTACCGCCGTGTTCGTCACGCGCGCCATTTACGAACTGATCCTTACCTCTAACACCAAGGAGATCAGCT
>CAYUAA010000105.1:0-4603 GCA_964442585.1 uncultured Elusimicrobium sp. | reverse complement strand
TGGCGCAGGAAGATGAAAACAAATTCGTCGGCATGAACTGCGGCATTATGGACCAGTTCGCCAGCGGCATGGGCAAAGAAGACCACGCCATTTTACTTGACTGCAACACGCTTAATTACGAATACGTACCGCTTAATTTGCACGGCGTGTCGATTGTTATTATCAACAGCAACAAAAAGCACGCGCTTGTTACGTCCGAATATAACACGCGCCGCAAAGAATGCGAAAACGCTTTAAAAGCGCTCCAACAAAAACTGCCCATTAAATCGCTGGGAGATTTGACCGAAGAAGAGTTTGAAGCCAACAAACACCTCATCTCCAACGAAACGGAACGACGCCGCGCTAAACACGCGGTGTATGAAAACCAACGCGCATTGAAAGCGGCCGCCGCACTGAAAAAAGGTGATTTGGAAACGTTTGGCAAACTGATGAACAAGTCTCACGAGTCCCTGCGCGACGATTATGAAACCAGCGTGCCGGAGTTGGATATTATCGCCGAGACGGCCTGGAGCGTACCGGGCGTACTGGGCGCGCGCATTACGGGCGGAGGTTTTGGCGGATGCGCGGTCGCGCTGGTAAAGGACGAAGCAGTCAAACCGCTGATGGACGCCATCAACCGCGTATATCCCGAAAAAACCGGCCTGAAGGCGGATTTTTATATTGCATCCGTTGGCGGCCCGGCGCGTCCGATGGAAAAAATGTATTAATTCTCCCGTCGGCCTATCGAAAGCCGCAGGGTAAAAAGTGCTACAAACCCAAAGTAATATGTTTTTAGATTTGAGGTATTTTTTCACCGCAAATTTAACCTCGGCGTAATGGTTGTTACGTAAGCCCCAAATCGGTGAAAAAATATCCAAATATGGAAAATTGTTTATCGGATTTTACGAAAGACAAATACAGGAGTTTTTATGAAAAATATTTTAGTCATCGGCGGAGCCGGCTATATCGGTTCCCACACCGTTAAAATGTTGGCCGAACAAGGCTACAACCCCGTCGTGTTCGACAATCTTTCCAAAGGTCACCGCGAAGCCGTAGCCAATTATCCTTTTGAACTGGGCGACCTGGGCGATAAAGCCCGCCTGGCGGAAGTTTTCAAAAAACATCATATCGACGCCGTCATGCACTTTGCCGCATTCATCGAAGTAGGCGAAAGCGTCAAAGAACCCTCCAAATACTACCACAACAATGTGGCCAAAGTGCTCAATTTGTTAGACGCTATGGTGGAAAACGACATTAAATATTTCGTCTTTTCTTCCACCGCCGCCACGTTTGGCGAACCCCTACAGGAAAAAATAAACGAACACCACCCCCAGCTGCCCATTAATCCCTACGGCAACACCAAGCTGATGGTAGAAAAAATACTCGCGGATTTTGATACCGCCTACGGCCTCAAATCCACCGCGTTGCGTTACTTTAACGCAAGCGGTGCGGACGATTCGGGCACAATCGGCGAATCGCACACGCCGGAAACGCACTTAATTCCCATCGTTCTGCAAGCCGCGGCGGGCAAACGTCCGTCCATCAAAATGTTTGGCGACGATTATCCCACGCCCGACGGCACCTGCGTGCGCGATTACGTACACGTCAACGATTTGGCCCGCGCGCATATTTTAGCCCTTGAAAAAATGTTTAAAGACAACGTCAGCGAACGCTTTAACCTGGGTAGCGGCAACGGCTTTAGCGTGGCGGAACTCGTCAAAGAAGCCAAAAAAATTACGGGCGTGGATTTTAAGGTGGAAGTCGCCCCGCGCCGCCCAGGCGATCCCGCCGTACTGGTGGCGGACAGCGCCAAAGCGCGGCAAATGCTGGGATGGGAACCGCAGTACTCCCTCAAGCAAATTATCATGACCGCCTGGAACTGGGAGCAAAACCGCAAATTTTAGGAGAAAATATGGACATCAATTTACTGATTGACCAACTGGTCGCCTTCGCCGTAAACGAAAAACTCCTGCCCGCGCGCGACCGCGCTTGGGCCGTCAACCAACTGCTGGATATTTTACACTTGTCCGAATACACTCCCAGCGGTTTTAAAGGGAAAACGCCCCCCTGCGCGTGTGAGATTTTAAAAAACATCTGCGATTTCGCCGCCCAACACGGCCTCATCTCGCCCGATACCGTCACCCAGCGGGACCTATTCGACACAAAACTCATGGGCGTATTCGCCGCGCGGCCCGCACAGACGGAGGAAGAATTTTTCCGTCTGCACAAAAAGTCCCCCAAAACCGCCACGGACAAATTTTATCACGACGCGCGCGCGCTTGATTATATCCGCACGAATCGCGTGGCGAAAAACCGGGTTTGGAAGGCCCGCACTCCTTACGGCAATTTGGATATTACCATCAACATGTCCAAACCGGAAAAAGATCCCAAAGACATCGCCGCCGCCCTTAACGTAAAAGCCTCCGCCTATCCCACCTGCCTGCTTTGTAAAGAAAACGAAGGATACGCCGGACGCCCCAATCATCCCGCGCGCCAAAACCTGCGCCTGATTGCACTGGACTTGTTAAAAGACGGCAAACCGTGGTATTTGCAGTATTCCCCGTACGTCTATTATAACGAACACTGCATTTTTCTTTCCGGCAACCACGAACCCATGAAACTGACAAAAAAAACGTTTGAACGGATGCTGAACTTTATCGATTTTTTGCCGCATTACTTCATTGGTTCCAACGCGGATTTACCCATTGTGGGCGGTTCCATTTTAACGCACGACCATTTCCAGGGAGGCCGCTACGTGTTTGCCATGGAAAAAGCTCCCGTAGAAAGCGCGTTTAAAATAGCTAAATTCCCGCGCGTAAAAGCGGGCATCGTTAAATGGCCCATGAGCGTTATCCGCTTAACCGGAGGCAAGAAAGATTTAATCGAAGCCGCTGACTACATCCTTAAAAAATGGCGCGCTTACAGCGACCCGAAAGCCGATATTTTGGCCAAAACGGGTACCACCCCGCATAATACGGTTACCCCCATCGCCCGCCGCCGCGGCAAAGGGTTTGAGTTGGATTTAGTCCTGCGCAACAATCGCACGACGGACGAATTCCCGATGGGCATTTTCCACCCGCATGCCGAAGTGCATCACATCAAAAAAGAAAATATCGGACTTATCGAAGTAATGGGTCTCGCCGTACTCCCGGCGCGCCTTGCCCAAGAACTGGCCGCTCTGGAACCCCTGCTCATCAAAAAAGACGTCGCGGCCATACGCAAAAACCAAACGCTTCAAAAACATGCGGAGTGGGCGGAAAAACTGATAAAAAAACATACGTTCACCAAAGCCAACGCGGCCGAAATTTTGCAGAAAGAAGTCGGCCAAGTGTTTGCCAAAGTATTGGAATACGCAGGCGTTTACAAACGCACGCCCGAAGGGAAAGAAGCCTTCGGACGGTTTATAAAAAAACTCTAAAAGGAGCGTTCTATGTTACGTCGTTTTACGCTTATTCTGTTTGCAGTCGCCGGGCTGTATGCGGCATCTTGTACCCGGCCGCCGCAAGATGCCCCGCTGACACATTATAAATATCCCGCCGAACAGATACTGGGAGCCCAATTCACGCCGGATAAACATTTCGCAATTACAATACTGGACGAAGGAACCGGCGGCAAACCCAAAATTACCGTACTCCCGGCGGACAAAAACCAACTGGGAGACAAGCAAACCGTAACGGACGAAAACCTGATTTTCATTAACGGACGCTCCTACACATATCTTGCTTTTTACGATGACTGGAGCATAGAAGAATCGGTAGAAGCCGTTTTTGATGAAGACGGGAACCTCGTCAAAACCGTTACCGTACTGTATAACAAAAACGGGGTTCCGGTTTCTCGGGCCGAAACATCCGCTTTGTAAAAACTAAAAATCCCCACTTTTAACAGCGGGGATTTTTTATTTCTACATGGCTGGAATTGCGCGGACGGCGCGGTTATAAACGGTAACAATTATAAAGTGGTTCGCCTAAGCATTCCTCCGCCACAGGGGAAAATTTTTTACAAATTCGGTTAGCCGTTTCATCTGTTTTAAGGGCGTTACATACAACGCGGTCATCATAAACATAAGCCTGAACAAAAAAAGCAACGCCCCCTAAATATCCGCCTTGGATTTCTCCTCCTCCATAATTTCTTAACCCATAGCGAAAATCCTTCTTAATAACGTCTTCCGTATTACCGCTAAAACCGTCGACAGCCAGCTCATCCCACGTCGTGGCGGGCGTACCGTTGTCCAAGGCATATATACGCTGTATGTCCCGAACATGCCGCACCCACGCCAGCGCCTCCATAGCGCGAGATTTGAGGACTGCATCCTTATATTGCGGCAGCGCAACCGCAGACAAGATACCAATAATAAGAACTACAACCAACAACTCTATTAGCGTAAAACCGCGTATTTTATACATGGGATATATCCCCCTCATGAAGAAGTAACAATCCCTAATTTATCAAAAAAAAAAAACGAGTCAAGCCCAGAGGCTGGGCTCCCAATCTGTCCGCGCTCTTTTGACTCCTTGAGCCACACTGTTTTAGACAGGTTGCCAACTAACGGACACCCAAAAAAAGGAGTTCCCTTATTTACATGCCGCCCTTTGCTCCGTTTATAAAAAGCGTTTCAAACGGATTT
>CAYUAA010000104.1:0-4651 GCA_964442585.1 uncultured Elusimicrobium sp. | reverse complement strand
ATTCTTCGGGTGATTTTTCCGGGAACGCTTTTTGAATGTCGCTTACGGAGCGTTTAAAGCGTTTGGGCATGACGAAGCGTACCGCCCCGGTGGCGGCGCGGCCGATACCCACGGCCATGCGGTACGGAATTAACCGAAATAGCACACAAAAAACTTTGAGTGCCAAGTATTGCATATAATGAAGCGGAGTTTTTTGAAAGCGAGTGTTAGCCATATTCCCATTATACTAATTTTCGTCAGCGGGCCAAGCGCGGAAATGGTAAAATATCTAAAACTATTTTTAAGGACCGTTTTTATGGATTTATTAAAACTAAAAGAAGATTTGGAACAAAACCTGCTGGGCCGCAGCGTGCTGAAAGCCGCTTCCATTTTGTATGGTTTGGGCGCGAAATTTAATTTGGCCGCGTACGAAAACGGCTGGAAAACCGCCAAAAGCGTTAATTCGCGCGTGGTGTGCATCGGTAATATTACAGCGGGCGGGACGGGCAAAACCACAGCCGTTTTGCTGGCCGCCACCGCGCTTGCTAAAGAAGGCGTGCGGGTGGCCATCGTTTCGCGCGGTTACAAACGCCAGCAGAAAGCCGAGGGGCCCGTCGTTCTGTTTGATAATCCTGACGCTGACTGGCGTATGGCCGGCGACGAACCGTTTATGATGAGCCGTGTGCTGAGCCAATATAAAGTGCCCGTCGTTATTTCGGAAAACCGCGCGGAAGCCGCAACCGAAGCGCTGCGCCGTTTTAAAAGCCAAATTATTTTGTTGGACGACGGTTTTCAACACCACCGCTTAAACCGGGACGCCAACATCGTGCTGGTGGACGCCAAAAATCCGTTTGGCAACAAAAATTTATTGCCTTACGGTATTCTGCGCGAACCGCTCAGCGCGCTTAAACGCGCTTCCCTGGTGGTGATGACGCACTGCGACCAGGTTTCCCGCCGTCAGTTGGAAGACGCCAAAGACGTGGTGCGCGAATATAACGACTGTGTGGAAATTTTGGAAAGCGTGCACGAGCCCGAGTATTACTTCGACATCTGCCGCTCCAAAAAAGTGGATTTGAAAGACGTCAAAGGTCCCGCCGTGTGTTTTTCCGCCTTGGGGCATCCGGAAACGTTCGAGGCCACCCTGGAAAAGCTGGGGTTGGAACTGAAACAAAAATGGCGCTTTCCGGATCACCAGTTCTATACCGAAGAACACCTGCGTACGTTTGAAGACACCCGCGCCGGACTGCCTATTATCACCACGTTTAAAGATTTTGTAAAATTCCCTGATAATTGGCGCGAAATTTTGACCAAGGACGTATATGTCTTGTCCGTCAATTTGAAAATTTTGGGAGGCGAAGCGGAAATGGATAAATTTACCGATGTGCTGTACCCCAAATTTTCCAAAATCAAAAACGAAAAATAAGTTTTCTGAAAGGATTTTGCCCCGTTTGCCCTTTGGCGGACGGGGATTTTTTTGCGCGAGAAAGATTTGACGGCCTGTGCGTTGGCGAGGGCGATGGAGTTGTGTGCCCCTGTAAATGAAACTTATCCCCCGTTAGGCGGAGCGAATCTTGCCGAGGGAGCGTTAGGGGGACTGAATATAAAAGTATTGCTGAAAAGAGTGCGGGGAAACGGAGCGTTCGGCTGAGGGGGTAAGTAATTTTTAACGCCGGGCCCATAAAGCGCGTCGCGCGCGGAGCGAACCTCCGCGAAGCGTTTTTAGCGGGAGAGTTATTTCTTTTGGATCGTTTACGCCGGGGCGCACGGTCAAGCAAACCAGCCCTTTTAAATGCTGCACCAGTGCGGGTACGGCGTTTTTTGTTTTGCCGCCGGCGGGCCAAAACGCAAAAGACTGTATATTCAGCCCCGTTTGTTTTTTAAGACGGAAGATGTTTTCTTTCGCACCGAAAACGGCCTCTTCTTCCGGCAGAGTGGCACAGTCGCGCACGTGTAAATCAAGCGCGCCAAATTCCACCAGTCCGCTTTGTTTGGCTTCTTTTATTTCCGCATGCGTCAGTATGTTTTGCCATGGTTCGATATAGGGGGGTTGCCAGGCGTTATAGCCGCCGATGTACGGCTGCGCCAAAAAGACGCAGGCTTTGGCGTTGTATTTTTTCAGCAGAGGCAGAACTTGTGTATAAAAAGATTGATATCCGCCCATAAACGCCAGCATTACGGGTTTGGCGGGCAGACGGCCTTGGAGAAGTTCGGCCGGGAGTACGGTTTTAAATCCGCGGCGGCTCAGTGTTTGGAGGGTCTGTTCCAAATCGTCGGCGCTGGTCCATTCTTTTTTTAAACGGGAGAGTTGGGGCGCGCGGCCGACCTTAACGTATCTTAATACGATAATCGACGCGCTTGCGCGGCGGACAAAAAGACAAACAGCCGCCGCAAGGATGATGACGGCGGCGGGGATAAAAATCATCATTTATTTTTCTTCCGTTCCCACAAATACCACAGCTTCATGTATTTTACAAACACGTAAAAGCAGGAAAACGAAGCCCAAATCAGGCCCCGCATGCCATCCAAAAAGCCGGCTTTAAGCACATAGCGGCGGGCAAATTCAAACGCTACCGTAAGCAGTACGCGCAGAAGGCATACTTTTTTGCCTTTTTCGAACATGGTCTGTGCGGCGAGGGGGGTGTATTTATTAAATTTGTCGAAGTATTGTTCAATGCTGTTGTAGGGGTGATGAACAAATACGTTTTTCAGGCGCGCGGTCGGGCCGTCCACATGCAGTTTTTCGTGCACGAGTCCGCCCTTAAATTTCGCTTTTTTTGTGCGGACCAGGCGCAGGATGTGTTCGGCCTTCATGCCGCTGTGGCGCATGCGTTCTCCTAAAAAATCGTTGACGCGGGTAAGTTCGTAACCGTCTGTTTTATCGTCGCAGACGGCCCGTTTTATTTCTTCGGCCAACTCGGGCGTGAGGGTTTCGTCCGCATCCAGAGAAAGCGCCCAGTTGGACGTTACTTTCGAAAGCGCAAAGTTCTTTTGCGCGGTAAATCCGTCAAACGCGCGGTCGTACACCACAGCTCCCAATTCACGGCAGATTTGGGCGGTTTTATCGGTTGATTGGCTGTTCACCACCACGATTTCATTGACGATTTTTTTTGCGCTCAAAATACATTTGGCGATGTTGTGTTCTTCGTTTTTGGCGATAATAAAAAGAGAAATTCGTTGGTTTTGCATATTCCCATTGTAGCATTTGGCGTTATAAAAACCAATATAAAAAAGGGAACCGCTGTAGCAGGGTTTGGGACTACAGCGGTATGGGATGAAATTAAAATTCTTTCTACATATAAAATATAGCGTTTTTAAAAAAGGGGAGACAGGGTCTTTGGACCTAATTTTTTTGTTATTTGTACCTAGAAAAATTTAGGTCTTTTGTTGTATAATTTCTAGGACCTTTACTGTGTGGAGCCTTGTATGAAGAGAACGATTTTAGGTGTTTTTTGCGCTTTGGCCTTAGCGGCCTGCGCGGGACTGCGGACGTCTTCAGAATATTTATTGCGGGGGGACGGCTACTTTAAAGACGGAAATCCCGCCCGCGCGTTAGAAGCGTATAACCGCGCCATCGCCTTGAACCCCGGTAATTTGGAGGCGTACGCTTCGCGCGGAGCGGTGCATTTTTTCCAGGGAAATTATAAATTGGCCGAGGCCGATTTTAAATTCGTACTTGATAAAAACCCCTATCAGGCCGACGCTTTTACGGCTTACGGCAGCGTGTTGGCCGCCATGGGAAACTTCGACGAGGCCCTCCAAGTGCTGGAATCGGCGGTGGCGTTAAAGCCCAACAAGCCGGAAATTTTCTTTTCTCGCGCGGGCGTGTACTTTATGCTGGGCCGCTATGAAGAAGCGGTGACGGATTACACCTCCGTTATTAACCTCTATCCGGCAGCGGATGTGTACAACGCGCGCGGCGCTGCGTATTTGCGTTTGGGCCGGCAGGAGTTGGCCCGGCAGGATTTTGACGCTGCTCAAAACGCAAAAATTCCGGCGTCGCTGAACGTGTATTCTATGATTAACTAGATTTTTTTCCGTCGGAGAAAAAAATTCTTGCGTTTTGTTTGGTTGTTTTGTTATAATAGATATATAAGATTTACGTCACCGTAGCTCAGTTGGTTAGAGCGAGCGTTTCATAAGCGCTAGGTCGGTGGTTCGAGCCCACCCGGTGACATTTTTTAACCCTCCTAGCGGAGGGTTTTTTATTAGTCCGATTTGAATTTTTTACGGGGAAGTATTATGTATTCTGTTTTAGGCGTATTTGTCGGCGGAGGTTTAGGCGCCGTGCTGCGTTGGGCCGCGGGCCGTGCGGTAAGCGGGCACTGGGGCGTATTTTTGGTAAATGTGTTGGGGGCGTTTTTTATCGGCATGGCTTATACGTGGGTGCTTCGCAGGGGAATCGGGCCAGGAGTGAAACTGTTTGTAATGACGGGTCTGTTGGGCGGGTTTACCACTTTTTCCACTTATTTGTTGGATTTTGCCCAACTGAGTGCCGCCGGAAAACACGGCGAGGCGTTTTGTTATTTGTTTTTATCCGTACTGATAGGGTTGGCGGCGCTTTGGGCCGGAATGAAGTGCCTGGGCTGAGCGTGTTTTTGCGGCGTGCAAAAAAGCGTAAAATGTATTATGATTATAGTAGGGATATTTTATGAAAAAATCTTCTATTCTTTTT
>CAYUAA010000103.1:0-4665 GCA_964442585.1 uncultured Elusimicrobium sp. | reverse complement strand
GCGAAGATAAAGAACTCGTCAAAATGGCCGCCGAAGAACTGGCCGAACTGGAAGCAAAACTGCCGCAAATCCAGCAAGAACTGCGCGTGTTGGTTATCCCGCCGGATCCGAACGATTCCAAAAACATTTATTTGGAAATCCGGCCCGGCGCGGGTGGGGACGAGTCGGCGCTGTTTGCGTCCGAACTCTTGCGTGTGTACCAGCATTTTGCGCAAACCAAAGGCTGGAGCACTGAAATTTTGGAATTTACGCCTACCGGTTTAAAGGGCTGTAAATATGTCAGCATGTTTATTAAAGGC
Source organism: uncultured Elusimicrobium sp. (assembly GCA_964442585.1). Lineage (GTDB taxonomy): Bacteria > Elusimicrobiota > Elusimicrobia > Elusimicrobiales > Elusimicrobiaceae > Avelusimicrobium. Next base: position 4,366 of record CAYUAA010000103.1, on the reverse strand, counting down.
GACGGAGCCTATTCCTGGTTGCGGGCCGAAGCGGGTACCCACCGCGTCCAGCGCGTGCCGGATACGGAAACCGCGGGCCGCGTGCATACGTCTACCGTTACCGTGGCCATTATGCCGGAGGCCGAGGAAATCGACATCGAAATCCGCCCCGAAGATTTGGAAATGGAAACCTGCCGTTCTGGCGGTGCGGGCGGTCAGAACGTAAATAAAGTGGAAACGGCCGTGCGCATTATTCACAAACCGACCGGCATTGTCGTGTCTTGCCGCGAAGAACGTCACCAAGGCAAAAACCGTGAGAAAGCCATGGCTATGCTGCGCGCCAAACTGTACCAGATTGAAGAAGAAAAACGCAATAAAGAAATTTACGACGAACGTAAATCGCAGGTGGGCACGGGGGATCGCTCGGAAAAAATCCGCACCTACAACTTTCCGCAAAGCCGCGTGACCGACCATCGTACCGATAAATCGTACCATAACTTGATGGAAATTATGCAGGGCGCCATTGAGCCGATGCTGGAAGATTTGCGCGCGTACCGCGTGGAACAGAAACTCAAAAATCTGCAAATTTGATTTGCGTTTGTTGTACGCTTTTGCCGGACGGCAGGCAACTGGCGCGTCCGGCGTTTTTTTAAAGGATTTTACGCTATGCAACCCACCTTGGAAGAAGTGTTGGCCGACGCCGTTACCCGTTTGGCCGACGCCGGATCGGACGAGCCTCAAGCCAACGCCGAATGGCTGCTCGCTTGTGTGTTGGGTGTTACACGCACATATTTATTAGTCAACCGCGCTGAACGTATTACGCTCGATCAGGCCGCCGCGTACGAGCAAATGCTCGCGCGCAAAGAGGCGGGCGAGCCGCTTTCGCATATTGTGGGTTTTCAACCGTTTTGCGGGTTGGATATTCACGTCACGCCCGATGTGCTGACGCCGCGTCCGGAGACGGAAGAATTGGTGGATCTCGTCTGCGCCCGTTACGAGCGGCGCGGCGCGTACCGTTTTTTGGATATGTGCACGGGCAGCGGGTGTATTGCGCTGGCGTTGGCGGACCGTTTTCCTAAAGCGTTTATTACGGCGGTGGACATTTCACACAAAGCGTTGTTGGTGGCGCGGGAAAACGCCAAACGCCTGCGCCTGGAAGAGCGTATTCAGTTTTTACAGTCGGACGTGTGGGAAAATGTACAGGATACGTTTGATTTAATTATTTCCAATCCGCCCTATATCCCTTCGGAAATTGTGGATACGCTTACGCGAGAAGTTTTGCGTGAACCTCGCCTGGCGTTGGACGGCGGCGCTGACGGGTTGGACGTGGTGCGGCCTCTTTGTTCGCTGGCGGCGGATTATTTAAATCCCGGCGGCTGGCTTGCGTTGGAACTGTGCAAAGGGCAGGCGGCTGCGGTGGCGCGCGGGCTGATGGAAATCGGCTGGAACGCTGAAGTAAAAAAAGATATAGTGGGGATAGAGCGGTTTGTGCTCGCCCAAAAAATTTAAAATTTTTCTAGGAGTTGTTATGGACAGATTTATTATTCGCGGCGGCAAAAAATTACAGGGTACGGTGCATGCGAGCGGCAGTAAAAACGCCGCACTGCCGATTTTGGTGGCTACGCTTTTAACGGATGAACCGTGCGTATTGCACCGCGTGCCGGATTTGCGCGATGTGCGCACCACGCTTAAAATTTTGGAATATTTAGGTAAAAAAGTAACGTATGAAAACGGCACCGTTACCATTTCCGCCGATGGGCAGCTTAAAAACAGTTTGCCGTACGAACTCGTTAAACAAATGCGTGCCAGCTTTTGGGTGGCGGGGCCGCTTTTGGCGCGGTTTTTGGAAGCGGAAATTCCGCTTCCCGGCGGATGCGCCATCGGCGTGCGTCCGGTGGATATCCATTTAAAAGGGTTTGAAAAATTAGGCGCCACATGCGAAACCAAGGCGGGCAACGTTATTTTGCGCGCACAAGAATTGGTGCCGGGCAAAATTGTGCTGCGTTTTCCCAGTGTGGGCGCGACGCAGAATTTACTTATGTGCGCCTGTCTGATTGAAGGCGAAACGGTTCTTGAAAACGTAGCCAAAGAGCCGGAGATTGATGATGTAATCGATTTCTTAAATAAAATGGGCGCGGATATTTCATCCGATGACAAGGGGCGCTTGGTAATTTACGGCAAAAAAATACTGCACGGAGCGGAGCATGAAATCGTGGCCGACCGCATTGAAAGTGGCTCTTATATGTTGGCCGCGGCCGCTACGCGCGGGGACGTAACCGTCACCGGGTGCGTGCCGGAACACAATTCCATTCTATTGGAAGATTTGCAGGAAGCCGGTTTTAAATTAACTGTTACCAATGATTCCGTGCGCGTTCATGCGTATGACGGAGAGATAAAACCCATTCGCGTGCGCACCGCGCCGTACCCGGGTTTCGCCACCGATTTGCAGGCTCCGTGGATGACGCTGATGTGCTTTTGCAACGGTACTGCCGAAGTGGATGAGGATATTTTTGAAAACCGCTTTATGCACGCACCAGAACTCGTGCGCATGGGAGCGGAAATCGTAACTGAAAAAAGCGTAGCGCGCATTACAGGGGTGAAAGAACTCTCGGCGGCGCACGTCCAAGCGTCCGATTTGCGCGGCGGTATGGCGCTCGTTATTGCCGGGCTGTGCGCCAAAGGCGAAACGGAGGTGGAGCGCGTGTATCACATCGACCGCGGATATGAAAACCTGGAAGAAAAACTAACTTCGCTGGGCGCGGATATCAAACGCTATAATCCCGAAAAATGAGTTTTGACATTGTCTTTAACTATATTTTAAAACGCACTGGCGTAGATTACGGTGCGGGGCCTGACGGCTTTGCGCGTTTGTTAGCGCGCCTGGGCAATCCGCAGGAAAAATTTAAAATTGTTCACGTGGCAGGCACCAACGGCAAAGGATCCGTATCTACTTTAATCGCCAAAACGCTCGAAGCCGCCGGTTACAAGACGGGGTTGTTCATCTCGCCCCACTTGGTAAGTCCAGTCGAGCGTATACAAATTAATGGCCGCGCGATTGCCAAACCTTCTTTTTCCCAGGCGGTCGTGGATGTTTTTCAAGAGGAAGAAGACGAACTGAATTTTTTCGAAATTCTAACCGCCGCCGCGCTGGTTTATTTTGCGCGCAAAAAAGTGGATTACGCCGTGCTGGAAACGGGGCTTGGCGGGCGGAAAGATCCTACCAACGTTTGCACGGCTGCGCTGAGCGTTATCACCTCCGTCGGACTGGATCATACCCAATACCTGGGTTCCAGTTTGGCGCAAATTACACGCGAAAAAGCGGGTATTATCAAATCCGGCGTACCGGTTATCAGCGGCACGATCAATCCATCCGTGCGCGAAATTATCGCCAAGACGGCCAAAGCTAAAAATGCGTCGCTTGTGTTTGTGGGGCTGGGCGAACCGTTTTGGGAATCGGCCGTCGATTTTAAAACGGGCCGCACGCTGTTGCGCGCGCCCGACGGGACCGAGTGGCCCTTACATGCGTTGGGGGCGCGTCAAACGCTTAACGCCTGTGTGGCATACCAAGCGGCAAAGATGTTAAGTCTCCCCGTTCGTGCGCTGAAAAAGGCGTTTGAGCAGGTGGAACTGCCGGGCCGTTTTGAAGTTTTCAACCGGGAAAAAAATACGCTTATTTTAGATGGGGCGCATAATCCGCAGGCCGTGGAACTTTTAATGGATTTCTGGCGCAAAACGCCGTTTGCCGAAAACGCAGTTCTTTTGTGCGGATTTATGCAGGACAAAGACTATAAAAAAATGCTTTCCGTTCTGCGTCCATATTTTAAGACGGTTATCGTTACCGTGCCGCCTTCCGCGCGCGGGGCGGGGGAAGAGCAGATTCGCGCCGCGCTCGCCAAAAACGCGCGTATCGTTTTCGAACCAGACTGGAAGAAAGCTTTTGCGCGGGCCTGTGAACACGGTACGGTACTTTGTACGGGGTCTTTTTACCTGGCGGGCGCGGTGCGCGGATACATTCAAAACCGGGGCTGGAAGCGGATCTGAAAAATACGCGTTTCTCCGTCATAAAATACAGTTGACATGCGCGTTGTATTGTGGTTAAATTTAATATAAGTATTTTTGCGCGGAGAACCTACGATGTCTTTAGACAATAATCAATTTGAATCTCACGGGGATATTGCCCAATTTTTGGAAAAATTCAAGGAGCAAACTTTTTCTTCTGCCGTTCCGCCCGCCGGTGCGGATTCCTTGGGCAACCGGGTGATTCCTTCCAAATCTTCCCAGTACGAACGCACGTTTGAGAAACTGGAGCAAAAAATCCAAGAACTGGAAGACCGTTTTGAAGCCTCCGCCAGCCAAAACCAAATGATTCTTTCCGAGCTCGCCCGCA
>CAYUAA010000102.1:0-4744 GCA_964442585.1 uncultured Elusimicrobium sp. | reverse complement strand
GCGCAGTTGGCGACGATGATTGAAAAGCAGAACTTAAAAATTGCGGTGCTGACGCTTCCTGCCTCGGCCGCGCAGGGCATTACGGATACGCTGGTGGGTGCGGGCGTAAAAGCGATTTGGAACTTTGCTCCCGTTAATTTGATAGTGCCGGAAGGCGTGATAGTACAGAAAGAGGATATATCGTCGGGGTTAGCGGAGTTATGTGCCAAATTAAAGAGTAAGTAATAACGGCTGGTGTTAAATTGCAATTTACGAAAGCGGAACAGAATATGTTTTTCTGTTCCGTTTTACTTTTGAAGATAAACAATTTTCCCAATCACTTCTTCTCACTTTTTATTATGTTGAAAAAAGTGACAAAAAACTCGCCGTTAACGCTCCATAAAAAGTAGTTTCAAACAGGTATTTTTATAATTTGCCTGCGGTTCAAACAAATAAAACGTCTATTTCGTTTGAAGCTCTTTTTATAGACGGTGCATGGGTCGTTTTTTGGAGGGATGCTAGAGCCCTTTATCTTTGGCTGATAAATGTTTTTACGGGGTTAAAGTTTTCGTCCAACAGAGTGATGTCGGCCGTAAAGCCTTCCGCTAATTTACCCGTATTTTTCAGGCCCAGCAGACGGGCCTGATTTGCGGATGCGCAGGCTGCGGCCTGCGGCAGAGAGTAGCCAAAATCCACCAAGTTTTTAATGCCGCGCGCCATGGTCAACGCTGACCCCGCAATCACTCCGTCGGTTTTGCGCTTCCATACGCCTCCTTCGAATATTACCTCTTCTCCGTTGGCGGTAAACGGGCCGTGCTCTTGCCCCGTGGGCTTTAAAGCGTCCGTTACCAGCACGATGTTTTCCGCGGGTTTGACGCGTTTTAGAAAAGATACCACGTCCGGGTGAACGTGTACGCCGTCGGCAATGATTTCGCATGAAATCTCCGGGTGCATCAACACCGCTCCGGCGGCTCCGGGGGCTCGTTGGGTGAACGGGCTCATAGCGTTGAACAAGTGCGTGGCGTGCGTTACGCCGCGGCGGACTCCGGCCAAAAATTCGTCGTATGTGGCGTTGGTGTGCCCCGCCTGGGGCAAAATCCCGTGTTCTGCGCAAAATTGAATAATGGGTAAAATTCCGGGCAGTTCCGGCGCGAGCGTTACGGAAGAGATTTTACCTTCGGCCGCCGCGTATAATTTTTTAAAGACGTCCAAGTCGGCGGGAGCGATATCCTGTGGTTTCATGACGCCGGGCTTGGCGGGGGAAATAAATGGTCCTTCCAAATGAAACCCTAAAATTTTTGCGCCCGTTTCCGTTTCCACGGCGGGGGATAAAGCGTGCAGTAAGCGTTCCATTTCTTCCGGCTTGCCGCAGTAGAGCGTGGGGCAGAACGCCGTTACGCCTTGGGCGGCCAACTCTTGCGACATGGCGCGTAAAGCTTCCGGCGTGCCGTTTTCGGGCCCAAAACCACCCGCGCCGTGAATATGCAAATCAATCAGCCCCGCCAGCGCATAAGCGTTGTTGCCGTCTATTTCAGGCAGCTGTTGCGCGGCTTCGGGCCGCTGTTCTTTATGTGTCAAAATTTGGCGGATTATGCCGTTTTCCACCCATATCGCCGCATTTTTTACTACGTCGTCTGGTGTTACCGCGCGTACACGGGATAAAAGGAACGAATCCGTCATAAATCCTCCGTTTTCAAGGTCCAATGCGGAGCGTCGGGCGATTTTGTCATTTGGGTGGCTAATTCTTCTTTAGCTTTGCCCTCAAGTAAAGAGCAGGCGTCCGGGTCCGCCAATAAGATGGCATGCGGGTGGAGTTTTAAAGCGGTCAGCGGGCAGTTAATATCTTCTCCCGGCTGCATAACGCGCGCGACGGCCTGCGCTTTTTTCTCGCCGGAGGCTAGAAACAGCACTTCTTTCGCGTCCGTTACGGTGCCAATACCTACCGATAACGCGGTTTTCGGCACGCGGGCCTGGTCGTTTAAAAAGAACCTAGCATTGGCTTCGATGGTACTGGGGGTTAGTTCCACTTGGCGGGTACGCGTGTTGAAGGCCGAGCCGGGTTCATTAAACGCAATATGCCCGTTGCGGCCCACTCCGCCCACGAATAAATCGATTCCTCCCAGTTGAGCGATGGCCGCTTCAAAGGCGGCGCATTCGGCGTCCGGATCGGGGGTTTGTCCGTCTAAAATATGGGTGTTTTCAGGAGAGAGGTTGACTGCATCAAAAAGATGGGTGTGCATGTAGCGGTGGTAGCTTTGAGGGTGATCGGGGGAGATTCCGGCGTATTCATCCATATTAAATGTAACCACATTTTTAAAATCAAGCAGACCCTCTTTATAAAAAAGCCGCAGATTAGCGTACATATCCACCACCGTCCCACCGGTAGGCAGGCCCAGCACAAAAGGTTTTTCCGGAGTGGGGGAAAATGTGTTTATTTTTTCTTTAATGTATGCCGCCGCCCAAAGGCCCAAATTGATATTTGTTACCACTAAGCGCATAAAAAAACCGCTCCGTTTACTTTAAATAAGGTTTTATTTCGTCGGAAAGTAAATCCGCTTCCGGACCGATAACCACCTGCACGCTTCCGGCGTCCGTTTTTACTACGCCGCGCGCGCCCAGTTGTTTTAATGCGTCCGCGTTTACGAGGGTGGAGTCTTTTACTTCCAAGCGCAAGCGGGTGGCGCAGGCGTCTAAGTTTAAAATGTTTTCTTTTCCGCCTAATGCGTTTAAGTACTCTTGTCCGCGCGTAAGCGGCGTATTTTGCGGTTGGGGAGCTGATTCTTCAGCCGGCGTTTCGGGTATGGGTGCGTTTTCCGTTGTGGGGTCGTCTTCTCTCCCCGGCGTTTTTAAGTTCCATTTGGTGATTACGAATACAAAGAGGAAATAATATAACATCCCGTATACAAGTCCCACCGGAATTAACAACCATCCGTTTGTGCCGATGCCGTAACTGAGAAGGTAGTCAAACAGTCCCGCCGAAAACGTAAACCCGAGTTTTACATTAAGGATGTTCATCACCGTCATAGAAACTCCCGTCAGTACGGCGTGCAAAATATAAAGGGGGAACGCCAAAAACATAAACGCAAATTCAATCGGTTCCGTAATACCCGTTAAAAAAGAAGTCAGCGCCATAGACAGCAAAATCCCCGCTGTGGCTTTTTTGCGTTTGGTGTCGGCGGTTTTAATCATGGCCAGGCATGCGGCGGGCAGACCGAACATCATGACGGGAAAGAACCCCGCCATAAACGCGCCGGCTTGGGGGTCACGCGCAAAAAAGCGGGCCAAATCCCCGTGTACGACGGTGGTAATTCCATTTTGAATGGAGGTAAAATCACCGAATTGCAACCAAACGAGGTTATTTAAAATATGGTGCAGCCCCAACGGAATGAGCAGGCGGTTGGCCAGACCATAGAAAAACAGGCCCGTGTTACCCGAACCGATAACCCAATCCCCGAACGCGGCAATTATGCGTCCGACGGCGGGCCAAATGAAAAACGCGATAATCGCCAGCAGCAGGCTGGCCGCGCCCGTTACAATGGGCACAAAACGGCGCCCGCCGAAGAAGGCCAAATACGGCGGCAACTGAAAATTTTTGTAGCGGTTGTATAGAAATCCGGCGGTAACGCCTACGATAATTCCGCCCAGAACGCCCATATTGACGGACGGATCAAGCGCGGAGAGGGCGGCGGTCATAATCACGTAACCGATAAAGGCCGACAACGCGGCCGCCCCGTGGTTTTCGTCGGCAAATCCAATGGCCACGCCGACGGCAAAAATAACGGGTAAATTGCTAAATACCGCGCCTCCGGCCTGGCTGATAAATGCGATGTTTAACAAATCCGGTTGGCCCAGTCTAAGCAACAGCCCCGCCACAGGCAGTACGGCGATGGGAAGCATTAAAGCTTTGCCTAATTTTACAAGGATTGAGCCCGTTTGGGCGGCAAAACGTTTGATGATGTTCATAGCGGTTCTCCTGAAATCAGACTGCGAATTTTTCCTGCACAAAGGCGCGTACTTCCTGTGCGGTAGCCAGCGTCAGCGCGTGTTGGGCGGCGGCACGGCAGTCGGCGGCATTTAAACGGCGGATCAGATTTTTGGCGCGCGCGACGGTTCCGGCTCCCACAGCCAGTTCCGTTACGCCCAACCCAATCAGCAGCGGCACGGCCGCCATATCGCCCGCCATCGCGCCGCAAACGGCGACGGGTTTGTTGTATTGTTGGGCTCCCTGGCACGTAAATGCGATGAGTTTCAGCACGGCCGGGTGTAAATGATCGGCGCGGGGGCTAAGCTCTTTGTGTCCGCGGTCGATGGCCAGGGCGTATTGGGTTAAATCGTTAGTTCCGAGAGAGAAAAAATCCGCTCGTTTGGCAAGCTGTCCCGCCGTAAGTGCAGCGGAAGGAACTTCCACCATAATCCCGGTTTGTACGGTTTCTTCCACGCCCAGGGCGGCGGATTCCTGATTGATTAGATTCTTGAAAAATTCCACTTCGTCGGCAAACGAAATCATGGGCAGCATAATGCGAACGTTTTTTAAGGGACGCACGCTTAACAGCGCGCGCAGTTGTGTGCGGAAAAACGCTTGATTTTTGGCAAAGGCACGCACTCCGCGCACGCCGACGATAGGGTTTTCTTCCGGCGCGATGTCCACAAACGGCAGCGGCTTGTCGCCTCCGGCGTCCAGCGTGCGGAAAGTGACGGGGCGGCCTCCAGCGGCGTCGAGCACTGCCTGGTAGACGGACAATTGTTCTTCTTCCGTCGGCATAAA
>CAYUAA010000101.1:0-4752 GCA_964442585.1 uncultured Elusimicrobium sp. | reverse complement strand
CTTGGGCCACACTGTTTTAGACAGGTTGCTAACTACTGAACAACCAATAAAGAGGTGTTTCCTTATTTACATGCCGCCCTTTGCTCCGCCTATAAAAAGCGTTTGTCGTTTATCCCCGGCCTTGACCCGTCTATAAAATCCGTTTCGGGAGGAAAACGCATTTTATTTGTCCGAGCAGAGCGAGTTGTAAAATGCGCCGAACGAAACTGGATTTTATGGGTACGGCCGGGCAGTCTTTTTGCTTCTTTTTCTGCTGCCAGAAAAAGAAAGCCCTAGAAGAAAAATTTCGGGAGTCGCATGATAAGAGAATACAGAAGACAACGGTTTAATCAGCGCGGAGGAAGCTGCTTATAAAGTTTTGCCGCTTCTTTATTTTTGCCACGTGCCAAATCCAAGTATTTCCGGGCGTCTTCAAACGCGCCTTGCGCATATGCCACCGCACCTTTATGGTACGCCACGTCCGCGTCCCGCTGGGCCAGTTCCTGCGGCAAGGAGGATAATAAATCGGCCGCTTCAGCCACTTTGCCTTGCTTAAAATATATCCATGCCTGCGTATCGATAAAAGAATTGTCAGACGGATTAACGGCAAGCGCCCGCGCAATATATTCCTGCGCCAGGTCAAGACGTTCGCCGCGCTGGGCCAAGCTGTAAGCGTATAAATTTAACGCCGCCGCATTGTCCGGCTCAGCCTCCAGCACCGTTTGAAGGGCTTGTTCCATTTCCTTATATTTTTTTAAACTTTCCAGCGTATAGACATATTGCAAACGCGCTTCGGTATAATTGGGGTTTGTTTGCAGCACGCCTTTTAGTACACGGGCGGCTTGTTTATATTCTCCCGCATCATTTAATGCAAGCGCATAGAAAAAACCGATTTCCACGTTGCCGTCGAACTTTTTATAAGCGTCCGCCAACGTCTTTAAACTGGCTTGAGGCTGCTTGAGCTTCTTTTGGTAAAAACTAACTTGCAGCCATTTTGCCGCGGCGGTGGGATAATCTTGCGAGTCCTGCAGATAGCCAATGGCCCGGGAGTAATCCCCTTTTTGCTCCGCCAGCAACGACAGAAAATACGCGCTGGGCACATCCCCGTTATCATCGGCCTTGGCTTTTAAAAAATATTCCTCAGCTTTGGGATAATCTTTTACCAACAAAAAAAACGATCCCATACGCGAATAAGTGGCGGCGTTGCCAAAACCCATCTTTTCGAGCTCTTCAAACTCGTGCAGCATCAGAAAATATTGGGAGGCCTTCTCGTACACTTCCGCGCGCCCCAAACGGGGACCGGGCTCATTGGGCCCCGCCTGTACGGCTTTATTGTAATAAGCGAGAGCTTGGTTCAAATCCCTTCGTTGCAAAAACAGATTTCCCGTTTCCGTATAGATGGGGGCTGCCAAATCCGGATAGTCGGCAGCCAGCTGCTCCAATGCTTCGACCGCTTGGGCGGGTTCCAACACAGCCGACAGAGAGATGTACTGTAATATAATGCGTAAATCGTCGCTTTGTTTCAAGGCTTTTTGGTAGGCGTCACGCGCGGCGGAAAGGTCGCCTTTTTTCCACAAATACGCGCCGTATACGCTCCAGTCGTCCGCGCCGTTTTCGCCGGAGTTAATAAAATCGGCATACGGGTCGGCCAGCACGGGCCGGTTATTCGCCACGGCAAAGGATACAAGCAAACGTTTTAAATACTTGGAATCCGGCGCCAACGCCAATGTTTTTTGTAATTTGGAAAAGGCCTTGGGGTCATCGGCGCGCACGGCGTAAATTGAGGACAAAAAAGAATTAAACAGCTTCGCTTCGCGTTTGCTTTCGCCGTTCAGCGCAAGCGAATAAAGCGGAGCAAAGCAAAAACAACATGCCAGCGTTAAAAAACGTTTCATAAGTCGGCCCCCATAATCAGCGCGTCATCAGTACCGTTATAAAATTTTTTCCGGCAACCGCAAGATTGCAACCCCAGTTTACTATATAAACCAATCGCCGCCACGTTGCGCGCGTTTACCTCCAACGTAACGCGTTCCCCTCCATGGGCGAGCACGTCCGACAAGGCATAAGACATTAGTTTAGACCCAATTCCCCGGCGGCAAGCCTGGGGATGAACAGCCATATTCAAAATTTCGCAGAAGCCGACCGCGTGCCTAAGCGCTACAAAACCATATATCTCGCCTTTTTCTTCCCAACACCAAACAAAAGAACAGGGGTTCTGTATTTCATCGCAAAAACCTTGCGCCCCCCAATGCGCGCTGTAAGGCTGCAGATTTTCAATCTGCGCCAGGCGCAAAGCATCGGCTGGAAGAAAGCGGCGAATCATTGAGGAATAACCAGTTCAAAACGCGCGGGTTTTAAATAAAGCGGCTCCAGTGCATCCTGCGCCAGAGAATCGTCCTGAGCCATGGCAGCCAACGTGGCGGGACGGACAAAACAGTCCTTTTCATCCGCATACGCGTATTGGGGACCCGTCAGGTCCGACAGAGAGGCGCCGTTTTTGTCGCTCCCGGCCAGCATAAGAGGATGAGCGTAATCTTCCAGCCGTTTAAACAGTTCCTCGCGCGAAAGCCATGCGGGCCCCGCATTCTGAGCGTCAAAAATTTGCAAAAAGTATTCCTCGCGAAACGCGTGCAGCACTACAGCCAAAGCTCCCAACGGGTGGGCTTTTTGCCAAGCCAAAAATTTTTTGGAAGCCGTCGCCTGGCGGCGAAGGACTTCAAACAACGTTGCGCCGCGCACTTCGGTGTTATTTAAATATTTAAGCATGGAGGCAAACGTCAGCGAAATGCGGATACCCGTAAAACGACCCGGGCCGCGCACAATAAAAATCCGCCCGACATCCTTCAGTTCGGCTCCGGCCGCTTCCAACGCGGAATTAACCGCCGGGAATAACAGCCGTTCCTGCTTAACGCCTTTGCGGCGGCGGGCAAACACTTTGCCGTCTTTTTCGGCGACCGCCAACAACGGCGTGCCCGACGTATCAAGCCCTAAAGTTATTTTTTTGCGACTTTGCATAACGCCTCCAACAACGCGCCGGAAACGCGTCCAAACGAAGCCAAACGGATAACGCGTTCGTCCCCTTCCTTTAAAATAAAATCCATTTCCAAACGGTCCGCCGGCAATAAGCGGCGGATGGGATCGGGCCATTCGGCCAAGATGATGGCGCGGTCGTCTTCCAGCATTTCTTCAAAACCCAGGTTAAAGACTTCGCCCTCTTCCAAGCGGAACAAATCGATGTGAAACATCCGGCGCATTTTATTTTTATATTCCTTCATTAAACTAAAACTCGCGCTGGTGGGTGAACTTTTTAGTCCCAACGCGGCCGCAACGCCCTTTACAAATACGGTTTTGCCCGCGCCGATCGGCCCGCGCAAAAAGATAATTTCGCCCCCTTTTAAAGCGCGCGCAAAATCCGCCGCCAAGGCAAGCGTTTCTTCACGCGAATGGGTGGATATTTCGGCCGTTTGCATCATCTTACCGTTTTAATGCAGATTTCGCGCCCGTTGACGGTGCGGCGGTCCTGATTGGTGGGATCCAGCACGTCTTTACCGTCGACCGAGAAGACGTATTTGTATTCTCCGCCCGTCAATGCCACGGACGTTTCAAAATATCCTTTGCGGTAGGCCTTGAGTTCAATAGGGTCTTTGCCCCAACGGTTAAAATCGGCCACCAGTTCCACTTTCTTGGCTCCGGGCGCGGTTAAGTAAAAAGTGCGGTACTTAACTTCGGTATCGTAAGCCGGGCGCGCCGGAACGGCGCGCGCGAGCAAACTTTCTTTATTAAGCGGAGCAACGGAAGCGGAACTTTCAATTGTGTCGGAAGCATAGTCGTAATAATCTTCCTGCGCGGCAAAAAACCACGTGAGAATCAGCGCCAACAGCACTAAAAAGAGAACAAATAAGGCTCCGGGACGTTTAATCTTGCGCATCTAAAAAACTCCTTAAGTAGAATACTGCGCCGTCGGATTCGGCGATTTTTTTGACGGCTTGGGGGTCAGCCCCTGTTTGGTCTACGCAGCTGGCCACCACGCGCTCAAACCCGGCGGCCGCGCACAGACGGATAAACTCGCGCACCGCGTCGAAGCCGTCTTCGTAACCTTCGGCAGGGCGAACGATTTTTTGCCACGTAGCCGCATCCTGCGCGTTTAAGCTGATGTTTATCAAGTCCACCACGCGGGCAAGTTCCGGCACGATGTTTTTACGGTTAATTACGTTACCCAACCCGTTGGTGTTCAAACGAATTTTGAACGGCGGGTACTTGGCCTGAGCCATCCAGCCTTTGAGCGTCTGCGCGACGAACAATAATACATCCAAGCGCATGGTGGGTTCCCCATAGCCGCAAAAAACAACTTCTTTAAACGGGGCCTTTTTAAGTTCAGCCTCTAAAGAAGAAAGCACTTCGGCAGCAGCGGGTTCGTTGCCGGCCAAATTAAGGTTATTGCCGTGGAAATCCATCTTCCACTTGGTTTTAATGCAAAAAGCGCACAAGTTTGGGCAGCGGTTGGTAAGGTTGATATACACCCCGTCCCCAAAACGGTATACGGTTTTTGGCGATTCGGTTGTTTGCATAATACTTCCCCCTATAGTTATTATAGCAATTTGGACAGGACAGGCCACCCGGGAAACAAATTTTAATAAATCTGGTAAAAGAACGGAAAAAATTAATAAAATAGAAAGAGTGGAAGGGTGGCCGAGCGGTTTAAGGCGTCAGTCTTGAAAACTGATGTAGGGGCAACCCTACCGAGGGTTCGAATCCCTCCCCTTCCGAAATTTT
>CAYUAA010000100.1:0-4760 GCA_964442585.1 uncultured Elusimicrobium sp. | reverse complement strand
CCGACCAAGCGTTCTTTATCCGAAAGAACACCGAGCCGGAGAACAGCCTTCTCCTGTTATTTAATTTTTATACTTCTTAAAGTACCTACTAATTATAACAAATTAATCGCGTTCATGGGACGCTTTCTTTGGAACGGGCCCTTTGGGTGCGCCGCGGGAAAAACCTTCCCCGCTTATATCATACCAAATTGAGCGCCTTTTCCTCCTCGGCATATTTGGTGCAAATAAACGCCCGCCGGGATTTGCGGCGGGCGCGGGTGTTCTTTGTAGGAGGTTAGAAACACGTTTAAATCTATTCGGCCAGCCCTAGTTCTACGGCCTGTTTGTGGGGCGCCGTATATACGTCCAAATCGGTTAAGGTAAGAAAGTGCGCAAACTCGCGGCTAATCCAGGAGAATTCCCGGTCTAAACGCTGTTTTTTCAGCATTTGCGCCAACACGGCTTCATTCTTTTTGGCGGTAATCATATTGGGCATCCTCCTTTTTTTAATTTTAGCTTCTTATGTTAATAGAATAGCGTTTTGTCCGCTGAAAAAACAGGGCCGTTAGGCCTATAAACCAAGGAAATTTGGGCCCATACCCGCGCGCGGAGGCGGACCCACCCGTTTTTAGGCCCTTGGACCTATTCTTAGCAATTTGATATACTGCTTATATGACGGACGCGCAGCCCATTTTAACCCGCGCTTTACGCGGGGAAGACCTGTCCAACGCGGAAATAACGGCCCTCCTTTCACTGCAGGACCCGGCTCCGCTGTTTGCCGCGGCCGACCAAGTGCGCCGCCGGTTTGTGGGAGATGAAGTTTATCTGCGCGCACTGATTGAATTTTCTAACTACTGCAAAAACGATTGCGCGTACTGCGGAATCCGCCGCTCCAATTCAAAAGCGGAGCGTTATCGTTTATCCCCTTCCCAAATCATACAAACCGCCCAAAACGCCGCCGGATACGGATATAAAACGGTGGTTTTGCAATCGGGCGAAGACGGTTGGTTTGATACGGATACGTTGTGCCATATTGTCCGTGAGATAAAAAAATCAGGCCTCGCGCTTACCCTAAGCATCGGCGAAAAAACGCGCGAAGAATATGCCGCCTTGCGCCGCGCGGGTGCGGACCGTTACCTTTTACGCATAGAAACCACCGACAAAATCCTTTATGAACGCCTGGACCCCGGCATGAGCTGGGACAACCGCGTGCGCTGTCTGTACAATTTAAAAGAGCTGGGCTACGAGGTCGGCTCGGGATCGTTGGTTGGTCTGCCCGGGCAAACGCTTCAAAGCCTGGCGAATGACTTGCTGTTTTTTAAATCGCTTCCGGTGGATATGGCGGGTATCGGGCCGTTTATCCCCCACCCCCACACGCCTCTGGCGGACGAAAGCGCAGCCGGACATTTTGAGCTTTCCTTAAAAATGATGGCCGTCATGCGTCTTTTACTGCCGGACATCAATATTCCCGCCACTACAGCCATGGAAACGCTCCACCCGCAAGGCCGCATACTGGCCCTTCAAAGCGGGGCGAACGTGGTAATGCCCAACGCCACCGAGGGCGAATTCCGCGCCAAATACGAATTATATCCCGGCAAAATCTGCACCGCAGACACGCCGGAAAAATGCCGCGGCTGTATTGAAAATAGAATTGAAAGCATCGGCCGCACGGTCAACGGTTCCTTTGGTTTTCATGGCGATTATTTAAAAGAAAAACGCGCCGGAAACAAAAATCCTTAAAATTTCTTTCCTTATTATCGAAAATGTATTACAATGTAGAGGACAAAAGCGGACGCCCGTCCGCCCGCTGCTATTTTACACTGGAGAAACGACTATATATGGTAAAAAAAACCGTCAAAAAAGCGGCCAAACCCGCCGCTAAAAAGACCGTAAAAAAAGCCGTTAAAGCCGCCAAAAACGTTTATTCTTTCGGCGCCGGTAAAGCCGAAGGCAACGGCAAAATGAAAGAATTGTTAGGCGGAAAAGGGGCCAACTTGGCCGAAATGTCCGGCCAGTTAAAACTCCCCGTCCCTCCCGGTTTCACCATCACTACCGAAGTGTGCACTTATTATTGGAACAATAAACGCACCTACCCCAAAACGTTAAAAGCCGAAGTGGAAACCAGCCTTAAAAAAATTGAACGCGAAACCAAAAAAGTGTTCGGTTCCGAAAAGAACCCGCTTTTAGTGTCCGTCCGCTCCGGTGCGCGCGCTTCCATGCCCGGCATGATGGAAACCATTTTAAACATTGGTCTTACGGAAAAAACCATTCCCGGCATGATTGCCAAAACGCACGACGAACGCTTTGTTTACGACGCTTACCGCCGGCTGATTATGATGTATTCCGACGTAGTAATGGAAAAAGCCGCCGGTATTGAACCCAAAGACGGTGAAGGCATCCGTAAAATTTTGGACGGCATGCTGGGAGACGTAAAAACCAAACTCGGCGTGAAAGACGACACCGAAATCCCCGCCGAAGAATTGAAAAAACTGTGCGCGGAATTTAAAAAGACCGTCAAAAAAGTACTTAAAAAAGATTTCCCGGACGACGCCATGGAACAGCTCTGGGGCGCCATCGGCGCGGTGTTTGCCTCCTGGAACGGTAAACGCGCAATCGCTTACCGCAACATCGAAAACATCCCGCATGATTGGGGCACCGCCGTCAACGTGCAAACCATGGTGTTCGGCAATATGGGCGACAACAGCGCCACAGGCGTGGCGTTTACCCGCAACCCCGGCAACGGCGATGCGCACTTCTACGGCGAGTACTTAATCAACGCCCAGGGTGAAGACGTGGTGGCCGGTATCCGCACCCCCTCCCCGATGAACAAATGGTCCGCAAACGCCCACTCCAAACATTTGCCTACGCTCGAAAAAGTAATGCCTAAAGCGTATAAAGAACTCGACGCCATTCAAAAGAAACTGGAAAAGCACTTTCACGACATGCTTGACATTGAGTTCACCATTGAAGACCAAAAACTTTGGATGCTCCAGTGCCGCGTAGGCAAACGCAACGGTACGGCGGCCGTGCAAATGGCGTTGGACATGGTAAAAGAACGCCTGATTACTAAAGAAGAAGCCGTCTTGCGCGTAACGCCGGCGCAGTTGGGCGAACTTTTGCTGCCCGCCATTGATCCCAAAGCCGAAGCGGGCGTCACCCCGGTGGCCAAAGGCTTGCCTGCGGGCCCCGGCGGCGCGGCGGGCACCATTGTATTTAATTCCGCCGACGCTATTAAACTGCAGGAAGCCGGCGAGGCCGCCATTTTAGTGCGCGAAGAAACCAACCCCGAAGACATTGAAGGTATGCGCGCGGCGGCGGGTATTTTAACCCAACGCGGCGGCATGACCTCTCACGCGGCCCTGGTGGCGCGCGGCTGGGGTAAATGTTGTATTGTAGGCTGCGGCGAACTGGAAATCGATTTGAACGCAAAAACCGTCAAAATGGGCGGCAAAACATATAAAGAAGGCGACGCGTTGACCTTAAACGGCACAAAAGGCTACGTATACGCCGGCGCGCTTAAAATGTTGGCCGCGGGCGAAGGCAACAAAAACCTGGCGGCGTTCTTAACGCTGTGCGACAAAGTGCGCACCTTAAAAGTACGCGCCAACGCCGATACGGAAGAAGACGCTTTAAAAGCCCGCAGATTCGGCGCGGAAGGCATCGGTTTGTTCCGCATTGAACACATGTTCTACGGCAAAAATTCCGAAAAACCGCTCTTCATTCTGCGCAAGATGATTCTTTCCGGCAGCGCGGAAGAACGCCAAGCGGCCGTAGCGGAGCTGTTCCCTTATATGAAACGGGATATCAAAGCCACGATGCAAGCCATGTCCGGCTTTAGCGTAACCATCCGCTTAATGGATCCGCCTCTGCACGAGTTTGTACCCACCTTGCCCGAAAAACAGCAGGAACTGGCCAAAGAACTCGGCATCAGTATGAACGTATTTAAAGAACGCGCCGCCGCTTTGCACGAAGTCAACCCGATGATGGGTCACCGCGGCATCCGCCTGGGCGTAACGTACCCGGAAATTACGCTCATGCAGTCCCGCGCGATTTTTGAAGCCGCCGCTGAACTCATCAAAGAAGGCCATAAAGCCGTGCCGGAAGTGATGATTCCCTTAACCTGCGACGTGAACGAAATCGTCACCCAGAAGAAACTCATCCGCCAAGCCTATGACGAAGTTGTCGCCAAAACGAAAGTGAAAAAGCTCAACTTCTCCGTGGGTACGATGATTGAAATCCCCCGTGCGGCCGTTTTGGCTTACGAAGTAGCCGCAGAAGCGGACTTCTTCTCCTTCGGCACCAACGACCTCACCCAAATGACGTTTGGCTTTTCGCGCGACGACGTGGGATCTTTCCTGCCGGAATACTTAAAACAAGGTATTTTGGAAGCCGACCCCTTCCAGACGCTCGACCAACGCGGCGTGGGCATGCTTATTCAGCACGCCGTATGCGAAGGCCGCGACCAGAAACCCAACCTCAAAGTGGGTATCTGCGGCGAACACGGGGGCGACCCGGACAGCGTGGAATTCTGCCACCGCGAAGGGTTCACCTACGTGTCCTGCTCCGCCTTCCGCGTACCGATAGCGCGCCTGGCCGCCGCGCAAGCCGCCGCCAAAGACGCGCTTTGCAGCAAACGCAAATAAACAATAAATGCAAAAACTCCCCGCCTGACTAAGCGCGGGGAGTTTTTTACGGCGGGTTTGGCGTTTTCCCCCTTTACGCGTCCCCCTTTTTTTACTAAAATATAACCATGAACGCTTTTCCCATTATTGTATCTTCTC
>CAYUAA010000099.1:0-4781 GCA_964442585.1 uncultured Elusimicrobium sp. | reverse complement strand
TGGTCCATAATGCCGCAGTTCATGCCGACGAATTTGTTTTCATCTTCCTGCGCCATTTTTACCAGTTCCACTTGCGGAATATGCAAATTAAACGCTTTGTTCATAGCCACGCCGGTGGCCAGTTCGATAGACGCCGAAGACGAAAGCCCCGCCCCGCTGGGAATATCACCCCAAAACAACAGTTCAAAACCGTGGTCCAGTTTGTAACCGTGATTTTGCAGCGTTTTTATCATGCCGAGGGGATAGTTGGCCCAGTCTTGTTCTTTTTTGTATTCAATATGGTTTAAATCGGTTTCGATAACTCCTTTTTCAGGCAGGTTAAGCGAGTGCAGCCGGATTTTGTCGTCGTCGCGTTTACAGAATACACAATGCGTACCGAAAGACAGTGCGCACGGAAACACGTGGCCGCCGTTATAATCGGTATGTTCGCCGATTAGGTTTACGCGCCCGGGGGCGAAAAAGTACAGTTTTTCTTTTTGGAATACTTCATTAAATTTACTGCGCAGCGCTTGTTGGTTCATAAATGCAAGACTCCTTCCGGCGAGCCGGAGTATTCAAATCAGCGGACGGTCATTTTCAGCGTCCAGGCGTACGTTTCGTGCGGAGCGATGACGGCCGCGCGGCGGATTTTGTCGGCCACGTACAGGTCGTCGTATTCGCCTGTGCACGGTTCCAACGCCAGGTTATAATCTCCGCGGTAGCCCCCTTGCGTTTTCCAAACGGCCAGGAAAGGCACTTTGTCGGCGGGATATTGGTAAATTAATTTTTCGCCGGTGTCGGTGTGTTCCACGCCGCACCAACCGGCGGTGTTGGGCGAAGTAAAGTAAAATTTTTCGCAGTTTTTGGCGGAGGCAGGTTCGGTGGCGGCCAAGTCGAGCGGGCGGCCGGTTACGTCCACAGTTAGGGGATAGCGGTGGCGCGTGCCCCACGGGCCCAGGCGTTGGGTGGAGTGCTCCACCGTTATCACTTCGGTTAAATTGTCCGGGATGAGCAGGCGAGTGGCGGGCGAGCAGGCCAGCAGACAGTGTGCCGCCCAAATAAATTTAAAAGGTTCATCCGAAGGGTTTTCGGCGGCGTATTCGAATAAAATTTCGTTGTCTTTAAGCGTTACGGTACGGGATAAAATGTAGGAAAAACGTTCGCTTTTGACGACGGATTTTACACTTTTTCCATCCGGCGAGAACGCGCTGTGCCATTGCATGGTCCAAACTTCGCCGTGGTCCGGCACCGGGACGTTTTTATGCTCGCCGCAAGGGTAAGGGCAGGCGTCGATGGAGGGGAATACTTCGTCAAACCCGCTTGAATCGTATGCGCAAAACGGCGCGCCGTACGGGGGGATTTGCAACACGGGTTGGGCCGACTGAAACAAAAACTCTCTCCCGGTTTTTTTGGAAACCAGGCTGGCCAGTTTACAGGCGTAATCAGGCAGAAAGGTAAGGCGTAAAAAATCATTTTCCAGCACTTGCGCTTTAAGGCCTTTGTACTGCGTGTTCTGCATGAACCCCCCCTTATTTTTCCGAAAATTTATCAAACGGGAACGGCATTAATTCTTGCAGTCGTTTAACGTATACGGTGCGTTTTTCGCCGTCCAACACGGCCATTAAAACAGGCGCGTCGGGCGCGATAAATTCGCTCATCACTTGGCGGCAGGCCCCGCAGGGGGAGTTAAAATCCAGCCCAGGCAGTTTTTGCGTAATTAACGCCAACGCGCGGAATTTGCGTTTACCCGCGCCCACGGCGGCAAAAATGGCGTTGCGTTCGGCGCAGACTGTCAACCCGTAGGAAGCGTTTTCGATATTCGTGCCCGTAAAAACGGTTCCGTCTTCCGTCAGCACGGCGGCCCCCACTTTAAATTTGGAGTAGGGGCTGTAAGAATTTTCGCGCGCCCGTTGGGCGGCGTCTAATAATTTTTCCTGCTCTTCTTTCGTCAGTGGCGTGTTCATACTTTTATTCTATAATAAAAGCGCGAAAAGTCAACCCCGGCCCGTTCGCGCGCGTACGGGAACAAGTTTTGTTATAATAAGTTATGCAAAAATGGATTTTACTCGCCGCCCTTGCCGCGTGCGCGTTTTATTTTATGAAAAGTTCCGACGAAATTACGAATCTGCACAATCCTCACTCGGCCGTCGTGGCGTTTGGGGACAGTTTAACCGCCGGCTACGGCGCGCCCCAGGGGGCGTCATACCCCGACGTGTTGTCTAAAAAATTGGGTCGCCCGGTGGTAAATATGGGGTTGTCGGGCGAGACGGCGGCCCATGCTCCCACCCGTTTGCCGCAGGTGTTGGAACAAAATCCGCACATGGTGCTGATTGAGTTTGGGGCGAATGATTATATGCGCGGGCTATTGCAGGAGGAGGCGGTTTCGGCCGTGGCCCGTATTGTAGATGAAGTGCAGGCAGCCGGAGCCGTGGCCGTTATTGTGGATACGGGCGGCCCCGGAATGGGCGCATATACCGATGCATATAAAAAACTGGCAAAGGACAAACGGGCCGTTTTTGTGCCTGGGATTATGCAGGGTATTTTTCACGACCGGCGTTATAAGTCCGACATGGTTCACCCCAATGCCGCCGGATACGAAAAAGTGGCCGAAAAAGTCTACCGGCACATTAAGCCGTACTTAAAATAAGTTGACGTTACTTGCGCCGGATAAAATATCCCGGTGTGTGGCTGAAAGATGAAAATCATTCATTTTTTTATGGTTTTGTTTGCGTGCGTCTGGGTGTGTGCGTGTTCGCATGCGCCGCGGAAAACGCAGTTGCTGCGCATGGTGGCTTCTCACCAGGAAGAGCCGGCGGAGGCGTTTGTGGCGGGGGATAAATTGTTTATCCGCTACGAGTGGGAAAACGAACCTTTTTATTTTACGGCGGATTTAAAAGAAGCCGCCGGAAAAGACGACGCGCTTTTATCTTTGCGTGCGGTGCGGAAAGGGGAAACGTTTCCCGGGCGCAAACCGGTGGCCGTGGCTGGGCGGGAATGGAGCGAAGTGATTAAACAAACTTTACTGCCGCTGGTTCCGCCGCGGGAAAACCAGGGCCTTATTATTTTTTTAAACACGCAGGAAACCATGCTGATGCGCCGGGCGGACGGAACGGCGGACTTGGTGTTGCTAAAAGATGCTCCGGGCGAAGTGGAAATCGTGGGGAAATTGTCCGCCAAACAGTTTGCGCGCCTGACTTACGAACAGCTTAAAAAAATGACGGCGGCGTTCGGTACGCCCCATACGCGGTTTTTACTGCGGCTTGACGACGTGCCCATGTCCCCTTATGTATATGTGGATACGCAAGCTGATTTGGGACTGCGGCTTATCTTGCCCGATTATTATGAAGTAAAAAAAGAGATGGGCTCGCTAGGATTTTCCGCCTCGTTTATTTATTCGTTTTTTATCAAAAGTCATTTGTTTGGCGCGGTGAAAGCGCCGTTGACCACATCGCACCGCCTGTTTTCGCTGGGCACCTCCACCCTGTATACGCTGCTTCCTCCGTATGTGGGCGATTTAGGCGGCGTGCCTCCGTTGAACCGCTCCGGCGAAGAAATGGATTTGGCCGCATTTAATAAATGGCTCGATAAGCACATCAGTAAACAGAACTACAAAGCCAACGTTACGTTGCTGATTGACGGGGAGGAATTTTTCCCGCATTTTATGTTGGCCATGCAGCGTGCGCAGGAAAGTATTTTTACCAGCGTCTATATTTTTATGGCGGATCCGTACGGATTGTCTATTGCCGACGTAATGAAAAAACGAGCGGCGGAAGGCGTGGACGTGCGCGTGATTGTGGACGAGTTAAACACCGTGCTTAATTCCGGCAAAAAACCGGAACTAAAACCCGCGGAAGATTTTGTAATGCCAAAGTACATTACATCTTATATCCGCAAAAAATCACATGCCAAAGCGCGTACGCATTTAAACCCGTGGGGTTCGTTCAACCACAGTAAAGTGTATATTGTGGACCGCAAGCTGGCTTATACGGGCGGAATGAACATTGGCGAAGAATACCGCTATACGTGGCACGATATGATGGTTGCGCTGGAGGGACCGGTAGTGGGGCGGTTGGTGAAAAATTTCTATCAAAATTGGTCTTTTGCCGGAATTGGGGGGGACTGGGCGGCCGGCTACCGCAAGTTATTCAGCAAACGCCGCCGCGAAGTAAACCGCGAGACTCCCGGCATGATTGACGTCCGTTTGATGTATACCAAGCCCAACGATTCCGAAATTTTCAACGCCCAACGCGAAGCCATTCGGCGCGCCAAAAAACGCATTTATATCGAAAACGCGTATTTTTCGGATGACCGCATTATTAAAGAATTAATTGCCGCTCGTGGGCGCGGAGTGGACGTACGTGTGGTGCTGCCCGGTAAAAACGATGTGGGCATTATGGATAAAAACAACCGGTTTATGGCCAACAAGCTGTTTAAAAACGGCGTGCGGGTATATTTTTATAATAAAATGAGCCACGTAAAAGCCGCCGTGTACGACGGTTGGGCCGTGGTGGGCTCTGCCAATTTCGATAAAATGAGCCTGTACGTAAATAAAGAAATGAGCTTAGGTATTTCCGACCCGGCTTTCGTCGGTGAGTTGACGGAGCGTTTGTTTGAAAAGGATTTTGAAAACTCCGAAGAGATGACTGAACCGATGGAACTGGCCTGGACGTATTTTTTAATAAACGGTCTGACAAACCAATTATAGTTTTGTCTTCTTTTTCTGACAGCAGAAAAAGAACGAAAAAGACTGCCCGGCCGCACCCATAAAATCCAGTTTCGTTCGGCGCATTTTACAACTCGCT
>CAYUAA010000098.1:0-4782 GCA_964442585.1 uncultured Elusimicrobium sp. | reverse complement strand
GAGTCAAGGGGCGAGCCGCCCCTCCCAGATTGTCCGCGCTCTTCCGATTGGTTGAACCACACTGTTTCGGACAGGTTGCTAACTACTGAACAACCAATAAAGAGGAGTTCTCTTATTTACATGCCGCCCTTTGCTCCGTTTATAAAAAGCGTTTGTCCTTTATTCCCGGCCTTGACCCGTCTATAAAATCCGTTTCGGGAGGAGAACGCATTTTATTTGTTCGAGCAGAGCGAGTTGTAAAATGCGCCGACCGAAACTGGATTTTATGGGTACGGCCGGGCAGTCTTTTTGCTTCTTTTTCTGCTGCCAGAAAAAGAAAGAGAATGAGAAAATCTGCTTTTTATGGAGCCTGGGCGGCGAGTTTTTTGCTTACTTTTTGTCGGTACAAAAAGTAAGAAAGAAGTTATGGGTACGGCCGGGCAGTATTATCGCTTCTTTTGCTGCTGCCAAAAAAAGAACAAAAGACCTTTTTCCCGCCGCAAAAAGTAAAACATACAGCCTCCCGCTTTTGCGGGAGGCTGTGTTGATTTTCTCTTTTAATCGGCAAGCAAAACTTACGCCGCAGAAGCGATCAGCGCATATCCGTCTACTTTGCCGTCGGCGTCTTTACATACAAATACGTCCCAGGAAGTATCTTCATACAAGCCGTTTTCCTGCAGGATATCCATGCGCACCTGAAACGCGTTGGAAGAACAGGCTTTCTCCGCCGCTCGGAACATCCGCTTGGACAAATCGTCGTTACGGATAAGTTCGGCAAAAAAGTCGCGCCCCAACAAATTGCGCGCCCGGCGGCCCGTGGCGGACTGCATAGCCTTGTTTACGTACATAATTTGGTAATCCAAATCCACCATAACGGCGGGCATTTCAACATATTCCAAAGTACGAGCAAACGAGCGGGACGCTTCGCCCAACATTTTACCCGTTTGGCGCAGTTCAATGCGAAGCCCCAACAGTTTGGCCATCAGCCCCATCAATTCCTCCGCCCCCTGGGGGAAGCTGCGCCGCGGCGAACGGGACGCAAAACACAGCGCGCCCTGTACTTCTTTACCTACATATAAAGGAGCGGCCAACAACGAGCCGAAACCTTTGGCTTTGTGCAAGCAGCGTTCGCAGGAGGTGTTGGCCAAATCCGGCAGCATAACGACGCTTCCGTCGGCCGTGTCGATTAAACATTCCTCTACGGGGAATTCCATTTGGCGTTCCAGGTGGAAATCGTTCTTGGTGACATACGCCACCACGCTTTCCAGTTTATGTTTTCCTTCTTCAAAACGCAGCACGATACCCGCGTCCGCGTCAAACGCGCGGCGCCCGAATGCTAAAATTTTATCCACTTGCTCGGTAATGCTCAGCCCCGGTTCGCGCGTGATGCGGTATAATTCGCGCACTTGCGCGTCGTATTCGCGGCTGTCGGACACGTCTTTTACCCACAGCACGGCTTCGCCGCGGCCGAAAATAGGCGTTACCGTCACTTCAAACCGGTGAGAAGCGCCCTGCACGGTCCACTCAAATTCAAAGCTCGTGCCGACGTTGATGGATAACGATTCTTTAATCGAAAACAACGCGCGCGAAGCGGCTTCCTGCGGCCAGTATTGCGCGGGCGTTTTATCCAGAAAGATTTCTTTTGCTTCGGCGTTAGAGATGTAATCCAGGTTGGAATAAGCCTCCAGCACGCGGCCGTCGCTGTCGGTTTTTAAATACAAACCGGGCAGCGATTCGCGCACGCTTTTTAACTCAAGAGCTTCTTTAGAATCTTTGGCAAGTTCGTCAAGCTGGCGAGTTAAATCGTGCACGACTACAAGCGCGGCGTCCTTCCCCGGCAAATCGAGCGCGCTCACCACCACCTGGGCGGAAAAACCTTCCTCTTCTTTGCGGTGCACCGTCAGGCAGAACGACGCTTTGCCCCGCTCGGCCAGTTCGTTTTCCGCGCGGACCAAAACGGCGGCGGGAGAGCCGTCGTCACGCTGCGGGTCGAAGAACAAATCCTTAAATTCCATATGCACCAGTTCGTCGTGTGAAAAACCCGTCTTTTGGGTCAGGAATTTATTGGCTTGTTCAATTTGGCCGAACTTGCCGTCTTTAAGCAGAATGGAAAACACTACACCGTCCGTCGCTTCCAACAACGCGCTGAGCTGGGCGGAGCGTTCTTCCAAAATTTTCATAATTTGCTGATGGAACGCCAGGCTGCGCAACACAAACAAGTAGCGGCCGCCGGCTTCCTTAATGGCGGTTAAACGCACGTCGCACGTTTCCAGGCCGCTGCCCACCATAATGGTGTATTCGCGGTTGGAAAGCACGCCGTCAGCCGCCAAAGTTTTCAAATCCTGCTCAAAAAGCGCCAGCGAATCCGGCGCCACAACGGCCCGCAGATAGCAGCCTTTCAATTCTTCTTCGCCCAGTTGGCACAACGAGCAGAACATATCGTTACACGATTCTATCCTAAAATCCGCCGAGCACAACACATACGGCTCGCTGTTGGGCAGCACCAACATTTCTTTGGCGGTTTCGGGCACGGACTCGGGCAGGACGGGCGGCGGAGGCGGCACGGGCGCGCCGCGTTTTACCATACGTTTGCGGCCGGAAGGCGCGGGAGGCGGCGTTTGTTTGCGCTGGAGATAGACCACATAGTCCGCCTCGACGGTGCCGTCTTTGGCGTCGCGCTTGTTAATCGGTACAAACGTGACTTCAAGCGGGATTTTCCCCTCCCCGTTGATGCGGCCGGGGAACATGGCCGCCGCGCGGTCGAAATCAAACACGTAATCCATCTGCGCGGGAAGGCCCTGTTTCAATTTTTTGCGCGCCGCCAACGAAACGGCCGGGCGCATGTACACGTTGCAATAGAAATTTTTGTCCGCTTCTGTAAAACCGAACATCGCACGGGCGGCTTCATTCATAACGGAAATATAGCCTCGGTTGGAAAGAATGACGGCGGGCGTAACGTCTTTTTCAAAAGCGGAGCGGAAGTTTTCGCGCTCGGTTTTCACGTCGCGCAGCTGGCGGTTGGAACCCGTCACGTCGCGCACAAACCCCAGCACGATGCGCCGCCCCAAATAACGCGAGGCCACGGCCGCAAATTCTCCTTCCGCCGCGGAGCCTTTTTTCTTGATAAAATGCAGTTCAATCGGCACGCCCGCGTTGGGAGCGTCCGCCAGGACGGCTTCGTACTTGTCCTGCAGGAACAGGCGGTGGTCCGGCGCCACAAAATCCGCCAACGCGCGGCCGAGCACGTCTTTTACCTCGTCAAAACCCAGCAAACGGCTAAAAGCGCGGTTTGCGTACATGATTTTGCCTTCGTCCAAAATCATAAATCCTTCACGGGCGTTTTCCATAAACAGGTTGTTTTTATCGCCCGCTTCGCGGATTTGTTTTTCCATTTTGGTTTTGGCCGTAATGTCCTCCGACACCATCAGCAAGCAGTTGGGCGTACCGTCCGAATTATACACCGGTGTTTTAACCGTGTGCATAATTTTAACGCCTTCGCTGGCGGTGGAAACGAGTTCCTGCGGGATGTTCTGTTCTTTGCGGCTTTCAAAAACGCGCAAGTCCGCTTCACGCAAAAATTCGGCCTGGTCTTTATTGATGTCTGCGCGGTAAGACGTGCGACCAATAACGTCGGCCGACGTGGCGCCGAACAGTTCTTCGCTCTTTTTATTCCACACGATGTATTTGCCGTCGTAATTTTTGACCGACAACGCCACCGGCAGCTGGTTGATTAACGTTTCCAAAAAGTTTTTGGCATCGATAATGGCGCGTTCCTGTTTTTTCTTTTCGGAAATATCTTCCGCCACCGTCAGCACCATAAACGGTTTGCCTTCTTTGTTAAACACGGGCACTTTAATCAGGTGCAAAAGCAGTTTTTCGCCATTTTTAGTGACGTAAGATTCTTCCGGGAATTCCATTCTTTGGCCCGTCGCGAAAATGGATTTTTCGCGTTCGCCGTAAAAATTGTCTTCAAAGCGGTACTCTTTTTCGCCGGTGAACATAGCCTGCGCGCGGCGGTTGACGAAGGAGAGCCGATCGTCGATACTGCGCGCATAAATGGCCACTGGCACATGTTCCAAAATGGCCTGCAAAGCGTTTTTGGTTTCAATCAAATGCCGTTCCTGCTCGCGTTTTTCGGTAATGTCTTCCACCAGCGTAATAACGTACTGTTCGTTTTGCGCCACAGAAGTGACGGGCACTTTTACCAAATGCAAAATCTTCTTTTCGCCGTTGGCGGTAACGTATTCTTCCGCCGGAATGTCCTGCGTGTGGCCGCTTTTTAAAATCTCCTGTTCCCGGCCCATATATTGGACGACCTGATCGGCCGTTTCGTGCGGAAGCGTGCCGCTTTCGTCGTAAGCGTCCTCGCTTACATTGCCAAACAAGGTATTGCACAGCGCATTGCGAAACAGCATCCGCCCTTGGGCGTCGCGCGCGTACAGGCCGATGGGCGCGTGCTGTAAAATACCCGTTAAAAAGCCGTTTACGCGCTGGATTTCTTTTTCCTGGCGGCGGCGTTCGGTTACGTCGTCTACAATAGTCAGCACGAGGGGTTTGGGGCCCGCGTCAAAAAGAGGCACTTTAATCATGTGGATGATTTTTTCTTTGCCGTAGGAATCGATATACACTTCTTCCGGGTAGTCGCACACTTTGCCGTCGCGCAGGATTTGCAGTTCGCGCTGGTGGTGGGATTGGATCACTTCCTGGGTTTGGTAATCGTGGGGCTGGTCGGTTTTTTTAGAATCCCGCTCGTTTAACACCTGCATGCTTTGTTTATTAAAAAACGTCATTTTGGCGTCGCAG
>CAYUAA010000097.1:0-4842 GCA_964442585.1 uncultured Elusimicrobium sp. | reverse complement strand
GTGCCGGGAGCCGGTCAAGCCCCGTACCCAGTCACTACAAAAAGAACCTGAAAAAACGGTTTTAGTTTTTCGGTACAAACGTCATCGACATGCGGTTGCCCATCTGCTGAAGGCCACCGTCCACATTGGCCAGTTCGGCCAGGCGTTTGGCGGTATCGTTCAAAATTTGCATACCGATGTCTTTGTGCTGGTTTTCGCGTCCGTGGAACACCACCACAAAGCGCACCATGTCTTTTTTGCGCAAAAAGTCTTCAATTTGGCGGATTTTAACGTCCAAATCGTGCGGAGCGATACGCGATTTAATGCGCAGCTCTTTCATGGTCACTTTGGCTTGTTTCTTTTTGGCTTCCGCGGCTTTTTTGCCCTGTTCGTATACGTAGCGGTTATAATCCAGTATTTTGCAAACGGGCGGCTGGGCGTTGGGTGAAATTTCCACTAAGTCCAGCTCTTGCTCTTTGGCCAGCGCGATGGCCTGCGCAATCGGCTTAACGCCAATCATGGTTCCGTCGGAATCAATTACGCGCACTTCCGCCGCGCGGATATTTTGGTTTCTGTTGTACAAATCTTTTTTGTACGTTCTTCTGTTATCGAATCTGGCCATTTAATTATTCTGTTAAAAAAATAGTCCTCTTTGGGACTTTTCTATTATACAAACTTAGCGGGAAAAGTGTCAATTTGCCCGCACCGCCCCCCGGTTGCACCAGGCCGTAAAAAAGGCTCCCGCAGGAGCCTTTTTAAAAACCGGAAAACGTCAGTCCTGCACAATTTTGCGGGTATTGCCCGCGGGATTAATCCGCGCCGGAACGCCCTTATATTCAATCTTGCCCCGGCCCATAGCCGCCGCATCCAGCGTGTCCGTAGCAAACACGTCCACATCGCCGGAACCGTTTACCGTCACTTTGACGGTTGCGGTGCGCAGCCCTCCCGCATCAATATCGCCGGATCCGTTATTTTCCAGACTCGCTTCCTTAGCCGCGCCAGCCAATTCAATCTCCGCCCGATTGGAAGCCGTCGCGCGCACGGAGTCGGCAATTACGTGGTTCACATCCACTTCAGCTTTGTCCGAAGCGGTAATAAAAAGTGCGCCCGCCGTTAAATTATCCACTGCGATTTCGCCGTTTTGCGTAGCGGCCAACGCCAATTTGTCAGCCTGAAGAGCGCCGCGCACTTCTACATCGGCGTTTTGGCTAACGATAACCGCGTTGATTTGCGGTGCGGTAACCGTGATGCGCAGCTTGTCTTTATCCTTGCCGAACATCGGTTCCATAAAAGAAACGACCAGCGTATTTTTCTCCACGCGCACCTGGGTGGAATTGACCAGGTTCTCGCGTCCGCTTACGGTAACGGAAGCGTCCGCGCGCTGCATAAAATCCACCTTGGCGTCGCCGCGGACGTCCAAGGCGGTAAACGGACCCAGGTTCTCCACCGCGCGCGACGTATATCCGTCCGCCGGGCGGGCTTGCAAAGCAGTGGCACACACAACCGCCGCGCCCAACAGCAACAACACGTGTTTTAGTTTCATAGACCCCCCTGTAACAGTGATATTTTTATTTTAAATCTCAAAAAATTTTTTACCACCTCAAAAAAAGATTAGAGCCAAGCAAGAACGACTGAAATTTGCTAAAATAGATATAACTTCACACGATTTTTACACTTTATTTACGGCAAGGGGATAATCATGAGCAACAGAAGAATGGCCCGGGAATGTGCCCTGCAATCGCTTTACTATGCCGACAGCGCCAAAACTGCCGACGCATTGCAACTAACCGACTACGCGCAAGATTTTAAACAAGAATTAGGGGACTGCTTTGCGTTTTGCGAAGAGCTGATAACCGGCACCGCCAACAATTTGCCGGCCATCGATAAATTGGTTTCTTCCTACGCCAAAAACTGGACAATCAGCCGCATGTCCGCGGTGGACCGCTCCATTCTGCGCATGGCCACCTACGAAATGGTGTTCAGTCCCGAACGCACTCCCGTACCCGCCATCATCGACGAAGCCATCGAACTTGCCAAAAAATATTCGACGGAAAATTCCAGCAAGTTTATCAACGGTCTTTTAGACCAGCTTAAAAAAGAACGTAAATAACCGCATTATATGCACCCAAAAGAAGAGATTGAACGGCTAAAAAAGCTGGTCAATTATCACAACAACCTTTACTATAATTTGGACAATCCCATATTGTCCGACACGCAGTACGACGAGCTTTACGCCCAATTAAAAAACCTGGAAGACCAATACCCCCAGTACCGCACTAAAAACTCCCCCACCCAGCGGGTGGGCGGCCAAGCGGCCGCTCTTTTTGCGCCCGTTACGCACGCGGCGGCCATGATGTCTTTGGACAACTCCTATTCGCCCGACGAAATACGCGAATGGTACGACCGCACCGCCAAAACCCTACAACGCGAGGATTTTGAAATGGTAGTGGAGGCTAAGATAGACGGAGTATCGTGCTCGCTTACTTATTTGGATGGAAAACTTATCCGCGCCGCCAGCCGCGGCGACGGAAAAACCGGCGAAGATATTACCGCCAACGTACGCACCATTAAAAATATTCCGCACGAACTGCCCGACGCACCCGCAGGAATTTTGGAAATTCGCGGCGAAGTATATTTGGATAAAAAAGATTTAGAAACCCTCAACGCTTCACAAATTTTAAAGGGCGAAAACACCTTTGCCAATACCCGTAACGCTGCCGCCGGGTCTCTGCGGCAAAAAGACCCGCACGTCACCGCCGGACGGCCGCTTAAATTTTTCGCCCATTCGTTCGGAGCGGGCGATATCTCGGCCGACAGCTTCAGCGCGTTTATCACCCAGTGCAAAGAATGGGGCTTTTCCATCTGCCCGGCGCGCACCAAAACCACATTAATCAGCGAAGTAATCCGCTTTTACAATCAGTTCGAATCCTCCCGCCACAACTTGCCGTTTGACGTGGACGGACTTGTCGTCAAAGTCAACCGTTTTGAATATCAGCGCATTTTGGGCGTAACGGCCAAAAGCCCGCGCTGGGCCATCGCCTTTAAATATCCGGCCCCGCAAGCCACCACCACGGTAAACAACATTATTTTTTCCGTGGGCAGAAGCGGTATCATCACCCCGGTTGCGGAGCTGGAACCCGTCCCATGTGCGGGCGTAATTATTTCCAACGCCACGCTGCACAATTTTGACGAAATCAACCGTTTGGGAATACGTGTGGGAGATACAGTGATTATCGAACGCGCTGGAGAAGTGATCCCCAAAGTGGTAAAAGTGGCCGAACACAAAGGATCCGCTGACGTGATTCCTCCCGCAGCATGCCCTTCCTGCGGCGAACCCGTTTATAAAGAACAGGACGAAGTGGGTTACTACTGCATTAATCCTTCCTGCCCGGCGCAGCTGCGCGCGCGGCTTTTACACTTTGCCTCCCGCAACGCCATGGATATTGACGGCCTGGGCGACGTGGTAATGGACCAGCTGCTGGAAAACAAATACGTGGCCGACTTTGCCGACATCTACGCCCTTACTTTTTTGCACCTGCTTAATTTGGAAAATTTTAAAGATAAAAAAGCCCAAAACTTATTGGACTCCATCGAAGCCAGCAAACAAAAACCGCTCTCCAAACTGTTGTTTGCGTTGGGGATTGCGTTCGTGGGCGAAAAAACGGCCGAAATTTTAGCGGACCGCTTCCGCACGCTGGATGCGTTAAAAGACGCGTCGTTGGAGGACCTGCAAAGCGTACGCGAAGTGGGTGAAAAAGTTTCGCTAAGCATTTACGATTTTTTCCGCAACCTGCGCGCGTTGGAACAAATTGAACGCCTTCGCGCCGCAGGACTTAATTTTACGCAGCCCAAAAAAGAGCTTTCCGGCAACGTGTTGGATGGAAAAACCCTGGTGTTTACCGGCGAATTAAAAACTATGACGCGCACCGAAGCCGAGCTTTTGGCCAAAGAATACGGCGGCAAAGCCAGCGGAAGCGTATCAAAAAAAACATCTTACGTAGTGGCCGGGGAAGCGGCGGGAAGCAAACTAAAAAAAGCCAACGAGTTGGGCGTACCCGTACTTACCGAAGAAGAATTTTTAAAACTGATTGGAAAAACTTCCTTCTAACCTAATAAAAACCCCCGGTTTTCAACCGGGGGTTTTTGCTAATTACAAACTTTTGTATGTGCAGGATTGTGTAACAACCCGGCATTTTACTAGGTAAGCGTCTGCCTTTATAGGATCCGGCATTGGGTTAGTCGTCCCATTCGCACACCCTCCACTCGGGCACGGCGTGTAACAAGTCCATTTTCCACCCACACACGCCCCAACTTGCCCCGTCGGGCAGGTATTCGTATGATAGGGGTTTCCATCCCATCCGCAACCGCTACTACCGGAACCTCCAGACGTGAAAGGATACCAATCAACACAGCTTTGAGGGCCTTCAGGTACCATGTCAAAACTCATTAACACCCCACTAAAGGGTTTTGAGCTGTCGCCATCGCAAGTATCTTTCTTCTGGTCATCGGAACACTCGCCATAATTCCAAGAACAGACAGGACAATAATCTCTACACTCACACGTACTCGCATCCCATCTTGTTTCCCCAACAAAACCATTATCACAATCAAACGTCATTCCAGCCCAACAGTCGTTTTCTTTGCTTCCGTCAGGATCGCACGACAGCGCCGTACACTCTCCCGTCCAGTCTCCAAGTTCCCAGGAGCCATTTTTACAGACGGCCGTACGCGTCTGTGAGCCTTTGTATCCATCACCGCAACTTTGTGTGGTTTCCGGCTTGGCCGAACATGCGCTCTTGTTCCACGCCCCATACGTCCATTCCCCCGTCGCCGTGTTACACGTCGCCGTGCGCGTCTCAAAAC
>CAYUAA010000096.1:0-4842 GCA_964442585.1 uncultured Elusimicrobium sp. | reverse complement strand
TAGTAAGATTTACCGCGGGAACCGAAGAAGCGGGATCCTTTTTCGTTTAATTGTTCCAAGAACTTACCCGTACCCAAGGCCACGCAGCTGAGCGGGTCCGCGGCGCGGTGGACGGGGATGTCCGTTTCTTTGCGGATGAGTTCGGTAATGCCTCTTAAAAGACTGCCGCCGCCGGCCACCACAAGGCCTCTGTCCACGAGGTCTGCGGCCAATTCGGGCGGAGTTTCTTCCAGCGTGCTTTTAATAACGTCAATAATCAAGCGCACCGGCTCCATGAGCGCCTGGCGGATTTCTTCCGAAGTCACCGTCAGCGTACGGGGCAGACCTTGCGTCTGGTCGCGCCCTTTTACTTCCATGGATTTTTCTTCTTTCAAGGGATAAACAGAACCCAGGTTAATCTTTACTTCCTCGGCGGTCGTTTCGCCGATAATCAGATTGTATTTTTTGCGGAAATACTGCACGATGCATTCGGTCAGCTCGTCGCCGGCCACGTCAATGGATTTGGCTACTACCATCCCGCCCAGCGAGATGACGGCCACTTCCGTCGTGCCGCCGCCGATGTCCACAATCATGCTGGCGTGCGGTTCCGCAATCGGCAAATCGGCGCCCATGGCCGAAGCCATGGGCTCTTCGATTAAATATACTTCCCGGGCGCCGGCCTGACGGGCGGCGTCGTCCACCGCGCGGCGTTCAACGCCGGTGATGTCCGAAGGGATGCCGATAACGATCCGGGGGCGTAACAGACTGCTGCGGCTGTGTACTTTGCGGATAAAGTAGCGAATCATTTCCTGCGTTACTTCGAAATCCGCAATTACGCCGTTTTTCATCGGGCGCACGGCCACGATGTTGGCGGGAGTGCGGCCCAACATCTGTTTGGCTTTGGCTCCCACGGCTTTGACTTCGCCGGTTTCTCTTTCCACCGCGACCACAGACGGTTCGCGCAGAACGATGCCTTTGTCTTTGACGTAGATAAGACAGTTGGCGGTACCAAGGTCCATCCCTAAGTCAGAAGAAAAAAGGCCTCCGAGATAGTCTATTACCATTTTAGTCCCCTAATTAGTCCACCAATTTAATGATGGCTACTTCGGCGTTGTCGCCCTGGCGCAAACCCGCGCGGTAAATGCGGCAGAAGCCGCCGGCGCGGTTGGCGTAACGGGTGGCCAACACTTCAAATAATTTTTTAACAGCAGCCGCGTCTTTCAAGGTATCTTTGGCGGCGCGTTCATTATTGGCTTTGGCCAAGGTGATGAGTCCTTCCACCACGCGTCTTACTTCTTTGGCTTTGGGCAGCGTGGTCTTCACTTCTTCGTGAAGAATAATGCTGGTGGCCATATTGTTGAGCATGGCTTTGCGGTGGGACGCAGTCTTGCCAAGTTTTCTGTATCCGGTATTCTTAATCATACTATAAAACTACTCCTTAAAATTTCATACCGAGGGAAAGGTTCATCTCGGCAAGTCTTTCTTTAATTTCGTCCATCGATTTGGCACCAAAGTTTTTGATCATTTTCAAATCATCTTCGGTCATTTTTACCAAATCGCGCACCGTATTGACGTTCTCCGACTTCAAGCAATTGATGGAGCGGGAAGACAATTCAATAAACTCAATGGACTGGTTGAGCAGTTCATCTTGTTTGGAATTCGCGTTGGCGTTTTGCACCGCGGCCGCAGTAGAAACTACTTCTTCCACCGCTTCGTCGCTGGTGGTGGCAACGCAATCGTCTTCGCCTTCAATCGTGAAGATGTGCAAAGAATTGGACAACAGTACCGCCGCACGGTGCAGCGCACGGGCAGGGGCCAGCGTGCCGTCGGTGGTGATTTCCAAAATCAAGCGGTCATAGTCCGTTTTCTGGCCGACGCGCGCAGGTTCCACGTCATAGTGGACCTTGACGATCGGGGAAAACAGCGCGTCCACCGGAATAAATCCGGCCGGGCGCTGGGTTTTGGCCTGTTCTTCAGCCGGGCCATACCCTTTGCCGCGGGAAATTTCAATTTCCATTTCCAAAGCGCCGCCCACTTCAAGCGTAGCCAGCACCAGGTCTTTATTGACAATTTCCACACCGTCGACTTCTTCAATATCCGCAGCGGTAATCACGCCCGGTTTATCGGCGTGCAACTGCAAATATTCGCGGTTTTTGCCTTCCATCTTTACACGCAGGTTTTTCAGGTTAAGCAAAATGTTGATAACATCTTCCCGCACGTTGGGCACAGTGCTAAATTCGTGCACGGCCCCGGCGATTCTGACGGCGGTAACGGCGGCGCCTTCCATACCGGACAATAAAATCCGGCGCAAGGAGTTGCCCACCGTGTGGCCGTAACCGCTTTCGTACGGTTCGGCAATAAATTTGCCGTAAAAGTCGGACGCGGTTTTTTCTTCCAACTGAATCTTTTGGGGAAGGACCAATTCGTTAAAAGCCATTATAAGCCTCCAAAACTATTTAGAATAGTATTCGACGATGAGCTGCTCGTTGACAGGGTAGGACATTTCCGCTCTGTCGGGCCATCTTAAGAGTTTACCGGTCAGTTTCTCCGCGTCGTATTCCAAAAAGCTGGGGCGCTGGTTGCGTTTTTCGGCTTCGGTAAGAGCTTGTTTTACCTGGACGTTTTCGGCCAAGGCTTTATCCAAGGTTACTTTATCGCCGATGCGCAGCTGATAGGAAGGAACGTTGACGGCTTTACCGTTGACCGTTACATATCCGTGCAAAACAATTTGGCGGGCCGCTTTCAAAGACACCGCAAAACCAAGGCGGCGCACGATGTTATCCAAGCGGGTTTCCAATTTGCGCAAGAAGTTTTCGCCCGTCTGGCCTTCGGCTTTGGCGGCGGCGTCAAACATATTGCGGAACGGAATTTCAGACATGCCGGACTGCAATTTGGCTTTCTGTTTTTCCTGCAAGCGGATACCGTATTCGGACACTTTGGCTTTTCTGACTTTACCGCCGCGTTTGGTGACGGCAGCCAATTTGTCAACCACACAGTTGGTGTAGCATTTGGTTCCTTTTAAGAAAAGTTTGCAATCTAATTTTCTGCATTTTTTGCAGCTGGGTCCTGTATATCTAGACATAAATCTTATACTCTCCTGGCTTTGGGCGGTCTGCATCCGTTGTGGGGGATGGGGGTGATGTCTTTAATGGAAGACACGGTAAGTCCGGCTTGCTGTACGGCTCTGACGGCCGTTTCGCGGCCCTGACCAGGTCCGCAGACCTTTACGGCCACTTCGCGCATACCCATGGCGACGGCTTTTTCGGCCGCTTTGTTGCTGGTAATCTGCGCGGCAAACGGGGTGCTTTTCTTGGTGCCTTTGAAGCCGTGGGAACCGGCGGTAGACCAAGCAATCGTGTTGCCTTTGTCGTCCGACACCGTTACAATGGTGTTATTGAACGAGCAGTAAATGTGCACCACGCCAAAAACGGGCGCTTTCGAGTTTTTCTTTTTGCCTTTCGCCGCGGGCGCTTGGGCCGGCGCGGCCGTTGTCACTTTTTCTTCTGCCATATAGTTAAATTCCTTCTAAAATTTATTTGGTTTTGGAACCCACGGTTTTTCTTCTGCCGCGGCGGGTTCTGCTGTTGGTTTTGGTGCGCTGACCGCGGACCGGCAGGTTGCGGCGGTGGCGCTGGCCTTTATAGGAACCGATTTCAATAGCGCGGTGAATATTCTGCGCCACTTCGCGGCGAAGCTCGCCTTCCACTTTGTATTCTTTCTGCAGAAGGGTGTTGAGCAAACCGGCTTGTTGTTCGGTCAAGTCTTTCACGCGGGTGGCGGGATCGATCTGGCCTTCTAATTTGGCAAGCACTTCTTTCGCGTTTTTCTTGCCGATGCCATAAATGTATTCCAACGCGACATCTATTCTTTTATTTTTCGGTAAATCAATACCTGCGACTCTAGCCATATCTTATAAAACTCCTGTAAATTAACCTTGGCGTTGTTTGTGTTTCGCGACTTCGCAAACCACGCGGACTACGCCGTTGCGTTTAATGATTTTGCATTTTTGACATATCTTTTTAACACTGGCTCTAACTTTCATTTATTTCTCCCTATAAGTGATTCTGCCGCGGGTTAAATCGTAAGGGGAAAGCTCCAATCTTACTTTATCGCCCGGAAGAATTCTTATATGATGAACTCTCATTTTGCCGGATATGTGTCCCAGAATTACTTTGCCGCCCGGTATTTCAATTTTAAACATCGCGTTGGGCAGCGCTTCCAGAACTTTACCTTCAATTTCGATTTTATCGCTCATACGACTCCGAGTTCGGATTAAATCACAGAACAAACACCCGCCGCGTTTATCCTTCAAACGCGTCAGGCGGCTTATTCAAAGGCAGTGAAAATTTCGCTGCCGTTAGCCGTTACGGCCACCGTATGTTCAAAGTGCGCGGCCATACTGCCGTCGCGCGTGACTACGGTCCAACCGTCCTCCAGCTCCCTGACTCTGAATGATCCCGCAGTAAGCATGGGTTCAATCGCAAGCACCATCCCCGCTTCTAAAACGGGGCCGGTTCCCGGCTTGCCGAAATTCGGAATGCTGGGTTCCTCGTGCATATTGCGCCCGATGCCGTGCCCGCAATAATCGCGCACGACTCCCATGTTATGAAGCATGGCGAAAGCTTCCACCGCGTGCTGCACGTCGCCAAGACGTTTGCCCGGTTTGACTTGCCCGATTGCCTTATATAAAGACTTTTTGGTTACGTCCATCAGTCTTTGGGCTTCGTCAGAAACTTTTCCCACGCCGAGGGTGACAGCGGCGTCTGAACAGAAGCCGTCAAGGCGGGCCCCTGTGTCAATACTGATAATATCACCACTCTTTAATATTCTATCTTTTTTTGGGATTCCGTGCACGACTTCTTC
>CAYUAA010000095.1:0-4900 GCA_964442585.1 uncultured Elusimicrobium sp. | reverse complement strand
CCGCCGTCTCGCTTTGTGCGGGCGTTTTTCTTTCTGCACAGCCTGCGCCAGCCGGCCGACACATACACCGCCGTTACCCAGGCGTTTCATATCTTAAACGCGTTTGACATTCCACTGGGCGCGGAATTTGCGATGGACCAACAAATCCCTGATATTCCCAGCGCCACCCAGGTAACCTGCGTAAGCGATACGACACACCCCGCGTTCTATTACCGTACGATGTACAATTCCCAAATCCGCAAAGTGGATTTGACCAAAATAGACTTCGCGACCGCGAAGTACGGCACCTACGCGCTGGACGAAACTCCGGAAGAAACGATTAAAGACCGTATGTTTTAATTCAGCCGCCACGCAAACGCCCGGCACTCCGCCGGGCGTTTTTTTGGCTTTTAACGAATAAATACACCTCCTGCGCCCTTTTTTCGTACGCGCGTAAAATTGCTATACTGTTTATAATAAAATCCGTCAGAAGGAGAAGATATGTCCCGCCTGTCGCTGATTGTACCCATGTATAACGAACAGGAAATGGCCGGCCTGTTTTTCAACACCGTCCTCCCGCACGTCCAAAAATGCACGGACGATTATGAATTTATTTTCGTAGACGACGGCAGCCGGGACGGGACGCTCACCCACCTCAAAGATCTGGCCGCAAAATACCCATTTGTAAAAATCCTTGCTCTTTCACGCAATTTTGGCAAAGAAGCGGCCGTCACCGCCGGGTTAGAAAACGTTTCCGGAGACGCCGCGATTATCATGGACGCAGACTTACAGGATCCGCCAGAGCTTATCCCCCAATTTTGGGAGAAATTCCAACAAGGCTTCGAAAACGTCTACGGCCAACGCACAGACCGGGGAACGGACTCTTTTCTAAAACGCATAACGGCCCAGTCTTTCTATAAGATCTACAATTTACTGGCGGATTCGCCCCTTCCGTACAATGCGGGCGACTGCCGCCTGCTAAGCCGCCGTGCGGTAAACGCCGTATTAAGTCTGCCCGAGCGGGAACGGTTTATGAAAGGACTTTTTTCGTGGGTAGGTTATAAAAGCACGGCCATACCGTTTTGCCGCGCAACGCGCGCAGCAGGGAAAACAAAATGGAGCTACTGGCGGCTGTGGAAACTGGCCTTAAACGGGCTGACGGCCTCCACTACCGTGCCGCTTAAATTGTGGACGTATTTCGGGCTGCTTGTGTCGCTGTTTGCGTTTGCGTTCGCAGCGTGGACGGCATATAAAAAGATTATGTGGGGTAACCCGGTCAGCGGCTATACGTCGCTGATGGTGGTTATTTTGTTTTTCAGCGGCGTACAACTGATTACACTGGGCGTAATCGGCGAGTATTTAAGCCGTATTTTTGTGGAAGTAAAACGCCGTCCTGTCTACCTGGTGGACGAAAAAATTAATCTCTAAACAATAAAATTATGACAATACTGATTATCCTTTTTATGCTTTTGTTAAACGCGCTGCTGGCCGCTTACGAAATGGCCTTAGCGTCCGTTTCGCGCACAAAACTTTCCATTTTGGCGCAGGAAAAACGTTCCGGAGCGGAACAAGCTCTCTATATGAAAGACCATATGGAAGGAAGTTTGGCCGTGGTACAAATCGGCATTACACTGGTAGGCGCGGTGGCGGCCGCCGCGGGCGGCGCGGGCGCGGACGAGATGTTTTCACCCGTACTGCAAAAATTTTTAGGAGTTTCCAAAGGAGTGGCAGACGCACTGGCCGTAGCCGTAGTGGTAGTGCCGCTGAGCTTTATCACCATCGTGTTTGCCGAACTGACACCTAAAACGTTTGCCATTAAAAATAAAGATTTCGTAGTGCTTAAATTCTCGCCCGTCATGCGCATATTGTATTTCATTTTATCGCCGATTGTATCTGTTATGGAAGCGCTGGTACGGCTGTTTACAAAAAAAACCTTTACCGAAAACGCCGCACCCGAAGAAGCCCAAAAAGCCGCCATGGCCGATTTGCGCACGGCGGCGGCAATCGCTTCCTCCTCCCGTCTGTTTGGCAAGACAGAAGAGAAAATCGTGCTTTCAAGCGCCATGTTCTGCGTACGTAAAATACGCGAAATTCAGGTACCGTTGGAACAAGTGTATATGTTGGACGCGGACGATTCCATC
This sequence comes from uncultured Elusimicrobium sp., assembly GCA_964442585.1. Taxonomy (GTDB): domain Bacteria; phylum Elusimicrobiota; class Elusimicrobia; order Elusimicrobiales; family Elusimicrobiaceae; genus Avelusimicrobium. The sequence continues at coordinate 2,780 of CAYUAA010000095.1, read as the reverse complement.
GCCGAAACGTTTGTTAAAGCGCATTTGGACATGCACACCCGCTTCCCTGTGCGCGCCACGCCGGACGATTCGCAAAACATAATCGGGTATTTAAATTTTAAAGACATTTTTCTTTCCACGAAAACGGCCGGTGCGAACCCCGCCTCCGCGCGCAGCATCGTCCGCCCGATCTTGCGCTTGGAAGCTGACACCATTATTTCCGCCGCACTGGAAAAAATGATGAAAAACAAACAGCACATCAGCTTGGTGACGGAAGGAGATAAAATCACCGGTATTTTAACCCTAGAAGACATTTTTGAAGAAATGGTGGGAGAAATTGAAGACGAGTACGACTTCTTCCCCTCTTACATCCGGCCGTTTGGGGCGGGCGTAATCGCCAGCGCCAGCGCCAAAATGGCCGATGTACTGCAGCGGCTTGATTTACCGCTGCCCGCCGATTTACCCAGTGGTGAAACCGTCCAACAATGGGTGAACAAAAAACTGGACCACTCCCCCACCAAAAACGAAAAAATCCGCGCCAACGGGATTTTACTCGAAACGCGCAAATTCCGCCGACACAAGTTAATGGAAGCGTTTATTTGCAAAGCCAATTAACCAAAAATAAAAAGCCCCCGCAACCGGGGGCTTTTTTATAATATCTGTTGGCGGTTTAATTCCGCCCGCAACAAATCCGGCGACGAAAAATGCACACCGTAAAAGCCTAATTTTTCAGCCGCCTCAACGTTAGCGGAATTGTCGTCAATAAAAACACAGTCTTCCGCGCGCAAATTAAATTTGTCCAACAACCGCTTATAAATGGCCGGATCCGGCTTGGCGAGTTTTTCTTCACCGGATACCAGGATACCGTCAAACCATGTTAAAAAATCATATTTTTCCCGCGCAATAGGGAACGTTTCCGCCGACCAGTTGGTAAGCGCATATATCGAACCGCCTTTGGTCTTTACTTCGCGCAAAACGGCTACGCTGCCTTCCACCGGGCCGCCCAGCATTTCCGCCCAACGCGCGCCGTAAGCGTCTATTTGCGCGGCATAGCCGGGATGCTTGGCCTTGGCCTCGGCCAACGCTTCGGCAAACGGCCGTCCTGCGTCCAACAAAGTATTCCACGCGGGAGGACAGACCACCGACAAGAAATATTCCATTTCATCAGCGGACGCAAAAATTTTTTTATACAAATAACGCGGGTTCCAATCAATCAGCACTCCGCCCAAATCAAAAACGGTTGTTTTCATAATTTTATTATAAACTTTTTGCTTACTCTTTATTTCAAAAAAATAAAAGGAGCAGATTGGGTCTGCTCCTTTTTAATTCAAATAACGGTTCTATAACACCAAAGTGTCTTCCATATCCGGGCCCGTGGAAATAATCGAAATTTCCGGGTGCGGATACACTTCCGCCGACAGATTTCTCAAATCGTCCAAAAACGCTTTGGCTTCGGGCGTAAAATCTTCGTATTTTTTTACGCGGTCATTACCGGGGAACATATCAATATGCGTAATGGCGATTTTGGTGCAGTTGTTAATCATAATCGCGCGAGAAGCGGAACGTTTTTCAAACGCGCCAATGCGGCGCAAACGCTTGCTGACGCTGCCGATTTCGTGCCCTTTGGTGTGATAAATTTCCAGTTCTTTTTCATCGGTCATTTCGTGATCCAGAGGACCAGGGCCGACGCGGGTGATGTAGGGCTTGAACACCACGTACACGTCGCGCACGCTTTTGGGGCCGAGGCCGGCTTCGCCCAAAAAGGTGCTGGCCGTCGTATCGCGCGAAGTAACAAACGGGTATTCCCCATGCAGCAGGGAAAGTTTAATCCCTTGCGTACCTTCCAGCAAAATTTGGCCGCCGCAATCTAAATTTTTATTTAACAGTTCGGGCACGTCCTGAATAAAATCTTTAAGCAAGGGCTCGTCTTTGGCGAATTTAATTTCGCGCCGTTCGATGCGTTCGCGCACCGCTTGGCCCAGGCCGGTACCCACGCTTCCGATATGCTGCATAAAGTGGGCGGCATTCTTTTCGGCGGCGGTTTGTTCGTCGGAAATTAAAACGGCGTACGGATCGATAATCAAACGATCGCGCGTACCGGTAAAGTTGACTTCATCGAGCAACCACTCAGTTTTGGTGTACGCGCCAGCACCCAGCACCAGTTTGGTTTTGGGGTTCAAAAACCCGGACGGAATGTTTTTAAGCGTGTAGGATTTGCCGTCCTTCACTACGGTGTGCCCCGCGTTAGGGCCGCCCACGCGCACGCAATAATCGTACGATCCTTTGTAAGACAAATAGGCCGAAATTTTGCCTTTGCCTTCGTCGCCGGCTTGGCCGCCGCAAACAATATCAATCATAATTTTCCTCCGCCAGTTCCGCCGCCAGCCCGATATATTTTTCCGGCGTGAGCGAAAGCAGCTTTTGTTTTATTAAATCGTCCGTATCCAAGTTGCGCGTGAACTCCCGCAGGGCCTCCAGCGTCAGCGTACGGCCGCGGGTGAAGTCGCGCAGTTTTTCGTACGGCTTTTCCGCGCCCGCCGCGCGCAAAACGGTTTGCACCGCTTCGGCCAGCACTTCGGGGTGATTATTTAATTCTTCGTACGCATAAACGCGGTCAAACGAAATTTTAGCAAGACCTTTTACAACGGACAAATACGCCGTCAGCGCGTATCCAAACGATACGCCCATGTTGCGCAGAACGGTCGAATCGGATAAATCCCTTTGCAAACGCGATACGGGCAATTTGCGCGAAAACAATTCAAACAGAGCGTCCGACAACTGTAAATTTCCTTCGGCGTTTT
>CAYUAA010000094.1:0-4947 GCA_964442585.1 uncultured Elusimicrobium sp. | reverse complement strand
CTAACAACTCAATAAGCGTAAAGCCTTGTTTTTTATACATGGGATATATCCCCCCCTCATAAAAGAATAATAACCCCAATTTATCAAAAAAAAAAAACGAGTCAAGGGGCGAGCCGCCCCTCCCAGATTGTCCGCGCTCTTTTGACTCCTTGAGCCACACTGTTTCGGACAGGTTTCTAACTACTGAACAACCAATAAAGAGGAGTTTCCTTATTTACATGCCGCCCTTTGCTCCGTCTATAAAAAGCGTTTGTCGTTTATCCCCGGCCTTGACCCGTCTATAAAATCCGTTTCGGGAGGAGAACGCATTTTATTTGTCCGAGCAGAGCGAGTTGTAAAATGCGCCAAACGAAACTGGATTTTATGGGTACGGCCGGGCAGTATTATCGCTTCTTTTTCTGCTGCTAGAAAAAGAACAAAGCTCCTTAAAAGACACACAGGGCAAAACAATAAAGTTTTGCCCTGTACACAACCATAAAATTTAACACTAACCGTTATTCTTCCGACGCATCTGTTTCGGGTTCTTCGGTCGGCTCTATATGCAGAGTCGCCAACAACATGTCCACCAGGCGGATATCGCTGGGATACTGCACCAACTCCCGCGCTTTTAATAGAGAAACCCACCGTATCGCCAAAATTTCCGACGCGTCATGCTTGCCGATACGTCCCAGCTTCTTCATCAAATACCACTGCACCATCTTCTTGACGTAGTTGCCCTGAAACGTAAATGCGTATTTAACGCGAATCATCGGCCGCACAATAACGGCTTTATATCCGGTTTCTTCCAAAACTTCGCGCAAGGCGGCCTGCCGGGGCGTTTCGCCCGGTTCAATATGACCTTTGGGAAACGTCCAAATCTTTTTCCCTTTCATATTTTTGACTTGGACCAAAAGCACTTTGCGTCCGTCCAAAATCACGCCGCCACACGAAAATTCGGAAACAATCATAAACCTTTCTCTAAGTGATACGCCGCGCTTAAGATTTTTTCTTCCTGCAAGATAGGTCCATAAAACTGCACGCCCACAGGCAGCCCGCCTTTATCTTTCCCAAAAGGCACGCTGATGCCCGCCAACCCGCCGATATTGCCTTGGCAAGTATACAAATCGGCCAAATAAAGGGCGAGAGGATCCTCGTCATGCTGACCGAGTTTAAAAGCCGTCGTGGGAGAGGTAGGAGTCAGCAGTACGTCCACTTTTTCGAACGCTTTTTTGAAATCTTCGCGAATCAGTTCGCGCACTTTCATGGCTTTTACAAAACAAGCTTCGTAATTCTTAGACATCAACGCAAACGTACCAATGATAATACGTTTTTTTACTTCCAGCCCAAACGGGGCGCGGGAATCTTCGTAATAGGCGTTTAGGTCCTTGGCGGCTTCGTCGGCGTATCCGTAGCGGATGCCGTCGTAGCGGCCCAGGTTGGAGCTCGCTTCCGCGCTGGTGATAATGTAATAACATGGAGCCGCATATTTGGCGTGGGGAATATCCACTTCCACCAGTTCGGCGCCTTGCCGTTTAAGCTGTGCGGCGGCGGCATCCATTTTTTGTTTGATATCTTCTGAAAGACCGTCTAAAAATCCTTTGGGAAGGCCCACTTTTACACCTTTTAAATCGGCCCCAAACAACTGCGTATACGCCGGAACCGGGGCTTCCAGAGACGTAGAATCATGCGCGTCTTTACCACCCAACACTTCAAGAGCCAGGGCCGCGTCTTTGACGTTGGCGGCCAAAACGCCCACTTGGTCTGCGCTGGAGGCAAACGCAATTACGCCATAGCGGGACAAACGTCCGTAACCGGGCTTAATACCCACCACACCGCAAAAACCGGCCGGCTGGCGCACGGAACCGCCCGTATCGGTCCCCAAGGCAAGCGGAACCATGCCCGCCGCCACGGCGGCCGCACTGCCGCCGGAAGAGCCGCCGGGCACGCGCGTTACGTCCACCGGGTTTTTAACGGGGCCGTTTACCGAGGTTTGGTTGGTGCTGCCCATGGCAAATTCGTCCATATTGGTGCGGCCCAAAATAACGGCGTCCGCCGCCAATAATTTTTCCACCACGGTAGCCGTATAGGGTGCCACATAGTTAGCCAACATTTTGGAACAGCAGGTAGCTTTGTGGCCTTTAAAAAGGATATTGTCTTTAATGGCTACGGGAACGCCGGCCAACGGGCCCAATTTTTCGCCGCGCGCGCGTTTTTCGTCCAATTCCTTGGCACGGGCAAGCGCGCCTTCTTCAAACACTTCTACAAAAGCGTTAATTTCCGGGTTGCGTTTGGCGATAACTTCCAAAAACCCGCGGACGATTTCTTCAGCCGAAGCGGAGCCGGATTTAAAAGCGTTTACAATTTGTTCAACTGTCATCATTAGAGCACCTTCTTTACTTTGGCACAGTCATCCAAACTGGCGTTAAAATCGGCGCGCAGGCGAGCGGCGCGTTTTTCGTCCGTTACCGGCTCGTCGGCACGCATGTGCGCGGATAAATTGACATTTGTCAGCTCTACGCCGTCCGTATTCACAGCGGAAAGTTCTTTTACCCAGTTAAACAGGGCTTTTAGTTGGTCTTCGTAAACGGCGGTTTCCTGCTCGCTTACGCGCATTTTGGCGAGCTTGCCCGCCAAGATTACGTCTTCTTTCGTTATTTCCATATAAAATAGCTCCCTTTGAAAGTATATTTTATATAATAATGGAGCCTTTGGCTAGGGTCGCGCGCGTACGCGTAATACGCGCCCCGCCAAACGGCAAGGGGGAAGAATGGAAAAACAAAACACAAACGCTGCCGTGCCCGTGCAGGACACCTGCCGTCTCTGCGCACAAAACGGCGCAAACAGCCATTTTACGCTGTCGGTGGTGGCGGTTATTTTATCGTGCTTTACAGGGTTTTGGAGCATCCCCATGGCGTTGGCCGCCTTGATACTTTCTCTGCGCACGCAGGATTTGGTACAGGCCTCCCGCCTGGACGAAGCGCGCCGGACAGCGTGGTGGGCAGGGCTTTTCGGTTGGCTGACCATTTTAGTCGCGCTGCTGCCAGTGATACTGATTATTTTTTTCGGCGGCGCAATATTGGCGTTTATTACCGCACTGATTGCCACCGCATAAGATCAAAAAACCCGCTGAAAAGCGGGTTTTTTATAAGCGCGCACTGTTAAATTACAACTCGTAATGCATTAAACCTTCCCCATTAGAAAAGGCATTCTTGCCCCCCAGCGAAAGGCAGAAATTGGCCGCAGCATCGTTGCTCTTGGCCAAGCAATAGCGCTTACCTTCACCCGCACCACCAAAGAAAATACGGAACCCCAAATACTGAGGGGACTGGAGCGCACCGCGTTCGCATAAAACCGAGTCCGAAGCAGACGCATTAATCAGCAACTTCACGTTATAGTCATTGTAAGACAGTCTTGTTTTATCAGCTGAGAGCATACCGGGAAGCGTAATATCCAACTCATCCAGTGCGGTGGGATACGTTCCGTTGGCCATTTTATACAATTCCACCCCCTTTGCCACGTTATCACACATCGTCATGGCCTGTACATAGCGGCTCTTTGTTACCGCTTTCTGGTACTGCGGCAACGCCACGGCCGACAATATGCCAATGATTAAAACCACTACCAACAACTCTATCAACGTAAAACCCGTATTTTGATACATGGGATATATCCCCCCTCATGAAGAAGTAATAATTCCCAATTTATCAAAAAAAAAAAACGAGTCAAGGGGCGAGCCGCCCCTCCCAGATTGTCCGCGCTCTTCCGATTGGTTGAGCCACACTGTTTTAGACAAGTCACCAATCCCTGTACAGCAACGGAGTGGGCAACCCGACCACGCACCAATCTACCAATCCATCTGCACGACATGAGCACAAAAAACAACAGATAAGAATGGAGATTCTTATCCGTTGCACACAAACCAAACAACAACAAACTATAATATCTCCAGCGGGGCAAACTTCAGCATAAAAGTTCTTCTTACGCCGTTGCCAAACAGCACCGTAATTTTGGCACTGTCGCCGGATCCGGCAATCTGTACGATTTTACCCTGCCCAAATACGCCGTGTTTCACCAATCCCCCTACGGCCACGCCGTCGGCGTTTTTTTCGGCCGGAGCGGAATTTTGTGCTTTGGGCGCAGACGGACCGGAAGAAGCATAACCGCCCGGCCGCGGTTGGGAAGGCTTGTTAAACGACGGCCGCGCATACAGCGAACCCAAGCCCGAAGATCCTCGAGGAGTGGAGGTATAGTCCAAATCGTCGTTCTCTTCAATTTCGTAACCATACTGGTCGTACTTTTTTTGAAAACGGCTTTTGCTGGCATAGCCTTCAAAGGTTTGGTAACGGCTGTTTGCGCCAAAATTATTTCTGCCGCGGGAGTAACCACCGCCATAATTCCCGCCGTGATACGGCCCAGACGCGCCCGCCCCGTACAGTCCATATTTTGACTGATAGTCGGTATAGCGAGGCTGAGAAGATTCGCGCACTTCGTTTTCATCCACCAAGCCGCTTTCAAACAAAAAGCGGGAAGGCAAATTGTTCTGCAGCTGCCCAAATTTGCGGCGGGACTGTGCATACGTTAAATACAACCGTTTGCGCGCACGGGTCATGGCCACATAGCAGAGGCGGCGTTCTTCTTCCAGTTCGTCGTCGCTGTCTTTACAGATGGGGAAAAGGTTTTCTTCCAAACCGGTGACAAACACGTCGTCAAACTCCAAGCCTTTGGCCAGGTGCACCGTCATCAGCGTAACAGCGCCGCCTTCGCCGGCATTGGAATCGTCTTCGCCGGAGAGCAAAGAGATTTCTTGCAGAAAATCCGCCACCGACGGTTCTTTTTCGCCTTTTTTACAGCGGTCTTCGTACTCTTTGACGGCGTTGATTAACGCATCCAAGTTCTGCAGGCGGGATTCAGCTTCGGGGTCTTTTTCCATTTCGGCTTTTACCGCGTCCATGTAGCCCGATTCCACTA
>CAYUAA010000093.1:0-5051 GCA_964442585.1 uncultured Elusimicrobium sp. | reverse complement strand
CCAGCGCCCCCACGGGCACCGTTAAAGCCACGCCCAGCGCCGCACGAAACCAGTATGGTTTGACGTACGGCCACATCCGACGAAAATTAAGCATTAACTGATTGCTCGTAATTAATTGTTTCATAATAACTGTTCGGGCCTTGTAATTAAAGTTTTTAAATAATCATAGTAAGCGTTTTTGGGCTTGTCCTGCAACGCGCGGGATAGAGCTTCGCGGGAAATCCAACCTTTTTTAAGAGCGATTTCCTCCAAACATGCCAATTCAATGTGTTGGTTCTCACGCAGACTGTGTACAAAGTTGGAGGCTTGCAACATGCTTTCGTGCGTGCCCGTATCCAACCACGCGCTGCCACGGTCCAACTGCACTACTTTTAGCGCTCCGGCTTGTAAATACAATTTGTTCAAATCCGTAATTTCCAGCTCCCCGCGTGCCGACGGTTTTAACGATTTTGCGTATTCTACGACGCGGTTGTCATAAAAATAAAGACCCGTAACGGCTAAATTGCTTTTGGGTTCTCGGGGCTTTTCTTCCAGCGAAAGAGCGCGGCCCGCACCGTCCACTTCCACCACGCCGAAACGTTCCGGGTCGTTTACCTCATACGTGAAAACGGTCGCTCCGTCATGAGCGCGCGCGGCCGTTAAAAGCGCGTCTTCTAAACCGCTGCCGTAAAAGATGTTATCCCCTAAAATTAAAGCGCAGCCTTCCCCTCCAATAAATTCTTCTCCCAGTAAAAAAGCGTCCGCTATGCCGCGTTTTACGTGCTGGATCGTGTAGGAAAGCTTAATCCCCCATTGGGAGCCGTCCCCCAATACCCGTTTGAAATTTTCGATGTCTTCCGGCGTAGTAATGATCAGTATATCCCTTAACCCTGCCAACATCAGCGTAGCAAGCGGATAAAAAATCATCGGTTTATTATAAATGGGAAGCAAAATTTTAGATATAGATAATGATGCCGGATATAACCGGGTGCCGGCTCCACCCGCTAATATTATGCCTTTCATAATGTTTCTCCCGTTGGAATACTAAGCAGTCCTAGCACCCGTAATTTGTTTGTAAGAAAACTTTTTTTATACATTTCAATCCCGCAAATATACAGGCGTTCTTCTTTCCAATTCGATTCATATTTATAACATAGCATTTTAAAACAACGCAGCGTTTTTTTTGTGGTTGATGTTTTTTCCCACAATAATTCAGGCCGGCCGTGTTGGGCCTCGTAAAAAGGACGCTGCAGAGGGACGGCCGGGTTAAAAGGCAGTTCCGCCAGCAGTTCTTGCAGTCGGGCGGCGTCTTGCGAAGAGAGTTCTTCCCACTTAAAGTGTCTGCGCATTAAACTAAGTACTTCGTAGAATTGAGCCAGATATTCTGCCGGCAGAGGATTCTTGCCTGGCTGTCTCAGTAAAAACAATCCCGTGTGACGCCAGGATGCCAAATGATCCCACTTGTTGGCTTTGCTTGGCGTAAGGTGCCATAGAGACATGATGGAATTTTCCCGCAGGCGGTAGTGGTATAATTTTTCCGCCAGACCGTAGGCGGTATGGGCCGCGTACAGATATTGGGTGATAAAAGAGTCATCGTCATGCTCCCGGATATTGGGGAATGAAATGCGGTGTGTTTCGATTAAATCTTTCCTAAAAATTTTATTCCATAGGATATAATTGATTTTATTTTTGTTTTGGGAGGAAAGATTCAGGGGACCTTCAAATTTTAAATAATGCCAGTCCAGCGCATGCTCGTCCCGGCCGAAAGCGTTTTTGTCGTATTCTATCACGCAGTCGCAGCAGGCGAGGTCCGCTTGGCTGCGGATAATGGCCGCGTGCATTTTTTCGCACATGGCGGGGGCATACCAGTCGTCGCTGTCGCAGAACATGATATGCCCGCCGCGCGCGTGAGACAACGCTAAATTGCGCGCTCTTCCCGGGCCGGCGTTTTTTTGCCGAAAAACTCTCACCCGGGAATCTTTTTTTGCGTATGTTTGCAGAATTTCCCAACTGCCGTCAGTCGAACCGTCGTCTACGCAGATGATTTCGACGTCGGTCAGCGTTTGTTCCAACAGCGAATCTATACAGGCGGGCAAATACTCCGCCGTGTTGTAAACCGGAACAATAATGCTGACCGTTGGCATATTATCTCCCTTTCCACCAGGCTCTGGCTCTTTGGATGCTGGTGTGGAGCTGTTTTTGTCTGTTTTGCATCGAGGCTTTTTTATCACCGCGGCAGAAATGCTTGAGCAGTTTGCAACGCATGTAGGCCAAATAGGTGACGGGGAAGCGTACCACGTCGCGCACGTAATCTTCCGTTTCAAAAGCGCGGGGGGCGTTTTTAACCGCCGTGCGTACGGCGCCCTGCTGTTGTATACCGGTGTATTTTAAGATAATTTCGTAAAAAGGCGTTTTCCGGGCGTATTCCCACCAAAAGTTGGCGTACGGTTGGAAGAAATTGTTCCACGGTTTAACGTGGGATGTGTAGTGAATGATGGCCGGGAGGGCGTCAGGGTCTTCGTAAAGTTGAATTACTTCTGGTTCAAGAAAGTCCTGATAGGTTTTGGCTGAAAATTTTAAGCTCCAAGCAAAGTTCCATGTTTCGGGCAAAAGGGTAACTTTTCCTTCAAAGGCCGCGTTTAACACGTTTTGGTCGTGGAAAAATTCATGATTTTCTTTGGCCAGGTGTAATAAATAATCCAAAGAGATTTTGTTAAAGCGTTCAATGTCAATTACCATTACACCGGAGTTAAAGTATTTTTTTACGTCGGTAAACGACAGGCTTTCGTCCATATATTTTTTGAAGTAATCCCAAGCGCCTTTATTGAGGCCCGGCGTGGGGATTAGATTGCTGATAAGCGGGTCTACCACCGCGCCGATGGGATTGTCGCCCAAATCCGCGTGGAAAAGCTCGGCTACGTCGCGCGTGGCGATTAAGTCGCAGTCCAGGTAGAGCACTCTTTTGTAACTGGCAAAGATCTGTCCTAAAAATAACCGGAAATACGCCGCGTAAGAAATATGGTTTACCGTAAACAATTTGTCCAGTTCGTATTTTTTGACGAATTGGGCCATGTTGATAAAACGGATGGAGATATTGTCGCGTCCGGCGGCCATGGACAGCAAAAACCGTTTTTGGAAACTTTGGAGGTTTCTTTCCAAAATAACGATGTCGTAATTGTTGGTTTTGGAAGCGTTGTCAATAACAGACTGGATGGTAACGCCTAGAAAGGCGCAGTATTTTTCATCCGTGGAGAAGACGAGGTTTACGCTGTTTTGTTGATAGACCGGTTGCACGTCTTCCAGTTCGTAGTTGTTGAAAGCCTGAAAGCGGAAATAATTTTTCTTGAGCACGTGCTGCAAGTATATTTCATCTTGCGCGGACAGATTGGCGTCGGTTAAATCGAGGGAGGCGAGAAACTGCGCGCAGTGGTCGATCAGTTTTCTTCTGTCTTGCCAGTTTTCCGTTTTAAAGCAATTAATAAGCCATCTTATTTTTAACAAATAGGCTTGTACGTAGGCGTTTTTGTATGCATCCCATTTATTGTTTTTTTGTAAATCCTGGTAAATTAATTCGTGCACTTTAAAAGCGTCAAAAATCGTTTTGCTGGATTTTTCGTAAATTTCGCCCAAAAAGCTGCCTTGGCGGCGCACGTAGTTGGTTAATTTTTGGTGGGAAAAATAAACCTGTCCGGTACGGGTGATCCACAGCCAAAAAAAGCCCACGTCTTCGTAATGCAGTTTTTCGGGGAAGCGCAGATTGTGTTTGTCGATAAAACTTTTTCTAAAAATTTTATTCCAACAGTTTACGTCCACTTTCTGGTGCGCCATGGACGGTTTTACGGGCACTTTGCCGAAGAAATGCATTTTAAAATAGTTGTCGTCGGTGTTTTTTTTGTCTTCGTAGGCTTCGTAGATGATGTTGGTATCGAAGCAGGCGACGTCCAAATCAGGATTTTGCTCCATCAGGTTATACATTTCTTCGCAGCAGTTGGGTTCGTAGAAGTCGTCGGAATCCAAAAACTGGATGTATTTGCCTTTGGCTGTTTCCAACCCGCGGTTGCGGGCGCTGCCTTGCCCGCTGTTCTGTTGGTTGATAACGGTAATGCGTTCGTCCTTGGCTTGGTATTCTTGTAAAATTTGGGCGCAGTTATCGGGTGATTCGTCGTTTACGCAGATTATTTCGATGTCTTTCAACGTTTGGTTAATAACGGAATCGAGACATCTGGGTAAATACTTTTCCACATTATAAATGGGAATAATGACGGATACTTTAGGTTGTTTTTGTTGATTCATAGAAATACCTTCCAAGGTGTTGTTGTCAAAATATTTATTTGGCGGTTTGTAACCGTTTTTCGTAATCGGCGGGGCATGCAATATCCCAAGCTACGTCTTGTCTTACGATACGGGCCGGCTGGCCGGTTACCAGGCAGTACGGCGTATCGATATGGGTGGTTACCAAAGACCCGCTTCCAACGACGACATCATTCGCCAGCGACGCGCCTTTTAAGAACGTAACGTTATAGCCTATCCAACAATGGTCGCCGATAGAGATGTTGCCGCCTTTGAAGTTAAGGATTTGTTTGGTGTTTTTATCCAACAGCGTGTGTCCGTCAGAGGAAAATAAGGCGATTTGGCTGGAAAACAAACAGTAGTCGCCTACTTTAACGGATTGGTTTTTCATTCCACGGGCGAGAATAAATTCTCCCCCGTGGAAGATGAAACGCTTTCCCAATTTTACTTCTGAATTTTCCGCCGCGCAGCGGATGAACATGCCGGAAACCAGGCTGTTGGGACCCACTGAAATAATGCTGTTGGTGCCGATTTGGAAGTGGCAGTTTTTAAAAGTGGAGTCGGCATGTATTTTTAATGTGCCGTTGCTTCCCAGCCAGGAAATTTGAAGCCCCGGGAACGATTCCCGCCGGGTTTCCGCTCCGTTCTCCACAACAATTAATTGATTGTTGTTATTCATTTACCGATTCCCTGGTACTCGAACCCGGCCGCGGCGGCATCTTCCACGCGGAAGGTGTTGCGCAGGTCCACGATGCGTTTATGGTTCATGAGTCCGGCCAGTT
>CAYUAA010000092.1:0-5080 GCA_964442585.1 uncultured Elusimicrobium sp. | reverse complement strand
GCAGCGAATAGCCCATGTTGCTGTTTTCGTTTACCTGCCAGTCGATTTTTTGCAGGTACTGGTCTACCAGGTCCACGTTAAATTTGGAAGAAATTTCGCGCATGCGGGCATGCTGGTCGCGGTATAAAATATAGGCTTTGGCCGTTTTGTGATAGTTGGAGGTGAGCAGTACGTCTTCCACGATGTCCTGCACGTTTTCCACGTTCGGCACGGTATCGGAATAAAGCTGTTGGATAATGTTAATGGCGCGGATGGTTAATTTTTTAGCGGTTTCCGTGTCAAATTCTCCGGTGGCTTCGGCGGCTTTGGAAATGGCCTTGGTGATTTTTTTGGAATCAAAACGTTGCGTGGTACCGTCTCTTTTGACGATATGCGTAATAACTTCAGAGTTTTCCATAATAATAAATGTCCTGGTAAAAATTAGCCGCCAAAATAAGCGGCTTCTAAAATTCTGACAAAATCAAACCGAAAATGCAAATTACGTCTAAGCGGATTAATTTCGTTAGGCTTAAAAATTTGTTTCTCCGTCGGGAAAAACGGTTCTTTTTAATCCCGGCGCGCAATGCGCCGTTTTGGGCTTAATAGTAATTATTACTAATAACGATACCCCTGTCAACTTTTTTTTGGACCTATGTAAATAATCTCCAAATATTAAGCCAATTTCCACTAAAAACTCATTTCTTTCGTTTTTTTGTCAATCTGCGTCCGGCCGCGAAAAATCAGTTTTTTCGTCGGGTCTGGTTACAAGTACATTTCTAACCTTTTCTTTGGGGTTGACGGGAGAGCGGGAAACTGGTTTAATTTAAAAAAAGACGCAGAGGGGGAAGTATATGGGATTTTATCAATGGTGTGTATTGGTTGCCGTGATTGCTTTTGTCATTCTGGTGGCGTTTGCGGTGCGCACTCTTTTGCAGGTTACGCGCACGGCCGAAGCGGTGGAATACCTGGCGGTTACCACGGCTGAAAACGTGGAAAAAACAAAAAGTGCGTTCACCTTGATTGACAACGTATCATCTTTGTTGGATTCTTCTTTTTATAAAGCGGTTAAGTTGGGAGTAAATTTACTCCGCCGCAAATAACGTATTTCGAAATGAAAAGACCCGTCCAAAAGGGCGGGTCTTTTTTTATTTAACGGTTTAGCCACCAAGTGCCTGCACTCAGGTAAAAAGCGTATACAAGCCACAACTGGTAGGGCGCTATTAGCCAAGCTGCCGTGCGGCTTTGTTTATAAAAAGCGCGCAAGAGCCAAAAACTCTGCGCCAGCATCGCCAGCAACAACAGCATCGCTGCGCCTTTTTGGTGTGCGCCAAAAAACAGCGGCGTCCACGCGGCATTTAACGCAAGCTGTACTAAAAACGGCCAAAGGGCCGGGCGAATTTTGTTTTTAAACGCTAAAAATGCGGCCGTCCCTAATACTATGTACAACAAGCTCCACGCCATGCCAAACGCCGCATCGGGCGGCGTAAAAGGCGGGAAGGCAAGCGTGTGATACCACGCTAAATTATCCCGGACAATCCCCACTCCTATCAGACCGGGCAGCTGGCATACCGCCAGCCAAAAAAGCAGTTTCCCTGCGGTTATTAAATGTTTCATACGGATACTTTAGCGTGCGCGGGTTTATCCGGCCAGCATCAAAAATGATTAGTCCGTTGGTGCACAGCGGGTTTAAAAATGGTAAAATAAAACCAATCGTATTTCTATTTTTAAATCCGAGGATTTTATGGACACCAAACTCATTACGGAAATTACCGGCTGGCTCAAAACCACCGACTTGGCCGAATTTTGCTACGAAAAAGACGGCGAATGCATTGAAGTAAAAACGAAAGAGGCGTTGCCTGAACCCGCCCATTTTGAATGTTCCCTTACGGCGGTAACGGCCCCCGCGATCGGTATTTACCGCGCGGCGGATAAAGGCAAAAATCTGGTTTTAAAAGAAGGCCAAGCCGTAAAAGAGGGCGACGCGTTGGGTTTGGTGGAAACCGTTTCCCAAAAGCATAAAATCACCGCTCCGTTAAGCGGTAAACTGCGTGTAGTAACCGCGCAGGACGGCGCGCCGGTGGAATTTGGTCTGCCGCTTTTCTTTATCGAAAAATAGGAGCCGTGCATGTCCGCTCAAATTAAAATCACCCCTTTTAAGAAAGTTTTAATCGCCAACCGCGGCGAGATTGCGCTTCGCGTGATCCGCACGCTTAAGGAAATGGGCATTAAGTCTGTAGCCATTTACTCGGAAGCGGACCGCAATTCCATGCATGTGCGCATGGCCGACGAAGCCGTTTGCATTGGCGCCGCGCCGTCTCCGGTCAGCTATTTGAATATTGACGCCATTGTCACCGCCGGTAAAATCACCGGGGCCGACGCGGTTCACCCGGGCTATGGTTTCCTGTCCGAAAACGCCGATTTCGCCGACGCCGTTACTAAAGCCGGCATGACATTTATCGGCCCCACCGCCAAAGCCATCGAAATGTTGGGCGTAAAATCCACCGCGCGCGAAATCGCCGTAAAAGCCGGCGTGCCGATAACCCCCGGTTCCGACGGGATTGTAGGCAAAAACTTCCGCGAAGTGGCGCGCAAAATCGGTTTCCCGATTATGATTAAAGCCTCTTTGGGCGGCGGCGGAAAAGGGATGCGCGCCTGCCTGAAAGAAGACGATTTGGAACGTATGATGAAAACCGCTCAAGGCGAAGCCAAAGCCAACTTTGGCGACGACCGGGTGTATTTTGAAAAACTCGTTCTAAACCCGCGCCACATCGAAGTGCAGGTGGCGGGAGACAATTACGGCAACGTCGTAGCGTTTGCCGAACGCGACTGCAGCATGCAGCGCCGCCACCAGAAACTGGTGGAAGAATCTCCTTCCCCCTTTGTGGACGCCAAAACGCGCGCCAAACTGCAGGAAGCCGCGTGTAAACTCGTCAAAGCTGCCAAATACCGCGGCGTGGGTACTGTGGAATTTTTGATGGCGCCCAATAAAGAATTTTATTTCATGGAAGTAAATACGCGTCTTCAAGTGGAGCACCCGGTAACTGAATCCGTCTGCGGGCAAGATTTGGTTAAAATGCAAATTCAAATCGCCCAGGGCGAACCTTTGCACATTACGCAAAAAGAAGCGGCGGAAATCAAATGCCACGCTATTGAGCACCGCATCAATGCCGAAGACAGCGAACGCAACTTTACCCCGTGTCCCGGAACTATTGAAGAATGGATTCCCGCCGGCGGATTGGGTGTGCGCGTGGACAGCCATATGTACACGGGTTACACGATTCCCAGCTATTACGACAGTCTGATTGCCAAATTAATCGTCACCGCGCCGGACCGCGCCCACTTGTTGGAACGCAGCCGCCGCTGCTTGGGCGAATTTCAAATCGCGGGTGTAAAAACCACGATTCCATTCCACCAAAAAATCGTAAATAACGAGGATTTTATGGCGGGCAATATGGATACGGGTCTGATTGAACGCATGATGGCCAAGGAAAAAGAAGCCGGTGAAAGCGAAAAATAAAATTTTAGGCCCCCGCTCGCTTAAAAAATTTGTAGACGCGCAGCGTGCGGCCGGGAAAAAAATCGTATTTACCAACGGCTGTTTTGATATTTTGCACGCCGGGCACGTGAGCGTTTTGGAGTTTTCCCGCTCCAAAGGCGACGTGCTGATTGTGGGCATGAACAGCGACGCGTCCGTGCGCCGTTTGAAAGGCCCTACCCGCCCGGTGAATACGCAAGCGGACCGCGCTTTGGTGCTGGCCGCGTTGGAAAGCGTGTCGGCCGTCAGCATTTTTGAGCAGGACACGCCGTATGAACTGATTAAACTGGTCCGCCCGGACGTGTTGGTGAAAGGCGGGGACTACAAGCCGTCGGAAATCGTCGGCAGAGAATTTGCAAAAAAAGTGGTGCGTTTTGCGCTTTTAAAAGGCCGCTCCACTACTAATATTATTAAAAAGGTAAGTAAATAACCGCTAACGGGGGGATTATTCCCGTCGGTTTTGCGCCAAAAGGATAAAAACATGTCTGATATTTTTGAGAAATGCAGAAATTTCAAAGACGCCAAAATCGCCATGCGCATGGGTATTTACGGCTATTTCCAGCCGATTGAATCCGCGCAAGGGCCGGAAATTGTGCTCAACGGTAAAACCTATATTATGGCCGGTTCCAACAACTATTTGGGCTTGGCCAACGATCCCGAAATGAAAAAAGCCGCCGCTGACGCCGCCCTTAAATACGGTTCCGGTGTGGCGGGTTCCCGCTTTTTAAACGGCAATACCAAGGCGCTTGACGAGCTGGAACAGCGCATCGCCAATTTTAAACGCAAAGAAGCGGGGTTGGTGTTCTCCGCCGGATATCAGATGAATTTGGGGGTAGTTTCCTGCCTGCTTAAAAAAGGTGATTACGCCATCGTGGATAAATTGGACCACGCCAGCATTTTGGACGGCGTAAAACTTTCCGACGGCGAAATGGTCCGCTTTAAACACAACGACATGGCGGACTTGGAGCGCGTTCTTGCCAAACTGCCTGAAGAAGCCGGAAAACTGATTATTGTCGACGGCGTTTTCAGCATGGAAGGGGATATTTGTCCGTTGCCGGAAATTGTCAAAATTGCCAAAAAATACGGTGCGCGCATTATTGTGGACGACGCGCACGCCACCGGTATTTTGGGTAAAACGGGCCGCGGTACCTGCGAACACTTCGGCCTGGAAAACGGCGAGGTGGATCTGGTGGTCGGCACCTGCTCCAAAACGTTTGCCACCGTCGGCGGTTTTGTGGTTGGGGATGCGGATATCATCCATTATATCCGCCACAATGCCCGCAGCCAGATTTTTTCCGCCGCTTTGCCGCCCGCTTCCGTGGCGTCCATCACCAAAGCGCTGGAACTGATTGAAAACGACACTTCCCGCCGTGACAATCTCTTCCGTCTGACCGATAAACTCAAAAAAGGTCTGCGCGATTTGGGGTACGATCTCGGCCACAGCACCACTCCGGTTATTCCGGTGCACGTGGGCAGCAACGAAAACTGCTTTAAAATGTGGCGCGCGCTGCACGAAATGGGTATTTTTTCTAACCCGGTCGTCAGCCCCGCGGTGCCGCCCGGCCA
>CAYUAA010000091.1:0-5104 GCA_964442585.1 uncultured Elusimicrobium sp. | reverse complement strand
GCGGCCCGTAAATTCGTCCACGATAACAACTTCGCCGTCTTTAATAACGTAATCCACATCCCGTTCGTACAAATGGTGAGCGCGCAGCGCCTGGTTGATGTGGTGCACCCATTCGGATTCCACATCGTTATACAGGTTCGGTACGTTTAAAAATTTTTCCGCCTTGGCAATACCGGTATCGGTCAATGTGGCGGTATGGGCTTTTTCGTCAATAACGGCGTCGACGCCTTCATCCAGTTTTACGCCTTCGTATTTGGCTTTCACTTCGTCCTTTTCCGTAATTAAACGGACTTTTAACGAAGGAATCAGCCGGTTGACCACATAGTATTTATCCGTGCTTTGGTCCGACGGGCCGGAAATAATAAGCGGGGTGCGGGCTTCGTCGATTAAAATGGAATCCACTTCGTCCACAATACAGTAATTAAGCGGGCGGAGGACGCGGTCCTCGCGGGAGATAACCATATTGTCGCGCAAATAGTCAAAGCCCAGTTCGTTATTGGTAACGTACGTAATGTCTTTGGCATACATGTCGCGGCGTTCAGCACTGTTCATGTCGTGGCTGATATAGCCGACGGTTAAACCTAAAAATTCGTGAATGGGACCCATCCATTGGCGGTCGCGCCGGGCAAGGTAGTCGTTCACCGTCACCACGTGCACGCCTTTGCCCGTCAGCGCGTTTAAGTAAGAAGGCAGCACCGCCACCAGCGTTTTACCTTCGCCCGTACCCATTTCGGCGATTTTCCCCTGGTGCAGCACAATACCGCCCAGCATCTGTACGTCGTACGGACGCAGGCCGATTACCCGCTGCGCCGCCAGGCGCGCCACGGCAAAAGCTTCGGGCAAGATATCGTTCAACGTTTCGCCATCGGCCAAACGTTTTTTAAACTCCTGCGTTTTGGCTTTTAATTCTTCGTCGGAAAGTTTTTCAAACTCCGCGGTAAATTTATTGGCTGCATCCACATAATGCTGAATTTTTTTTAAATCACGTTCGCTTTTTGTTCCAAAAATTTTATCAATCACAGTTCTAATCATGGTTTGTATTCCTTTAGTTTTAAATTGGGTAAATGACGCAATATGCCCCGCGGGCGCGGAGCCGAAATGTTATTTGGCGACGGGCTTTTTGTGGTTGCTTTTAACTTGCAAGTTTTCCGTTTCGGAAACGGAAGCGACCGACTGCGCGGCTTGCAACAAGCCGGCGTCGGCCTGCTGTAATTGCAATACGTAAGAATCCACCGCCGAAAGAATGGTTGCGCCCCGGTTTTTCCGAAGGGATTTAATTTCGGCCTTTAAAGAGCGGATGTCTTCCCGCAACTGCGCCGATTGCGCACTGCGCTGCGCCTGGGAAAGGGTTGTGTCCGTGCGGACGGCTTTTAACGTCCGTTTGGCTTCGTCCAGCTGATACTGGCGCAGTTGCACGGTAACGGCCCACACGCGACTAAAAATTGCGGTCAAGTCCTCGCGGAACAGCTTTTCGGCTGAGGAAGAGTCCCCTCCCATCAGACGCACAGCCAAAGAGGTTTGCAAGTAAGCGTCCGCAAGCACCTGAAGGCGAATTGAATTGTCGAAATTGCGGGCAACGGCAATTAATTCGGCCCGGTTGGAGGGCGTGGCTGGCGCGCTGTAAGCGTCCAAAAAACTGTCCAAAACGGCGTTGTAATCGGCGTTTTGGGCCGCTTGTTCCAACACCGCAGGATTGTATTGGGAGAAAATTTCCAGCACTTGCTCGCGCGTAAACGGCGCGCAATCCGTCTGTGCATAGACGGCGGGCGTTAAGGCCAAAGCGGCTAGAAGCAATAAAGTGCGACGCATAAAAAATCTCCCGATAAAGGCTTTATTCTATTTTGCTATTTATAACGGGTCTCGTCAAGGGGAAACCCGTCGGCAGAGTTGGAAATAATCCGCAACGGCAGATTCCGGATTAAAGTCTATCCACTCCGTCGAACAGGCCGTCCATGTCGTTTAACGCACAAATACGCTGTTCCACCGGCGGATGAGAACGGCCCAGCCCACTCAAATGGTTAAAAAAGCTGTCCGTCCCTTGCGGACGCTCAATACACATCGCGCCGATCAAAGGGAGTCCGTCCAGCACTTCGATACGGCTGTCCTGACTGATTTTCCAAAGCGCACGCGCCAACGCACGCGGATGACGCGTAGTTAAAGCGGCTTGGGCATCGGCCAAACTTTCTCGCGTACGCGACAGCGCAAAACGGATAACCGGCGAAATCACATACCCGTACGCCAGCAGCGCAAAAGCAGGATACACAAAAAAGGGAATACCCGCATGAAAATACACTCGCCCTGCCGTAGCACGCCAAGAATTATCCGCCTTATCTCGCTCAGTGCCATAAAGCAGGATTTCCCCCGCAAACGTAAAAAATGCCGTACACATAATGACAATAGCCATCAGCCGCGTATCGTAATGGCGGATATGCGCCAATTCGTGCGCTAAAACCGCTTCCAACTGCGCTCTGTCCAACCGTTTTAACAAACCGCGCGAAACTACAATCCCCGCACGCTCCGGACGCATCCCCACGGCAAAAGCATTCATGGAGTCGTCGTTAAGCACATACAGCTGCGGCATCGGCATCCCGCAAGACAAACACAAGTTTTCAAGCAACGCATAAGCGTCAAACTCGTCCCAGCGCGACACGCTGCGTACGCAGGGCACAAATTCTAAAAGAATTTTATCTCCCTGGCGGTAGGCCAACCAGGCCCAAAAACAAGATACGGCAAAACAAAAAGGAAGAAACCAAGTGCACGTATCGTGCGCGGAAACAACAGACTTGTACCACAAACTGCCAAATGAAAAAACATTCCCGTAATGAAAATATTTCACCAAACCCAAGAAAATAAAAAAACCCACCACCGACAAATACGCGAATAATACAAATGAAAGAGGAAACAACGCGGTTAATATCAAACTGCGCCGTTTATTACGTTTGATGTATTCGTAAGCGGTTGCCATTAAATCCGTCCGTCCATTTCTTCTAACGCGGCAATGCGTTTTTCAACCGGCGGATGAGTGGACAGCAGGCCCGACAGACTGGAAAAAAGCCCCGCTTTTTTAAGCGGATTATCAATACACATGGCGGCCATGCTCTCGCGGTTTTCCAACGCGTTTACGCGGCTGTTGCCGGAAATTTTGCGCAAGGCGTTTGCCAGCGCGCCGGGATTGCGCGTCGTCAGCGCGGCGGTGGCGTCGGCCTGGTATTCCCGTTGGCGCGAAAGCGCCAAACGAATCAGCGGCGCAATCACATACCCATAAACAAGCATAATCAGCCCCGCCACTAAAAAGAGCGCCGCCCCGTTGTTTTTACTGTTGCGCCGGTTGGCGCGCGCCGCCGCGCGGAAGCATACCTCCCCCGCCAGCGTAAAGAACGAAATTCCCGCCACGGTGATAAGCATAAGGCGGATGTCGCGGTTTTCCACGTGCGCCAATTCATGCGCGGCTACGCCTTCCAGCTCGGCGCGATCCAACTTTTGCACAATACCTTTGGTAAACGCAATAGAGGCATGCTGCGGGTCCCGCCCCGTGGCAAAGGCGTTGAGGCCTTGGTCGTCCATTAAATAAATTTTAGGAGTGGGAAGACCACGCGTGATGCACAGATTTTCCACCAGGCGGTATAATTCCGGGAAGTCCTCTTTTTTAATTTCAAATGCGCCTGCCCCGCGCAGCAGCATTTTGTCTCCTGCAAAGTACGCAATTAAAATCCAAATCATCGCTCCCAGCCAACAAAGCGGGCCGATAATCATCATCCATTCGCTGGCCTGTTGTAAGCCACTTTTGGCCACCGAACCGGACATTCGAGTTACAGGCGTTTTTACCCGTACGCTCTTCACGCGGCCATCAGCCATGCGCACAAGCCGCGTTTGCGTGCGCGTCTGCACGGCGGATTGGCAAGAGCCCTGCCCCGCAAGGCCAAAAACGCCCCACAACACCAGCCACGTAAACAATGCAAAAGTAACCGGAAACAACAAAACAAGCAGCACGGTGCGCCGCTTGTTTTGGGCAATATGTTCGTAAGTGGTGGCCATAAATTAAAACTGAACTTTCACCGCCTGACGGGCTTCCTGCTCGTTGGCCGCAAGCTGGAAAAGCTCACGCTTTTCAAAATGGAACATCGAAGCGATGATGTTGCCGGGGAACAGTTCGATTTTGGTATTGAACGCCAAAACGTTTCCGTTATAAAAGCGACGGGCGGCTTGGATTTTATCTTCCGTATCGCGCAGTTCGCGCTGAAGTTCAATAAAATTGGCGTTGGCTTTCAAGTCCGGATAAGTTTCCGACAAGGCAAAAAGCGATTTAAGCGTGCCGGATAAAATATTTTCCGATTCCGCCGCCGCTTTCACGTTTCCCTGCGAGCTCATGGCAATATTACGCGCCTGGATTACTTTTTCCAGCGTGCCGCTTTCGTGCTTGGCGTAACCTTTTACCGTTTCCACCAGATTGGGGATTAGGTCATAACGGCGTTTCATCTGCACTTCGATATCGCTCCACGCTTCGTTCACGCGGTTTTTAAGCACCACAAAGCCGTTATATACGCTTACCCCATATACCGCCATTACAGCCAATACAATTAAAATAATCCAAAGTCCGTTCATGTTATCCTCCTGATTAATCTGCCTGTTCGGCTTTTTTGTGATTGTGGTAAAACTGATACCGGGACGTTTCGTATAACCCTTGCGCCAAATTCTTCATATGCTGAAACAGTTCCGGCTTTTGCTGGGACATATCTTCATTGTAATTATCTGCTTTATACTTGTAAAGCCCTTCTTTGCCGCCCTGGCTGTGGTAATAATAATCCCCCTGTACAAAACCAATGACAGAGGGCGAAACCGCCCAACCGTAAATCAGCGCACCGGGTTCAGGCTTGTTTTTGGCCAACACGTCGCGCCCAATGGCGCGGCTGGTATAGGAACGGCCTAAAAGCCCCATGGCGGTGGGTAAAATATCCACTTGGCTGGCAACTTCGTCAATTACGCGCGCTTTCTTAATCGGGCCGCCCGTAATAATTAACGGAATTTGATGGTTGATTAAATTATACTCCACATAACCGCGCGGCATATTTTCAGACTGGGCGGCCGCCAAACCATGGTCCCCAAA